>JBMNNY010000191.1:0-3975 GCA_050942765.1 Bacillota bacterium | reverse complement strand
ACTGGAATTGGCCTGGCGCTGGGCGGAGTTAATACTTACACCTGCCGAAGAGAGCATGGAAGGCTGTCTGCGGCGAGTTGAAGCTATCCGTGCCGAGAATCCGGACGGTGTTTATGTGCCACAGCAATTCGAAAACATGGATAATCCACAGGCGCATTATTTAACCACTGGTCCTGAAATCTGGCGTGATTTGAATGGCAGAGTGGACGCGTTTGTTTCTGGACTGGGCAGCGGGGGAACATTGGCGGGAGTAGGTCGGTATCTGAAGGAACAGAATCCCAAGGTGCGCATTACAGCCGTGGAGCCCAAAGGCGTTTCTGCACTGCTTGGACACGGGCCGGGCTTTCATAATATTCAGGGAATTGGAGACGGTTTTATTCCGGACGTACTCGATCCTGCCATTGTGGATCAGGTTATTGAAGTAACTGATGAAGATGCCATCGAAAGTGCGCGTTTTCTGGCGAAAGAGGCAGGATTGCTGGTGGGGATATCAGCCGGGGCTAACTACTGGGGAGCGCGCCAGGTGGCCAGAGCAGCAGGAACGAGGGCGGTGACGTGGCCGCACTCAGAAGAACTGGCGCGGCCACCGGAAACAGAATCAGAACGGACAATTGTAACAGTGCTACCAGACAGAGCTGAACGTTACTTTAGTACAGCCTTGATTTAAAGAAGACAGGACAGACAGACAGTTTCTGTGTCTTTTATTGTATCCGCCAAACGGTTTTAATCTTCAGCTCGCGGCCGCTTCCGTGCAGGCGCAGTTGCCATTGACCAGATTGATCCAGAGCAATGTGCCGGAAGTCACTCTGCGCTGTCAGCCCGGCCCCTTGGACCTTTTCTTCCCATACAACAGTGCCAGTCGGATTCATTAGTCGGAAAGCCCCCTGGTTAAGTTCTGCCACTTTCATATCATAGCGGAAAAGAAGTTCTTTACCGACATCCTCGTGCTCAACCTCAACCGAAAACAGAGTGATACCATTGCTAAACTCGCCAGCACTAATGTTTGCTTCCTGAGGTTGAGTTTTGGTTTGGCTGATAATGTTTGAGACGGTGTCAATATCTTTTGACAGCTCCGAAATTCGAGGGAAAGCTTCGAGGCGTATTGCGACCTCAGCTCCAATTGTAAAAAGCAAGATCAAAGCCGCAAACAAAAGTGCATTTGATCGAAAGAGTGATTTTAACGAGCTGCTTTTGCGCATGTTAGACCTAAGCGCTTCCGCAGGCGCAGACGCAAGCTCAGGTGCAGGCGCAAGAGTACCAACCGGTGTTGCCGCTGGCGTTTGCATCGCCTGGGCAGGCGCGTCTTTAACAGTCTCTTGAACACCCCTGCGACCGATCGCAACCAGGAGCACCAGGCCAATAAGCGCTGACAAGATAGCTATGCCATAGATCCATAGGGGCAGTATTTGGGGAGTGGCTACTGCTGGCAGAAGGGCTGCTCCAATTTGGGACATCAGATTGGCACCGCAATGCAAGGCCATCGCAGGCCAAATCGAACCTGTGCGATTGGTGAGGAACCCCATGGCCAATCCTAATAACGTCGTAGGGATCAGATTATTCATTCCGTTAAGAATATGCATCGCGCCAAAAAGGATTCCGGTAATAATCCAGCTTTGTTTGATGCCTAAGTCTTCATAAGCGCGCTGCATAAAACCGCGAAAGAAGATTTCCTCACAGACAGGCGCTAAAACAACCATTCCTATAAGAACCATGATAATCTGGATTGCTGGTAGTTGGGTATATGCAGCACCGACATCCGGACTGGGCCCTAAAAACAGACCAGTCAGGTATTCAAAGGTATTGTAAAGTACGATAGCAGGTAGCCAAAATAGTATTCCAATAATCATGCTGATTACAGGCAGTCGCGGGGAGACTGCCTTCAAATGGAAAGTTTCCTTTATGGGCCATTTACTGCGGAAGGCCAGTATCAGCGGGATCAAAAGCATGTATACCAGTTCATTAACCCAAAGGTTGGCGCCGATCCCGATGTGCGGCATCAAAAAGATGCCGCCGGCAAGAAGCAGAGTCAACAACAGTAGATATGCACGATTGGCTTGCTGTGGTTTAGGCCTGGTGATTAATTCATCCATTAAAGGAGCACCCCCGGTTTCATCCTATGGCAATATTATACCAGTAATTCAAGCAACTGTTAAAAATGAATGGGAGTTGGGAATAATGATCATTCGTAAGATGACAATGGAAGATTATGATGCAGTGTTTCAATTATGGCGCGGCATAGAAGGAGTTGGCCTGCGCAGACTGGATGATTCACCGGCGGGTATTGCCAAGTTTCTGGAACGAAATCCCGACACAAACTTCGTGGCGGAGATAGATCATCGTATTGTAGGTATTGCTCTTAGCGGCCATGATGGACGCCGGGGATTTCTTTATCATATGGCGGTCAGGCCGGAATACCGCCGGCAAGGTATCGGCAAAGCTTTGTTCCAAGAGATATGTACAGCGATGAAAAATGAGGGTATTAATAAAATGGGCTTACTGGTTTTCAGTAAGAATCAGATTGGCAATGCTTTCTGGCAGTCACTTGGCTGGCAGCACCGAACGGATCTGAACTATTGCGATTTCAGTCTGAGCGATGAGAATGTTTCAATTTAGGCTATTTAGGCTATAAGGTAAAGATATAAGATAATAGGTAAAGATAAAATAAGCTAAGGGGCGACAGGCGGTCGTCCCCTTGGCATTTATCAGATACGCATTTAAAACGCCCGGTTACTTTTTGACAGGTTTGCCATTGATTGAGATTAGTTCCAACCGGGTGGTGCCTTTTGCGGAAGCATCGATTGTACCGGATGAATCATCTTCTCCCAAGGTAAATTCGGCATTCGTAATTTGGGTCATTTCGGCAAGAATTGGCCAGCCATCATTAACCGAAATCATAACTTGCCCGGATTGCCCATAGTTATAAAAGCCACCGGCAATATTGAAATCAACAGCCATGATGTGGGTGCAATCAAAGTGGGGCTAAAGCTTTTGCGGATATTACAGTTCTTTCGCTGCTGACAATGGTTCCATCCGAAGAAACGACCACCTCAACAACTAAGCCGCCAAATGCCAGAAAGTCACGCATTTGCTCGTCAAAAAATGTCGGCGGGGCAGAGACATCATATTCATGGACTGTCTCGTCAGACAGGCAATATAGTTTTTGCGGCTGAAAAGTAAACTCCAGTTGGAGTTTCAATGATTCTGAAGCATTTACACTTGTATCGGCGCATAGGCCAATTAGTATTGCAGAAATAGTAATACATAGGATCATGGTTAGCCTTCTTGATATTGGAGGTCTCCCCTTTATCCATTTTTTAATGTCCACGCGCTAATGTTCTACTATTCCATGTAATTTTCCTGTAAAAAATTAGCATAAAATGCTAAAAAAGACATGGAGACGGTTCCCACATCCTGCCTGGCCTTTGGCCTGATCGCAAGACCTCTTGTCTCGGGCAGAACGCGGAAATCATCCCCATGCTTTCTTGTCATTCAGTATTTACTTATAGTCCTTCCGCTTGGATGATTCAAAGCTCATACAATCTGTATCGCCCAAGCCATCCGGCCCAATCTTTATTGCCTCAAGTTCACAGATTTCATCATCATGATCGTTATAGATGCATTCTTTAACCTGGCACTTCACAACATTGTAGTCCACAGTCTGGTCGCGATCCATCTTTATCCCTCCAATGAGCCTTCTGCCAGTTCAAAATCGCCACAGCCACTATCATCAGTTCCCTTTTTCCCCTCGGGAACGATCACCGTGATCGATTCCAGTTCACACATTTCTTTGTCATTCATGTTATGGATACAGTGTTTTACGGAACAGTTGATCTGTGTCATCAGGATCCCTCCTGTGATTTAGTCTTCGTTCCATCAGTCAGCAATTATTCATACGTCGTAGCGCCAGGCACTGATGAGTGATAAGGCGAGGCGGGACGGGGCAGGGGGGCGGGGCGGGGCGGGGCGGAGCGGAAC
>JBMNNY010000190.1:0-4021 GCA_050942765.1 Bacillota bacterium | reverse complement strand
CTGGGGCAGTACCGGTCAGTCGATGCCGATTGCCTGGGTAAATGTATCGACTGTGGTTGGCGCTTTTTTGGGACTTCTCATCATGCTCTGGTCAGCTTTTCGTTTACCAGCCCATGAGCGGCCGCTGCTGCGCTGGGGTCATTCCGGTCTATTGGAACTGGGTACCCTGGCAGTACCAGTCATCCTCGGCATGCTGGCCTCCGATGTCAACCGGATTGTTGATCGCATGATGGCTTCGTTGCTCCCGACTGGCCGGATTGCGGCTTTAAATTACGCTGCCAAAGTTACCAGTCTGTTCGAAGTGATGTTTGTCTCTTCGATTGCGACTGTGATTTTACCTATTCTAAGCAAACATCATGTCAGGGGCGATAAGGAGCATTTTGACGGACTGCTGAACCGCTCAATATTTGGAGCCTTGATGGTGGCTTTACCAGCTATGGCTTTAATTATTCTGTTTAGAGAGCCGATTGTCTATGTCCTCTTCCAGCGTGGGGAATTTGGCCCTGAGGCGACCGCCCTCACTGCTGGCGCCTTGGCTTTCTATGGACTGGGAATTGTGCCAATGGCGCTTTCGCCGATTCAGATGCGTGCCTTCCACGCATCACGTGATACCAGAACTCCCATGCTGTTATCCTTTATTTGCGTTGCCATAAATATCGGTGCGAACCTGCTGCTCATCAAACCGCTGGGTCATCTTGGATTGGCGCTGGCTACCAGCCTTTCGCTTTGGACCAGATACTTTTTGGGCGGTCTGATTCTCAAGCGGCGCGGCCACAAGATTTACCGTTCCAAAGATATTGCCCATTTGGTGTGGATCGCGGTTGGTACGGCTATTATGACAGCGATTGTCTATCTTTTGGGCCGTGTTTTGGGATCACCACAAAGCCAAATTGCCGCCGTCATACAATGTGTTTTGATTGCGGTTGTGGGCCTTGTGCCATATTTCTTGATCATTAATGCCAAAGTCCTCAAAATTGACTTCCGCGCTTCATTGCACCAGCGCAAGCTGATTATCAAGGAAATGTGATTAATGTGATTAGGGAAAGGTGATTGCCGTGCACACCAGCGAAGCTTTTTTCGCCAAAGTGAAACGCCGGGCATCCGGGCAACCGCTAGCTGTCTGTCTGGGAGCAGGGCAGGGGGGCCTGGGGGTGATCCGCGGCCTGGGTCGGGCAGGAATCAGTGTCATTGCGCTGGGGATCAGCTCCATTGACTTTGGTCTATACTCAAAGTATTGCGTGGGCTTGAATATTGGCCAGGACCATTGGCAGGAGAAAATGCTTGCCATTTTGACGAGGCTGGCAGCCGAGATTCCCGGGCAAAAAGTGCTTTTCCCGGACAATGACAAATTCGCGGAGTTTATTTATCAACACAGCAGCGTCCTATCTCAAAGCTATGTCTGGCCGATGCCGGTGAATCTGCAATCTTACCGGACCTTGGCGGATAAGACCTGCCTAAATGAAAGTGCGGCCAAGGCGTCGGTGCCTTTTCCCAAGACCTGCATTCCAAAGGATGGCGCTGAGCTGCGTGCCTGGTGCGCCCAGGCGCTTTTTCCGGTGGTCATCAAACCGGTGGACAGTCCCACGTTTGCCAGTCACTTCAAACGCAAAGGATTCATCGCCTCCTCCAGCGAAGAAGCGCTGCGCTATTACGATTTGGCGCAGGCAGAAGGATTTTCGGTTCTGGTACAAGAACTCATTCCCGGCGGTACGGAAAGCCTGATTACTGTTTACCTTTACCGGGCACGTACTGGAAAAACCATTGTCAGCTTTGTTGGCAAGAAAGTGCGCCAATATCCGGTGGATCTTGGCACGGCCTCGCTATATGCTGCCGAGCCGCATCCGGAAGCAGTGAAACTATCACGGGCACTTTTGGAGTCAAATGATTATTATGGCATAGCGGATATCGAATATAAGAAGGATTTTCGGGACGGGCTTTATAAAGTAATTGAGGTTAACGGACGCATTCCGATGTTTGCCGGTATCGAAAGCGGTACTGGCATTCCGCTGTCAGTACATATGTTTAACGACCTGGCAGGTCAGGAACAGGCGCCACCAGCCGGACTGGCACCAGCTGGACCAGCTGAGCCTCCTTTTGACGACGCGACTCGTTGGGTATACGCCGTAAAAGACTTAGTAGCAGTCCTGACGATGGTCCGCCGGGGCGAGGTGTCGCTTGCAGAAGCCCTCAAATCGCACTTCGCAAGGCCCAAAACCTATGCGATCTCGGCGGCGGATGATCTGCGTCCCGGATTTGCCTTTTTAAAATATCTGTTCGAGGATGCTCTGGCTTATGCCAAAAAGCGCAAACACTAAAGGTGGGACAACAGTTGATTTACGCAAAATTCGTAAAACGCCTTCTGGATTTACTTTTGGGATTAATAGCCGCTGTACCTTTGCTTATCGTAATGCCAGGTATCGCGCTTGCGATTCGTATCGAGTCACCCGGTCCGGTTATCTTCAGGCAAAAACGCGTTGGCAAAAGCGGACGCGTCTTTGTCATGTATAAGTTCCGCAGCATGGTTGATAATGCCGTTTCCAAAGGTGCGGGCTATTATTTCGAAAAAGATGATCCGCGCATCACAAAAGTCGGGGCATTTTTGCGCAAGACCAGTTTGGACGAGTTACCCCAAATTTTTAACATTATCAAAGGCGATATGAGTATTGTCGGTCCACGGCCGATGCTGCCGTTTATCGTTGAGAAGTATTATAGTCATTACCAGCCAATTCTGACGGTCAAGCCTGGTCTGACAGGACTGGCGCAGGTCAGCGGCAGAACCACCCTGAAAAGATCGCAGATGATTGAGCTTGATAAGCAATACATACAGAAAATTACCTTCTGGAAGGATCTCACGATTGTCTGCAAAACATTTATTAGTTTCCTTTCGGATCACAGTGATGTCAAAATGGATGTCAGCGAAGAGTTTCTGGAAGATCTACAGCCTGATAAAGTGCGGTTTTCTCTGCAAATGTAGGAGTGAAGTCGTCAGATGACTGAACAGGTGGCGCACAAATCGATTGTCAGCAAAGCGTTGGCCATGTGGCGGCGGGAAGGAACTGTCCGGCTACTGTCCCTGCTTTGGAATCGTATGGCAGGGATATTTTATGTCAGACGTTCTTTCTATCTTTTGCGCCGCGATATTACCGGTCCGGTGCAAATTACCAAAGCTCCCGGAGTGGAAGCGCGCCTGGCAACGGAAGCTGATTTTCCAAAACTGGCAGAACTAATGTATCTGACACCGGCTGAAGTTAAGGCAAAGGTTCAGAGCGGCTGCCAATGCATGTTGGGCTTGGCGGACGGAGAGATCGCCGGCTACAGCTGGATCAATTACGAGAAATATTACATTTCCGATGTCGATTATGAGGTGGTGGTTCCGCTCGGACAGGCGTATTTCGGTCCGGGATTTGTGCACCCCCATTATCGCGGTCGCCGGGTACATTCCGTGATTCTGGATAACATGTGCGAAAAATTGCGCAGTGAAGGGATCCAGGTGGCGCTTTCATCGGTAAATGTATCGAATTATAACTCAATCAAGGGACTGGTGCGTTCTTCTTTCTATGCCATTGAAAGAATTGATTATCGTAAAACGCTGCGGCGGCGACAGACAACTAAAGTCAAACTGCCGACGGGGTTTGTGATGCAATCTTAGAATCGCGAAGATATTGGAATTGCAAACCGGTAGAGGGTTGGTGATAGCCGGTGCCATCATTAAAAAGTATCCTTAAAAAAAGCCGCTTAGGCCGTTATATGATTTACATGCGAAGCAAGGTGACCTGGACCAAACCGGACTCCCTGCGCCAATTTAGCTCCACAGTTAAGGCTGTAGCACGGGGTTTTACTCCCGTGCAGGCGAAAGTGTATCGCTATTCGGAATTAAGCAAAGAGCAACGGCAGAGGTTTATCAGCAATTTTGAGATCAGAGAATGGCTGCTGAGATTGAATAGCCATGTCACCGCCCGCTTTAACTGGGTAGATATACTGGAAAACAAATACCTTTTCGATGTTTTTTGCCGGAGTAATG
>JBMNNY010000189.1:0-4055 GCA_050942765.1 Bacillota bacterium | reverse complement strand
CGTTCTCAGGAAATTGCCAAGATCGTTGATGTTATTCGTAACATTTCACGTCAGACGAACTTATTGGCCCTTAACGCTTCGATTGAGGCTGCCCGTGCCGGTGAACACGGCAAAGGATTCTCGGTAGTTGCTGAAGAGGTGCGTGCACTTGCTGAGCAGACAACCGAATCTGCCGCTCAGATCGTTAACCTGGTACAAGAGATTCTGACTGAAACCAAGGCCGCCGTTGAAGCTACCGAACAGGGCGCCCGCGCTGCCGAAACCGGTTCGGTATTGTCAATCAAGGCCAGTGAAGCCTTTAATGAGATTTATGCTTCGGTTGATCAAACCGTGCAGACGATTCAGGATATTGCTGCTGCTTCAGAACAGCAGGCTGCCAGCAGTCAGGAAATGACCAGTACCATGGCTACCGTTTCAGATATTGCTACGCAAAACGCCATTGGTGCCCGTCAGGTTGCTGAGGGTACCCAGGAGCAAAGGCGCACGATCGCCCGCCTGGCAGAAGAGGCCAGCATCCTGGTTGAAATGGCGGACCGCCTGACATCGATGGTCGGTCGCTTTAAGGTTAAAGAGGACTTCCAGTCCTGCTGGGTCGTTAAGAACTGTAACTTCATCAACTGTCCGGCTTTCCATTCGCAAGAGGAAAAGTGCTGGCTGGTTCCTGGCACACTATGCGAGAATGGACAACCGGCGGCATCAATTGCGGCCAAGCGGTCTACGTGCTATCAGTGTGAAGTCTTCAAGACCAACCAGCGCACGGACGAAGAGGAAACGGAAGTGGCGGCCGGCTGAGGGGGTGCGCGTGGGCGCGCAGCGGCTGAAGCGGCGCGCGCAGGGCAGTGCGCAGCCAGCTGACGCAGTGCGCGGGGCGTGCATTGCATAATCAAATATGAGTTACTAAAATCCGGCGCTGAAGCGTCGGATTTTCGCAGGGAGGACTTTGGATGAATCGGGAGGAAGCTTGGGATCTGGTTGAAAAACAGATTTCCAATGCTAATTTGCGGAAACATGTTTTGGCTGTAGAAGCAATAATGCGAAAATTGGCCAATCATTTCGGCGAAGACCAGGAAAAGTGGGGTTTGTCCGGGTTGCTGCATGACATCGACTATGATGAAACAGCCAAGGATCCGGAGCGTCACAGTATGGTAGGAGCTGATCTGCTGGCGAGCCTTGGCGTTGATGCGGATATCGTTTACGCCGTCAGAGTCCATAATGAGATGCATGGTTTGCCGCGCCTGACTCTGCTTGATAAAGCGCTGCATGCCAGCGATCCGTTGTCCGGTCTGATTACCAGCGCCGCATTGATTCGGCCTGAAAAAATGCTGTGCGCGATTGATGCGGATTTTGTCATGAAACGGTTCCACGAGAAGTCTTTTGCACGTGGTGCCAATCGGGATCAAATAAGGCGCTGTAGCGAACTGGGGCTAGAGTTGGATCAGTTCATCGCCCTCGGCGTGGAGGCCATGCAGGAGATCGCTCCGAGTTTGGGATTATAAAGATTGTAACTGTAAAGATTGATCGTGATTAAGAGATTGGATTATAAAGATTAGAAGGCAAGAGGACGGTTCTTTCCGAACCGCCCTCTTATTTGATTATCGCACCTCGATTTCCTGGGAACACTAGGGGAAAAGGAGTTTTGTCGATGACTACTTTTCGTTTTTCACCACGTCCAAACCGGGCTGCCGAAATTAACTGGCAGGAGTGGTCTCCAGAGGCTTTTGCTGCTGCCCGGCAGTCAGACAAGCCTGTTCTGCTGAACCTGACGGCAGTGTGGTGCCACTGGTGCCACGTCATGGATGAAACTTCCTATTCTGATCCGGAGATCATTGCCATGCTCAATGAGAACTTCATTACGGTACGCGTTGATGCGGATCAGAATCCTCATATCCAAGATCGCTACTTGGACGGTGGATGGCCGACCAATGCCTTTCTGACGCCGGAAGGTGAGGTACTGCTATCCGGTACTTACATACCACCTGCTGAAATGAAACTGTATATCAAATCCGTTCTCAAGTCGTGGCGCGAAGACCGTGCCAGGATTCAGGATCATTTGGCCGCTGAAACGGAGCGCATGCAGTGGGCGCGTGCCCGGGCGGAGCTCAATGCGCGGGCTGCAGGCGATAAAGAAGAAGAAGGACTTGGGGAAGGGCTTGGGCTGCGCGCGGAAGAAGTCAGCAGCACGATTTTGAAGGCAATCCGGGCTTCTTATGACAAGACTAATGGCGGCTTTGGCCGGGCTCCCAAGTTTCCGCATCCGGAGACAATCGAATTCTTACTGGATTCATATTTGACTTCCCAGGATCAGGAGATCCTTGCCATAGTTACAAACACGCTAGATCACATGATCGCCGGCGAAATATGGGATGTGGTTGAAGGCGGCTTCTTCCGCTATGCCACCAAAAGTGACTGGTCAACGCCCCATTATGAAAAGATGCTGTCCGGTAACGCCGGCCTGCTTAATAATCTGGTCATGGCATGGCAAGTGACCGGAAACCCACAATACAAGGAAATTGCGGAACGCATCATTCAGTATGTGATTACCACGCTGTCGGTGGGAGGCAGCGACGCAGTTGGCGCGCCCGGCGCGCCCGAAGACGCCTCCTCCCACCTGCATGGCTTTGCCGGCAGCCAGGATGCGGACGAAGAATACTTCCAAGCGGACGCCACACGCCGCCGCTCACTGCAGCGTCCTTACATAGATGACACCATCCATGCCAACTGGAACGGGCAGTTTTGTCAGGCGTTGATAAATGCAGCTCTGGCTTTTGGCGACTTGAGCCTGGCTGAAAAGGCTATGACCGTTCTGCGGTGGTTAGCGGAAAATATGATTGCCTCGAGTGGTGCGGTCTTTCACTATTTTCGGGAAGGTAAACGCAGTACTCTCCAGGGCTTCTTAGAAGACCAGGCCGCCATTGGAGCAGCATTCCTGGCTGCTTTTGAAATCTCCGGTGATCGGCGCTTTTTGGCATCGGCCAGAAAGTGCGCTGTCTTTATGACCGATGCACTGGAAGATGATCAATATGGCGCATTTTATGATACGATCCCTGATCCAGAGGCGATTGGCGCGCTCAGCCAAAGAGAAAAACTGTTCACGGCCAATGTCGCGGCCGCCCGTTTCCTAATCCGACTGGCAGGGCATCTGGCGGATGACTGGTATCTGCGGGAAGCCCGGCGTGCCCTGCAGTGGTTTGCCGCAACTTATCACCATTGGGGTTATCAGGCGGCTGCCTATGGTCTGGCCTGCAAAGAATTAGAGGCACAACCCGTGCGAGTGGCGATCATTGGCAAGACGCCCACAGAAAGACTGCCATTTCTTGCGGCTGCGCGCATGCGCTCAACCGGCGTGCAGGGTGCGCAGTCCGTCATAACGCATCCGCTCAATCCAGCAGAAGAGAGTGAGTGGGGCGATCAGCGCTTTCCGGATCAGCCTCTGCCCGCCGCGTACATCTGCCGCCAAGGTGCATGTCAAGGCCCGCTACTTAGTCCGGAAGCGGTGGCGGAACAGCTGCGCGCAAATCTTTCCTGAAAAAAATTCGTCATTGAGAAACCAGCAAAAGGAAAGTATCTCCATGAATAGAATAATACTAGCAATGAATTAGGGAGGGGGCCTTTCGATGAGGCGTTCTGTAGTCGGCCCGTTGCTGTTAGTTCTAGTGGGCACGATTTTGCTATTGAATAATTTTGGACTGATTCCCTGGTCAATCTGGCCGCAGCTGCTAAGGCTATGGCCGTTGGTATTGGTATTCATCGGGATTAGTATGGTAGTATCCCATATAGAATCAGGTAAGTACCATAAAATCGGTCAATGGGTATTGGGAGGGCTGATTGTCGTTGCGATTATATTTGTTATCGCCTATCCCCAGGCAGTGACCAAAATAACTGATACGGAGCCAGTGAACATGGTTGATAAGACCTTTTCGCTACCAGCCGACAGCCTTAAGGAAGCTGATGTCCGTCTGGAAATCGGTGCCGGCAAAGCGACTGTCAAAGGTAATGGCTGGGAACTAATCTCTATTGATGCCCACTATAATGCGGCAAAGGGCAATTTTATATTG
>JBMNNY010000187.1:0-4110 GCA_050942765.1 Bacillota bacterium | reverse complement strand
TATAGCGCGGACCATAAAGGATCAGCTCTGTAAATGGGATTATGAGGTGGTCTGTGTCACCGATTTTAAAAACGTTATCGAGCAAGTCATTCAATTTGAGCCGCATCTGGTGCTGCTGGATGTGATGCTCCCGTTTTTTAGCGGTTTTCATTGGTGCAGCGAAATCCGCAAGTTCTCCAAAGTCCCGGTCATGTTTATTTCATCAGCTGGCGACAATATGAATATCGTGATGGCCATGAACATGGGCGGGGATGATTTTATCGCCAAGCCTTTTGATTTAAACGTGCTTACCGCTAAAGTAGGGGCGCTGATACGGCGCACATATTCGTTTCAGGGACAAGTTAATGTGATTGAGCATCGTGGTGTGCTCCTGAACTTAAGTGATACCACCTTAACCTATCAGAATCAGAAAATCGAGCTGACCAGGAATGATTTGCGCATTTTGCAGCTGCTGATGGAAAACGCTGGCCACGTCGTTTCCCGTGAGGAAATCATGCAGCGTCTTTGGGAAAGTGACCACTTTGTGGATGAGAACACCCTAACAGTCAACATTACGCGCTTGCGTAAAAAGCTGGCCGAGTCGGGGCTGGAAGATTTCATTATCACCAAGAGGGGCCTTGGCTATATGGTGCAATGACATTAGGGCGTGATAACATATGTGGTAATTGCATTGATGGTGCAATGACATGATCATGACGGAGTAATGAAATGAATGATATGCGGCAGAGCAGGCTCAATATTTTCAAGTTCTTAGGTTCATATCTCAAAAGCAACCGTACCAGCATCATTATCGTGCTGATCACGTACGGCGTTTTTCTGATGCTATGCGCGCTCTATTCCTTGCCGCTGGAAGCAGTGGGTTACGCCGCTTTGCTGAGCGGCATCTTTATTATGATAGTCGAAATCATCAGCTTCACAGCTTATTATCGGCGCCATCTGCTGCTGGAACGGCTGAAGAATTGCGCCAATATTGCCGAGGCCGGCCTGCCGGTACCCCGCGACCAGATCGAACAGGATTATCAGGAGCTAATCAGGATTATCGACGAGAGCCGCTCGGAAATTATCGATGAAAAAGATAAGGCATATACCGACATGGTCGACTATTATACTATCTGGGTGCACCAGATTAAAACGCCGATTGCTGCCATGCGTCTACTGCTGCAATCGGATCCAACCGAAGCTAACGGCGAGGCAAACAGCGAACTGCTAGACCAGCTTTTCAGGATTGAGCAATATGTTGAAATGGTGCTGCAATATCTGCGCATGGAGAGTATCAACGCTGATCTGCTCATCAGCAAGTATCCCCTGGACGATATCGTCCGGCGCGCGATTCGGAAATATGCGCAGTCTTTTATCCGGAAGAAAATTCGGCTGGATTATCAGCCACTGAACCACGAAGTACTTACAGACGCAAAGTGGCTGACCTTTGTAATCGAGCAAATATTGTCCAATGCGCTAAAGTATACACCTAACAGTGGAACGGTCTCTATGTATATGGATCCGGATTTACCCGATACATTGGTAATTGAGGACACCGGAGTTGGCATTGCTCCAGAAGATTTGCCGCGTGTATTTGAGCGGGGCTTCACCGGTTATAACGGGCGTATTGACAGAAAGGCCAGTGGCATTGGACTTTCGCTTAGTCGTCGGATTTTGAGCAAATTGTCGCATACTATTTCCATTGATTCGACAGTCGGGAAGGGCACCAAAGTGAAAGTTGGGCTCGATGCCGTTAAGATTGCGGCGGACTAGGATAAGGCAGGACTGGAGCGGGCAGGCAATCTTACAATCTTACCAAAATGTAAGCTGTGCGGGGAAAATGTAAGCCAAAACTAAGGCAAGGCATTTTCTCTTTTTGCTATAATGGGCGCGAAAACAATTGATGAACAAGAGGAGGTAATAATTATGCCGCTTCTGGAAGTCGATAACTTGCGGAAAATATACACAACAAGATTTGGCGGTAATCCGGTACAAGCGCTCGCCAATGTAACATTTCAGGTCGAGCAGGGCGAATTCGTGGCCATTATGGGTGAATCCGGATCCGGAAAGACGACACTGCTCAACATCCTGGCGGCTATTGATAAGCCCACGCGCGGCGAGGTGCTGCTCAACGGCAAGAACCTTACGGCAATCAAAGAGAAGGAGATCTCGGCGTTCCGGCGCGATAATCTTGGATTTGTCTTTCAGGACTTTAATTTGCTGGATACTTTCTCAGTACAGGATAACATCCTTTTGCCGCTGGTGCTGGCCGGGAAGGCTTTTACCGAAATGAGCGCCAGATTGAAGCCGATCGCCGCGAAACTCGGGATCAGTGATATTTTGTCCAAATATCCTTATGAGATATCCGGTGGCCAAAAGCAAAGAACGGCTATAGCCCGGGCTTTAATCACCAAACCGCAGTTGGTTTTAGCTGATGAGCCGACCGGCGCGCTTGACTCACGCGCCACGGAAGAACTCCTGAGGCTGTTTTGCGAGATCAATGACGACGGACAGACCATTCTGATGGTGACTCACAGCATTAAGGCGGCCAGTCATGCCAAGAGAGTGCTGTTTATAAAGGACGGAGAAGTTTATCATCAGTTATATAGGACTTTGATGTCTACAGAGGCCATGTATCAGAAAATTTCGGATACCCTGACCATGATTGCAACAGGTGGTGCCAGAAATGAGTAACTTTTTTTACGTCAGACTGGCAATTACCAATATCCGGAAGCCCGCAAGGACCTATCTTCCTTATGTGTTAACGTGTATCGGCACTATCGCGATGTTCTATAACATGTGCTACCTGGTGTTGGTCAAGAACATCGGTTATTTGAGCGACAGTGCCAGCTTGCGGCAGATTCTGCGCCTGGGATCAATCATTATCGGGATTTTTGCTGTGATTTTCCTGTTCTATACCAACAGCTTCTTAATCAAGCGCCGCAAAAAAGAATTCGGACTTTTCAATATCCTGGGGATGGAAAAAAGGCATGTCGCCCGGATTATGGCCATTGAAACGTTGTTTGTTGCCATAATCAGCTTTGTGGTCGGGATTTTGATAGGCATACTGTTTAGTAAGCTGATGCTGATGCTGTTGCTCAAAATTATTTCTGCCGAAATTGTTTTCGGTTTTGAAATACCGGCCGGGGCAATCCTAAGCACATTACTCCTGTTCGGGGCCATATTTTTAATTAACCTGATATATAACATTTGTCAGGTACACTTAGCCAAACCGGTTGAACTGCTAAGAGGCGGCCGCGTCGGAGAAAAAGAGCCTCGCACAAAATGGCTCCTCGCCCTAATTGGAGCGATCAGCCTTGGTACTGGCTATTATCTGGCACAGACAACGGAATCACCGCTGGCAGCGCTGAACATCTTTTTTGTAGCAGTTATGTTGGTGATGGTCGGGACCTATTGCTTGTTTACAGCTGGCAGTATCGCCGTCTTGAAAATGCTGCGGCGGAACAAGAAGTACTATTATCAGGCCAGGCACTTCATCCCGGTTTCAGGGATGATCTATCGCATGAAACAGAACGCTGTCGGCCTGGCCAATATTTGCATTTTGTCAAGCGCAGTTATCGTGGTACTCTCTACTACGGTTTCGCTGTACGTCGGAGTGGAAGAAGTTATGCGCAATCGCTATCCCAAGAATATCTTGATCAGTGCCAGTAATGTTTCGGACAAACAGGCTGCTGAACTGGATGAGATTATTGCTGAGCAATCGGCACTGCATAATGTCACGCCGCAGAATGTTGTCAGGCAACGCTACAATTATTTTTTGTCAAATCAGGAAGGTGCGAGATTTACGGGGAATTTTGATAACTCCCTCGCTGTCAATAGTGCTGCCATCATCATTTTCTTTACAAGCGATGATTACAGCAAGTTGGTAAGCAAATCCGTCACACTGGCGCCGGGTGAGGTGTTGCTGTATACTTTGCGGGGACATATTCCGGGTGACACGATCGACTTAAACGGCTATAAACTGCGCATTAAGGAGCGCTTGGATTCATTTGATGTGGTTGGGAAAATGTCCGCCTTACTGACTAGCAGCTACTTTTTCGTTGTTGACAGCAGGCAGACGATCACCGAGGTCTATCGCGCACTTTATGGTGAAAATGAAGCTATGGTAGA
>JBMNNY010000186.1:0-4130 GCA_050942765.1 Bacillota bacterium | reverse complement strand
CAGAGACCAGATTCCCTAAAGCGTGGTGTTCGGTTCATAACACGTTCAGCTTTATCACGAACACAGCAGGGAGCAAATTTATTGTCTCTTAACTGTGGATTGATCATACCATAGTTTGCGTGTCCATCGCAAGTATCAGAGGTTGCCAATTAAACCAGTCCGCTATTACATGCCGCCTTAACGGCCCGGTTAGCGCCAGCGGTTAGCGCCGCCTAGTTACCGCTTCGGCGTGCAGTCTGCTGGCACATGATAATTGAAGTCAACGCAGTTTCAATGTCCAAGAGCGGAACATTTTGCTGGGTGCCACTCTGCATAATCTTGACGACGACTTCTTCATTCTGCAGCTCTTCTTCCCCGATGATTACGGCCACGATGGCCCCGCTGCGGTCAGCCGCCTTCAGCTGGGCCTTCATGCCGCGGCCCAGAATATCAAAATCAACTGACAAGCCATATAACCTCAGACGGAATGCCAAATCCACAGCATGCTCGCGTTCTTTTTCCCCGCAGGCAACAATAAACACATCCAGCGGTTTGATTTGGGGTTGGAAGACTTTCTGTTTTTCAAGAGTCAGAATCAGGCGCTCCAGCCCTATGCCAACCCCGACACCTGGCGTTGGCGGCCCCCCAAGAGTCTCGATTAACCCATCGTAGCGGCCACCGCCGCACATGGCATCCTGCGCTCCCAGCCCGCGGTAAACAATTTCAAAGACCGTTCTGGTATAGTAATCCAGCCCTCTGACCAGTGTCGAGTCTAGAACATACTTGATGCCATTCAGCTCTAGGTAGCGCCGCACTTTTTCAAAGTGCTCACGGCATTCCGGGCAGAGGAAGTCAACGGTCTTGGGCAAATCCTTCATCTGCGCCTGGCAGTCCGGGTTTTTGCAGTCCAGTAACCGCAATGGATTACGGTCCAGTCTTTCATTACAGGTTGTACATAGCGTATCCTTGCGGGACTTGAGTTTGCTAATGAGCGCTTCCCGGTATTGCGGCCGGCAGGAAGGGCAGCCAATCGAGTTCAGGCGCACTTCCAAGTCTTTTAATCCAAAATGACGATAAAAGGCGATTGTCAGGCCAATAATCTCGGTGTCGGCAGCTGGATCCGCAGAACCTAGCAGCTCCAAACCGAATTGATGATGTTGTCTGTAACGGCCTGCCTGTGGGCGCTCATAGCGGAAAGCCGGACCGATATAGTAGAGCTTTTGCAGTGGGGAAACCCCATGCATTTTATGCTCGATATAAGCGCGCACTACACCCGCTGTTCCTTCCGGACGCAAGGTCAGACTACGTCCGCCTTTATCCATAAAGGTGTACATTTCCTTTTCTACGATATCGGTTGTTTCACCAACGCCACGGGCAAATACTTCAGTATGTTCGAACATGGGGGTTCGGATTTCCTTGAAATTAAAGCGCCTTGCTATCTCCCGGGCAGCCGCTTCCACCTGCTGCCACCATGCGGCGCTCTCCGGTAAAATATCTTGCGTTCCGCGAGGAGCGGCAACTTCCATTGTGATTCTCCCCCTTTTCCTGATTTATAGAAAACGCGGAGGACGAAGTCATCCTTCGCCTTCCGCGCTTCATCTTAGTCAATTCTCAGGCTTATTCCTCGTCGCCTTCGTTTACAGAAGCTGATGAAGTATCGTCAGTTGAGAAAGAATCTTCGGTCAGGTCTGCTCCGGTCTGCTCAACGGCTTGCTGATTCAACAGTGCATCAATGATGATCTGTTCATCAGCAGCTTCCGCTGTCATTTCGGCTTTCTCATAGAGGGCCTTGATTTCTTGATGCAACGCTATATCGTCACCAGCAATGCTGGAGGTATAAGTGAGCACTTCGCGAACTTTATCGGTTTCCTTCAGCTGGACATAGACGTCAGCAAGTGCAGTCAGAACAGAGATGTTTTCCGGCCACTTTTCGCGAGCCTTTTCCATCAGCTTGGCGGCATCCGCCAGTCTGTTGTCTTTAACATAGACTTCTTTAAGCGACAGGTAATATCCCTGATTGTCCTTATCTTTCTTAATGGCCTTTTCGTAAGCAAGAGCAGCTTCCGGCCACTTTTCTTCGTTCTTCAGGCGGAAAGCACGCAAACCGGGATCGAGAATCTCAATCGTGGCGTTTGCCTTTTGCTCTTCGAGCCAGGAGTTTAATTTCTCATCCTGGAACTTTTGAGCTAAGAGTTCTTGCTCATATTCGGCCTTTTTGTTCTTAAATTCTTCACTTTCAGGATCAACCCGGTCGGTAACTTTGATAATGTGATAGCCAAATGTTGTTTTGACCGGCTCGCTAATCTCTCCAACCGGGAGCGAAAAAGCGACTTCTTCAAATTCGGTTACCATCTGTCCGCGCAAGAAAGTGCCAAGGTTGCCGCCCTTACCCTGACCGGAAGGATCTTCGGTTTTCTCATTGGCTAAGGTCGCAAAATCTGCTCCAGCCTTTAACTGTTCGTAAATCTCAGTGGCAATCTGAAGTGCTTCTGCATCAGTATGCCCTTCTTCTTCGTCGAATGATTTGACTCTGATAAGGATATGACTGGCTTCAACCGTCTGATAGTTCTTAATGATTTCCTCTTCGGTAACAGTCAGGCCGCTGTCTTTAGCCAATACCTTTAAGAGATTCTGGAATGCGAGTGACTCTCTGACTAACACACGCAGTTCGCGCTCGGAAGAGACGCCGTTATTGTAGAGCAGCATGCTCCATTCTTCTTCGGTTGGTACCAACTTATGAAGCCGATCCATAAAATCATTGACTTCTTTATTGGTGGCTTTGATACCCAGATCTTTCTGGGCGTTCTTCAGAATCTGGTTATTGATCGCCTTGTCCAGGGCGAAGCTATGAATCAGTTCTTCGGACAAAGCTGCGCCATACTGGGCGAACTCATAACGTGTCCGATACAGAGCATCGTTGAAGTCCTCATCAGAAATCTTGACGCCATTAACTGAGGCTGACGGACCCTTGTACAAATCCTGTGAATTCTTGTACTGGGCATTTCCGATTCCAATATAGAATGCTCCGGCTGCCATGGCGATAATTAGTATGACTACAACGCCTTTTAAATAACGCTTAGCACCCTTACGGATGCTGGTCATTGTGCCCATTTAGATAAATTCCCCCTCTTTTAATATCAAACACGACAATAACATTGGCAAAAGGATCTAGAAACAATGTCCCAACTTGTCCGATTCCTCTCTATTTTAACTAAACGACCTGACAGTGTCAATGAAATAGACCCTCAATACTCTTTACTTTTCTACTAATTATTTCCTCTATTTTGGAAACATAGGTAGCCGGGCATTTCGGATTGAACAATCTTTCAACCTTGCCAGACTCAGGTTCAACCATCCTTGTGACTCCGCCACCTCCCAACCCCACTACTGTCTGGTGTTCTTCAATCATCTGGATATTATAAGGGGATTCGTTACCTGGCAACGAATAACCCAGGTTTTCCAAGTTAGCTAATATAAAGCGCTGTCTGTAGAGATAATACGGGTGCATCCCCATCCTGACGGCTGACTGGCCGGCCAGTTCCACCATTGCCGCTGTTTCGTCAGCAGACGGCAAATGATAATCCGCCAAATTATGACGCCATTGCGAAGCTCGTTTAATTGCCAGAGTATGCACAGTCAGGTTTTGCGGCGCAATTTTTTCGATAGCTGTCAGGGTTTGCTCCATATCGGTGCGCGTCTCTCCCGGCAATCCGGCGATGATATCCATGTTTAGGGTACTTATGCCGACCGCCCTGATACACTCAACAGCCCTATACACGTCGGCAGCAGTATGGTCACGTCCGATAACAGCCAGTGTCCTTTCTTGCATCGATTGCGGATTAACACTGACACGATTAGCTCCGGCGTCTTTAATTATCTTGGCCTTCTGATAATTGATCGTATCCGGACGTCCCGCTTCCACAGTGAATTCACTTTGCGCCAGAAGCGGAAAGGATTGCGACAGCTGTTGCATCAAGGTCTCAAACGCGCCATCAGACAAGGAGGTTGGAGTTCCTCCTCCGACGTAGAGGCAATTTACCTTCAGCTCCATACTTTTCAGACAGGTGGATACCGCTTCGATTTCTTTGGCCAAAGCCTCCAGAAAGCGCGGCACATGATGCCCATACGTACTAAGTGGATAAGAAGCAAAG
>JBMNNY010000182.1:0-4217 GCA_050942765.1 Bacillota bacterium | reverse complement strand
AGCACTGAATGCTGAACCACCACATCATTTCCGATCTGAACGTTTTTAAGATGCGTAAACGGGCCTACCTGACAACGCTCGCCAATCACCGTGTCGCCTTCAATAATGGTACCGGGCATGAGCGTCGAATCCCGGCCTACTTTGGCAGTGATATCAACATAAGTGTTGTGCGGATCCACAATGGTAACGCCGGAAAGCATCAGCTCTTCCAGAATCCGCTGCTGAATTACCTTGGCGGTCTCAGCCAACTGTACTCTGTTGTTCGGGGCATCGCCCTCATGCGGGTCCGGCAATACAACTGCGGCGACTACTCTGCCAGCCTTATAATAGGCCGCGAGCGCATCCGTCAGATAGTATTCCCCTTGTGCATTTTGACGTCCCGCATCGCTGCGGCTGCACTCGTCCAAGACACTAAATACGTCACTTTCAAAGCAATAGGTACCGGTATTAATCTCTTTGATCATTAGCTGATCCGGACTGGCATCCCTTTCTTCTATAATGCCGGTAACTTTGCCATCCGGTGCGTTATTTTCACGCAGGATCCTGCCATAGCGCTCTGGATTATCCATCACGGCAGTCAGCACCGTGGCGGCCGCACCCTGTTCCAGGTGGTGCCGCGCCATCGAACGCAACGTATCTGGTGCCAATAGCGGAGCATCTCCAGACAGCACAATCACATGCCTGGTATCCACATGATCTTTAGCCATCATGACCGCATGACCGGTGCCCAGCTGCTCAGCCTGCAGCGCATACCGCACTGAGTCACCAAGTACAGCCTTCACCTGATCAGCACCATGCCCCACAACCACCACAATTTTCTCAAAACCCGCCTGGCGGGCATGATCCACAACATACTCAACCAAGGTTTTTCCGCAGATTGAAAACAATACTTTTGGTAAATCCGATTTCATTCTCTTGCCGAGGCCGGCCGCAAGAATAACGGCCGTGAAGTCCTTGGTGTCAAAGTCTTTCATTATAAGAATACCTCCAGAATGCCTTCTGAGCTGATCCAGTCGCAAAGTTCGACATGCGCAATAACTATCCCTGCATTAAGCCGCCTGATACTGCATACGTACCGCACGAGTACCGCACGGGTACCGCACGATATAAAAAGTCCTAGTCTGTCTTCAATTACTTAATAGCTTTTGCTTTCGGCTTGATTTCGATAAAATCCAGATGCGTTCCAAAGAACAATACTTTATAGATCCGTCCTTCAGACGATTCCACCAAAAACAGGTCAGAATATCGGAACGGTTCAGCTTGCCAGCTAACATAATCACATGCCGGAAGATTTCCGGATTCGGGATATAAATCATACGTCGCAAAAGAAAAGAAATCTGCCGGAACAGAAATATGTCCATAGGGGAAGGCGAAAAGGCCACTGATAGAATCAACATCCACATGCACATAATCGATAACCATGTCATAAGCTGAGCGCTGCTCCAAACTCATGGCATTCCACTGATTCAAGGTGACAGCTTCGAACCCGTCAAAATCAATGGTGCGTGTGGCCTCTGCCAGACCCAGACTTTCAGCGAACACCAGTACCAGCTTTTTGTCAACGACCTTATCGTCCTTGCCGCGCAATTTAAGCGTTAATACTGCTTTATCAGCTTCGGGCTTTAAAAGCGTCAAACCTATTGCGTCAGGAGAGGTAGCCTCAACTGGCTTGACCTCTATGATTGTCGGATCATCCGCAGTTAGCTGAATGCTTTCAGGTTCTAAAAACTCTCCGTCCATTGCGGCCACGAAACTTATCTCTACATATTTGAGAAAATGCAGGTAGATAGGCATTTCATCCAAATTTGCCTCTATCTGCATCTACTGCGCGATAGGTTCTGGTGCCCCAAAAACCATAGACAATGTCCCGGACGACCAGGCCAAAATGAAACCCGCCATATGCGAAGTCCGCGCCTACCTGCTCGCCTGCCTACTCTGGTTCTCGCAATCTCGTAATGCTCGCAATGCACGCAACAGAACACACAAATCAAGCCGGTCTATGCCGACCGGCTCAATTTTACATGGCTTTTAAAGTTTAGGCTTGTTTGACCAGAAGGACAGTATTGTCGTCGCAGTTGTTGTACTCTTTCAGAATAGCGGTTTGGATCATTTCCCTGGTTTCTGGAGTAATCGGATGCGCCACATCGCGGAACTGTCCGTCCGGCGTTCTGCGGCTCGGCATAGCCACAAACAATCCATTTTGACCCTCGATCACGCGAATGTCTCTGACTACAAATGAGTTGTCAAAAGTAATGGTGGCAATTGCCTTCATTTTCCCGTCCGTGTTAACTTTCCGAACTCTCACATCAGTAATGTTCAAATGAACGACCACCTTTCTTTTCTGGATGAAGGCGATCCGTCACCGTCTTCTAGTTCTATATTTTAGCAGGTACGACAATCGATGCCAAGAGCAAAAGCGCTCGAATACACACTGTTTGCGACGAATTATCGTCTATTATGTCGAAACATGTCCACACCCTGTTGTGGTGGCAAGTTATTTACCAATAATCCGTATAGGTTTTATAATTTATATTTTGCATCAAACCTAACGAACGTCAGGCACGCACAAAAATAGCCACATGCGGTCATAGGGCCCTTTTCTTAACGGAAAGGACTTTTAATTTTGGAAGGTAATTAATGATTTATATTGAATATTCCTGAAAAACGGGAACGGAGGTTTCTCTATGAAAAAGGGCAGAATTCTGTTAATTTTAATTTTGTCTTCTTTCGCTGTAATTTTTGCAGCAGCCACAGGCTGCGAAAGCAATTCGCAGCTCCTTGAACTAAAGGTTGATATCAAAGGTAATGGCGTTGTGCACCAATTGTACACCGCCAAACCCAGTGCCGGTTATGGCAATGGCAGTATCGTGATGCTTACCGCCAAACCCGCGCATAAGTGGGAATTTAGCCATTGGGAAGGTGGGCTTACCGGGATTGCAAATCCTGCTGAGATTACGATCACCAAGCCGACAACTGTAACCGCAGTGTTTGATCCTGTCGAGTTACCATCTATTCCTGCGGAGCCCACAGTTGCCTGGTGCTACCAATCCGGCTCATTTATGCCGTCGGATGCCTTTTCCACTAAGCATAATCCTGATTTATATGAAAACCCCAAGGATACCCCTCAAGACTATGATGTGTTGGTAATTGATGAAATCGAATTCATAAGGTTCAATGTTACTGATTTTACTGGCAAGGTAATCGTTACACTCGATAGCGGCATTAAGAAATTCCTTGAGCAGATGCTTGACCCGGAAAGCGATGATGTCTACTGGGACTATGGTACTTCTGCTAATCTTCTGTGGACTTATCCAACTCCTGGCGAAGAAGTCGGCGCTAATTCAGATGCGAGAGTTTATCATGCTTTGGACGAGGTCACGGGATTTGTCCGTAGGGCAAGTGTCATACAGGCCAGCTCCTCCAATAAAGCAGATGACGTTATTCTCTATACGATCGATTCCGATCTCAGATCCTGGTATTGGCTGCATATTGGACCGCACTTTGGCGACTACAGTGATGCTGCACTCGCCAGCCACCGCTGCTGCGAAATTATCGACTATGTTCTGGAATTGCTGGCCGGAGAAGAGCCCGAATTTCCGCCCCTCCCCGAGCCTGATCCAGAGGTATAGGACAGAGTCATCAAGTTCGATGCGATAATCTGCACCTGTATAATTTGCACATGAAATGCAAAGGCCCTTTCCGCTTTGGAAAGGGCCTTACTTTATTTCACTGCTGCGACAACTTCGATTTCCACCCGGGCATCTTTCGGTAAACGCGCCACCTGCACTGTCGACCGGGCTGGCGGATCTACCTGAAAATACTTGCCATAGGTTTCATTGACTGCTGCAAAATCATTCATGTCGGCCAGGAAAATCGTGGTCTTGACGACATCTCTAAGGCTGGCACCTGCCGCAGTGAGAATCGCCCGTATGTTTTGCATGACTTGATCAGTCTGCTCGGCGATCGATCCGGTTAATAACTGACCGGTCTGCGGGTTAATTGGCAACTGACCGGAGCAAAAGATTAAATTACCGGTCCGGATTGCCTGCGAATATGGCCCGATTGCGGCCGGAGCCTGATGAGTATGAATTGTCTGCATCAAAACAAGACCTCCCGTCAGTGATAGTGATATGTACCTTTTAGCTGTTAGTCAGCACTCTCTTGGCTAATTCAAGATCACTCGGTTTGTCCACGTCAATACCGATTTCGGGGTACGG
>JBMNNY010000180.1:0-4231 GCA_050942765.1 Bacillota bacterium | reverse complement strand
TTTTCAAACGGGTGCTGTCATTTGTATAGGCCGACCACCCGACATCATTATACAAACTCATTAGCTCTGCAGTATCAGGTATGACACCTTCCTTAATAATAATTCCGCTCATATCTCCGTTCATTGTGCCTCACTCCTGACTCTGACACGCGGTGCATTTGGAGGCGGAGCCTGTCTTCCTTCTGCCGCATTGACAAGTATGCGCTGCTTTCTGTTCTACAAGCCACTTTTCGGCCGTCACTTCCTTAATTCTAAGCATGGCTCTTTTTCATTCCTGCATCCCATGCAGTTATAATTTGCTTTGTAGTTCTTGCAGCCACCACAATAAAGACCGCACAACGATAGCTCTTCATAGTGCTCCATGTTTATCCTCCTTGCAGTATGTCCCTAATTTTACCAGGCAAAACGGAAGACAATGGGCGCCCTGCTTTTATCGCCCTAATTCCCCAATATTCTCCCCCCCTACCCCCTACCCCTTCCCTCTCCCTCCACGCCCTCTAAAAATAACTATTGCATTCTCAGATCAGATGCGTTATATTGATATTGAAATTGATAATCATTATCATTTAATGCAATGCTCAGACAGGAGGGATGAGTATAATGAGTACAATAACTCTGGATCTTCTGCCCCTTGGTGTTCCAGCCCGGATTATTACTGTTGGAGGAAATGGCGCTCTGCGGTGCCGCCTGCTTGATATGGGTTTAATCCCGAGAACACAAGTTCAGGTTAAAAAAGTTGCCCCGTTGGGTGATCCCATTGTGATAAACCTGCGTGGTTATGAAATGACCATCCGCAAGGAAGATGCCCGCATGATCGTAGTTGAGACCGAAGTCGACTCCCTTAAGGCGGTGGTATAAATGATTATTGGTTTGGTAGGCAATCAAAACTGCGGCAAAACGGCTCTGTTTAACCAGCTGACCGGCGCCAAACAGAGGGTTGGCAACTTCCCCGGAGTCACCGTTGAGCAGAAAATTGGACCTGTCAAAGGGAAAATGGGCATCGAGGTCGTGGACTTACCTGGCATCTATTCGCTGCGGCCGTATACCAGTGAAGAAATTGTAACCCGCGATTTTATACTTAATGAGAAACCGGACGCAATCATTAATATTGTTGATGTTACCAATATCGAAAGAAACCTGTATTTAACCCTGCAGCTTTTGGAAATGCGCATCCCTATGGTCTTGGCGCTTAACATGATGGATGAGTTGCGCAATAATGGCGGCTCGGTAGATATCGCCAAAATGTCAGCCTTGCTGGGTATCCCGGTCGTTCCCATCAGCGCCATTAAAAACGAAGGAATCGCCGAGTTGATGCAGATCACTGCCAAAACTGCGGAAACGAAAGCCCTTCCCCGGCAAATCGATTATTGTCCGCCGGGGCCAATTCACCGCTGCATTCACGCCGTGGCGCACCTAATTGAAGATCATGCCGAACAGGCTGATATTCCTACGCGTTTTGCCGCCATCAAAATGATTGAAAACGACCCGGCGATTGCATCGCGGTTGGCGCTCAATCAAAACGAACTGGAATCGATTGAACACATCATTGTGGAGATGGAAACGGAACTCGGCTTGGACCGTAATGCTGCCATCGCCGAAATGCGCTACAACTTCATTGAATCGGTCAGCCGCGCCACCGTCAAGCGCAGTAATGAAAGCAAAGAATATCTCCGCAGCGTGCGCATTGATAAAATCATGACCAACAAGTATCTGGGTATTCCGATCTTCTTATTGATCATGTTGGCCGTCTTTATGCTGACCTTTAATGTAATCGGTGCTTATCTGAGTGATTTGCTGGCTGCTGGAATCGATTGGCTTACAACAGTGGTTGACAACGCACTCACTGCTTACGGGTTGAATCCCCTGGTACAGAGCCTGATCATCGACGGCATTTTCGCCGGGGTTGGCAGTGTCTTAAGTTTCTTGCCCATCATTGTAACCTTGTTCTTTTTCCTTTCGATCCTTGAAGATACCGGCTACATCGCGCGTGTCGTATTTGTCATGGATAAACTGCTGCGCAAGATTGGTCTGTCTGGCCGCAGTATTGTCCCAATGCTGCTGGGATTTGGCTGCTCAGTACCTGCGATTATGGCTACCCGGACGCTTCCTTCCGAACGCGACCGCAAGCTGTCAATTCTACTGGTGCCATTTATGAGCTGCTCGGCGAAAATACCGATTTATGCCGTATTTGCATCCGCATTCTTTTCCACGCATCGGGCACTGGTGATGATGGGCTTATATGTGGGCGGCGCTGCGCTTGGCATTCTCATCATCTGGTTGCTTGGTAGGACAGCTTTCCGGGGCCAACCTGTTCCATTTGTCCTGGAGCTGCCCAATTACCGCTTCCCTTCCATGAAGAGCGTACTGCTCCTCATGTGGGAAAGGGCCCGCGACTTTATGCACCGCGCTTTTACGGTAATCCTTATGGCCACAATCGTCGTCTGGATGCTACAAACCTTTGACATCAGACTGAACCCGGTTGCGGACAGTAGCGACAGCCTATTGGCCCTGGGCGGCAGACTGATCACTCCCTTGTTCGCACCGCTTGGATTGGCGGATTGGCGTATTACCACTTCCTTGATTAGTGGTCTGATTGCAAAAGAGGCAGTTGTCAGTACCTTAGGAGTCTTAATGAATACAGGTGTCGAGCAACTTGGCACTGTACTCGGACAATTATTCACCCCGGCTACTGCCATCGGATTTCTCGTATTCACCCTGCTCTATACGCCGTGCGTGGCCGCTATTGCCGCCGTGCGCCGCGAACTTGGATCCCGGGCAAAGACTGCTGCCGTGATAATTGCGCAGTGCGGAGTCGCATGGCTATGTGCCCTGATTGCAAAACTGGTATTTGGCCTGATTCTTTAATCGTAATTGAATTGATTGACATATCCAAATAAGGATACGAGGGCAGACAAGCACGTCTGCCCTTATCTGTTTGCTTTTTTTCTACTTCTGCCGATACTTAACTTAATTACATATCTGTGGTATATTCAACACATATATTCAATACAAAAGAAAAGGGGTGCCAGTATGAAACGCGTGCTGTTCTTGACAGTGTTAATCGTCGCGCTCTTTACGTCAGCCGTCACGCTGGCTGACAACACGACCGCAAACGAGCTAAGTGAACTGCTCAAGGTACACGTCATCAATGTTAGCCACGGCGATGCCATCTTGATTCAGGCCCCACAAGGTCAAGAGATTATGATTGATGTCGGCCGCGTGGAGCAAGCCCCCGTAGTAGCGCGTTATCTTTATCGACTCGGTATCAAAGAAATCGAACATATGATAGTCACGCATCCTCACAATGATCATATGGGTGGTATTTATGCTTTCCTCGAGACCTTTGCGGTAAATCGCATCATCGAACCAATGGCACCTATTGACCGCAGAGAAATTCGCGAATACAGGAAATATGCCACATCCAAAGGTGTCCCCATAGTACAGGGACGCGCCGGTGATTCGTTTGAACTCAGCCCTGGCATCACAGTCCAGCTGGTCGGTCCGGTAACGCTCAATAATTTCCACATCAATGACAACAGCATCGTCGCCAAGATCACCTATGGCGAAACTTCATTTTTATTTATGGGTGACGCCGAGATCACAGAAGAAAAAAGTATTCTGGCTTCCGGTGCCGATTTAAGTGCTGATGTAATCAAAATTGGGCATCACGGCCTCTATACTTCCAGCTCTCAGGAGTTTCTCGACAATGTACAGCCAAAGTACGCGGTAATCTCCTGCGCTGGCAAAGAACGGCCTCTTGGCCGCTGTAGCAAAAGCGTCATCAGGCGCCTCAATGCCAATAACATTCCGGTTTACCGCACAGACCTCCATGGTGATATTGTCTTCACCAGCGATGGTGTGAATATTCAGGTTGAAGCTGCCACCGGGCTATAAGCGCGGATACGAAAAAACAAGACGCGAGAGCGAGAATGCCTGCTGCAGAGAAGGAAACAGAATGCGGGGACGATTCCTGCGCCTTGCCCCCCGTTAGGGCAAGATGCATGAGCGTCCCCGCATCTTCATCTCATTTGTGTTTGTGTTCTTTTCATCTGTGCCTTTTCATTTTTGTCGTTTCATCTGCATCTTTTCATTTTTGTCGTTTCATTTCCTGCCTATTTACTGCCGCAAGGTACGCGTGGCATTAAAGACGGCCAGCAAAGTCACGCCAACATCCGCGAACACGGCTTCCCAGACGCTCGCCACCCCTATTGATCCCAGGAAGATGAAGAAA
>JBMNNY010000179.1:0-4241 GCA_050942765.1 Bacillota bacterium | reverse complement strand
TCATTGACTAGTCCAATATTGACGCTTCGAAAAGTGTTCTCCAACAATTTAACCATTTCGGCAACACGCGGAGAAGATACCTGAACTATTGACGGCAAGAAACTTGAATAGAGCTCTGTCCCCAGCGCCAGACATTGAGGTGTAGCCCCTCCGATGACTTTGGGGGTGTTCTTGGTATTGTATTTGGCATTACCGGGATCCACACGCTCGGGAGAAAAACAGATAAAATAATCGACTCCAACCTGATATCCAAGTTTATCGAGCCGTGCTTTCACCAGTTCCTCTGTGGTACCGGGATAAGTAGTGCTTTCCAGAATAATTAACATTCCCGGATGCATGTATTTTTCAAGTCCGTCCACAGCGGTAACAATATAACTCACATCAGGATCCTTTGTTTTGGTGAGGGGAGTCGGAACACAAATACTAACAGTATCGAGCCTGGTAATCGCTTCATAATCTGTAACGGCGGTCAAACGCCCCTGCCTGACAAGCATGGCAATATCATCAGGAGGAACATCCATTATGTAGGAATGTCCTTGCTGTATTTGAGCAACCTTTTCAGCATCCAGGTCAATTCCCGTAACGCTGTAACCGGCTTTTGCCAGTTCAACCGCCAATGGCAGTCCGACATAGCCTAAGCCGATTACACCTACGCAAGCTTTTTTTTGCTGAATCTTCTTTAGCAGATCCATTTCAAAACCTTCTTAAATATAGAATTGCGTTTAATGGCTAAATCCCTTTGCTGGGGCTAATAACCACAGTTACAGCCCCAACAAACTCTTAATCCCGGTCAGTACGCTGAGAATGCTGGCTACCAAGCTAATATCCCAGATCACGTTGCGTGGGACATAAACTACATAGCCCTGTTTTATCGTAGGATTTTCCTGCATGTTTCCTTTGAAGATTTCTGTTCCCTGTGGCTGCGGATCCGCCAAATCAGAAGCCTCGTAAATCGTGACCCTGTTTGTGATCGCAGTCCTGGTCGGCCCGCCGGCAGCCATGAGCGCATCCATCAATCGGGCATCGCGCGGCAGCTCATAAACGCCGGGCTTGTTGACTTCACCTATTACTGCGACAGTGATGGTTCCCAAAGGTACAACCACGGTGTCGCCATCCTGTAAGTCGAGATCCTCTCCGCCTACTCCGGTTAGCAACGGTTTTAAGTTCACAGTCAGAACCTCGCCGGAAGTACGCTGTACGGAAATGGCTTCAGAGTCACCCCGTTCGGTGACACCGCCGGCCCGTGCCAAAGCCTGCGACAAGGTTGTCTCGGCTGTAAAGGAAAACAATCCCGGTGTCCTGACATTTCCAAGAATCTGAACCCTGATTTCTCTGGCACGCGTCAGGTTTACGATCACATTCGGCTCTTTAATATAGACCGCAAAAAGTTCCTTTAGTTCAGCTGCCAATTCGACAACGGTTTTGCCTTCCGCCACTACCCGTCCAATCATGGGCAGCTCAAATGTTCCGTCAGTGCCAACTGTCACAGAAAACTGCTGACTGACACTACCCCATAGGGAGATTGACAAGACGTCCCCCGGACCCAGCCGATACTCACGGGCCCCGGCGGAAGCAGAAAAGGCTATTACCAGACATAGACTGAGGATTAATAACGCTGTGCTGCGTAGTTTCATAGAAATCACCCCGTTTTGGGCATAATGCTGTTACTAAATTCAACTTCTCCGGCTGCGCTTAATGGCAGTCTCAACAGTTTGAGCAACGTATTCGATCTGCTCATCGGTAATGTGGTTGAAAAACGGGAGCGCCACCGTTGAAGAAGATACTCTTTCAGTAATAGGGAAATCTCCCTCTTTAAACCCGAACATTTTGCGATAAAACGGCTGCAGATGGATCGGTGTAAAGTAAGGACGACAGCCAACTCCGTTTTCACACAAAATCTTCAATACAGAATCACGATCGACTTCTCGATCTAACTGTATCACATAAACGAACCAGCTAATTTTATTGTGTTCTGCTATATAAGGAGTCTTAAGACCTTCAACGCCGGCCAAACGCTTAGTATAGCGCATCGCCACATTTTCGCGAACTGCGAGAATATCCATAAGCCTTGAAAGCTGGGATAGTCCCAGTGCCGCACTTAGTTCATCTAGCCGGTAATTAAATCCCAGTCGTTCATGAGCGAGCCAGTGGTCTGTTTCCCCACGTCCCTGATTACGCATACTGCGACAAAGACTGGCCAGCTCATCATCATCGGTAACTATTAGTCCGCCTTCTCCAGTGGTGATTTGCTTATTGGGATAAAAGGCAAAGACAGCCGCGTCACCAAATGATCCGGACGGGCGCCCTTTTAACTCAGCACCTAATGATTCGCAGGAATCCTCAATGATTCTCAGTCCATGTCGCGTGGCAATTTCAGTGATGGATTCCATATCGGCCATTTGGCCAAAAGCATCAACCGCCAGGATGGCTTTTGTTCTTGGCGTGATGGCCTTTTCAATGAGGTTTGGATCAATGTTGAGAGTTAATGGATCAATATCCACGAAAACCGGTTTGGCCCGTTCATAGAGTATACAGTTACTGGAAGCCACAAAACTGAATGGCGTAGTAATGACTTCATCGCCATCAGCAATGCCAAGCGAACGGACAATTAAATGCAATCCGCTCGTTCCACTGTTGACTGCAATGCCATGTTTGCGATTCGCACATTTGGCGATAGCATTTTCAAACTCTACTACTTTTGGGCCAATACTGAACTGGGTAGTATTCAAAACATCTACTACCGCCTGAATATCCTGAGGGGTAATGTCCGGACTGGCTAAAGGTATTTTCACAATTAAGCCTCCCTGAATACCGTCTTGGAGAAGTTGATTAATATTTCTGCAGAGTCTGCTCAATAATTTCTAACCAGAAGCGACGGGAATAGTTTTGCAGTGTAAAAGGGTTTTCGCTGAACATAACGATTTTGCCGCTTCCGCAATTTATTATCTCATAAGCCTGTCCGGATTGAATTTTACCATGCCTTAGCGAATAATCAGCGAATAATGCATCGGTCTTTTACCTGAAAACTGCGCAGCCTGTCGCGGCGTAAACGGTACTCCCTGATGGTATTGCATAACCTGCGGATACGCGCATAAGCCACACATAAAAATATATCGGCATAACTTGCTACTTTTATATAGTCATGAGCCTCAATTCCGTCAGAAAAATAATAATTTGGCGAGAACACAACGGCTTCCGGGAGTTGCTGTTTGACTGCCTCAAAAATGCGCCGCTGCAATTCCAGGAGCCGCTCATCCCACCAGCGATAGTATTCAAGTTTCGCCATTCCCGGACTGATTACCTGCAACAGATAGCGGTTAGATGTTGGTAATACTGCCCGGGAAATAATGCAGCTCGGAATTGAGCAGTCCATGGGCCCAGATGCCGGAAAAAACCGGACGATCGTCCGGTTTTGGAAAGCGCGAGGCCTGATCCTGACCTTGATCCTGAGCCTAAATCTACACCTGATCCTGATTCTGGCCTCATCGTTTGAATTTTTTCAATCCGTAGTGCTCGATGATGTCCATGACCTCATCCGTCAGTAGGCCATTAGGCCTGTGAATCTGGGCGAGCACGACACCAAAACCGTCATTGCCTTCGAGCAGCAGCGGGCCTGTTTCCGAGATGGCAACATCCCAGCCCACACCAACGAAAAATGGCATACACCGCGCTGCCTTCTCGACGAGTTTGAGTATCTCATCCCAATAGGGGATTTTCATGCCATAAAAATCGAACCCCGAACTGGGATGAACCTTTGTTTTTTCGGTCATTGGCAGATAGTTATAGCCGCCCAGACCTAAAACTCCTGTTTTCATATCAATATCAATAGCTAATCCGCCCTGAGAGATGTTATCCGGACCCGGCTTAACACCAGTACGCAAACCGGCAAACCAGAAATAAGGTTCTCCATTTGGCTGGCGCAAAGTGGCAATACGGATCGAATTTAGTGAGCCATCGAAAATTTTGTCCAGATCCGGATGCTGCCTGATACGTTCCTGAATCAGATGTGCCTTGGTCAGTGCGGCTGATGATATCCGCCGGGCAAATTCTGCCGCCGTCTGATGCTCCCCAGAGGCTGAGATCAGATCGACTCCCTCAGTTCCTCGCCTAATCTGTTCAAAAATGTAAACCCCTTTGCCCTGCGTGCCTAATACGCTCTTCACTACCACAGCGCTTTTATCAATTTTGCGCAGCAAATTCTCAAAATCAGCAGCGCTTTTGAGGGGCTGTCCATGAAAATC
>JBMNNY010000178.1:0-4261 GCA_050942765.1 Bacillota bacterium | reverse complement strand
CTACGGTGTCACGTGTAATTAACAGATCCGCGGCTGTCACTTCAGATATTGCCGCCACAGTTTGGAAAGTAGTACGGGAACTGGATTACAAACCAAGTTTGGCGGCCCGCTACATGAAAGGTCATCTTACCGGTAGTCTCGGATTATTGGTTCCCAATTTAGAAAGCTCATTCTTTGCCAGTATTGCGACCGGTGCCTTGGCAGAAGCACAGAAGCACGACCAGGTGATCATTATCTCCAGCGCAGAAGGGAGTCGCGCCAAAGAGATCACCGCTATCGATGCCTTGTCCCGGTCAGTAATAGATGGACTTATATACATCCCGATATCGACTGGCGATCCGCTCCCGGGAGTGGAAAGATTCCGGCACTTGCCTGTAGTGGTGGTCGGACGCCGGGAAGTTTTTAAAGAACGTCCCAATGTCTATGTCGATAACATTAAAGGCGGGTATCTGGCTGCGAAGTACCTGCTTGCTCTGGGCAGACGGCGGATTGCATTTATGGCCGGCTTCTGGGATGCACCTTGTTCGCCTGAGACGATTTTGAGCGCATTGAAACACGAAAATGCAGGAGCCTATTCATCACTGGATCGTTTTCAAGGGTATCTCAATGCCTTGGAAGAAGCCGGTGTACCGTTTGATCCAGGACTCGTTGTGGTTTGCGGTTATGATTTCAAGGCAGGCTATGACGGGGCTGCTGAATTGATTGGCAGACTGGCTGGTGTCGACGGTATTATGGCTGCCAATGATCGCGTTGCAACAGGCGTTCTGGCTTTTTTACGGGAGCAGGGCATTGCAGTTCCAACCGATATTTCCGTAATCGGCTATGATGATGGTCCTGAGGCAACAATGGCGCATCCCCAATTGACAACAGTGCGTCAGGATGCACAGCAGCTTGGCAGAGCCTCGGTAGAGGTGATGAACCGACTTCTGGCCGAACAGGGGAATCCCGAAGACTGTGATTTCGAAGTGGTCAAGAAATGCAGTAAAAACAATAAAAGCAATGACGTCGTAGTAGACGTATCGCTGATCATTCGTGCATCAACGACCGCTAAGCCAGGCGCTTTTTGATAATCTAGGTTTCCGACTACTTTATCTAGTTGGGGGGAATGTCATGTGAAACGTTGGAGTCTGGGAATGTATATCGTCTTTCTGATAATATCCGGGCTGATTATCTACATCTCAGTTGCTGATTTATCTTTGACCGAATACGGGCAGCCTGGATCCGGACTCTTGCCGTTCCTGCTGGCGATCATTCTGGCGGTTCTGAGTTTGATTCTAATATTTACCAGCGAGTACAAAAAAGAGGAAGGCAAGGTCTTTTTATTGCCAGAACCAGCGAAACGGTTAATTATGGCAATCGCGCTTATCCTTGTCAGCGGCCTGGTCTTTGAATTCCTTGGTGCTCCAGTAACAGTGGGAATAATGATTGCACTGTGGCTGATTTTTCTTGAGCGTCGCCGCATCTGGGTTGCGTTTCTTACCGGAGGATTGACCGGGCTGGCTATTTGGCTCGTTTTTGTGGTGGCATTTAAGGCACAGTTGCCACTGGGATTCTGGGCGCGGTAATTTGAGGTAAAGGGGGGACTATAAATGGATTTTTCAGGTCTGCTCAATGGTTTTGCAACAGCTTTAAGCACGACGAACCTGTTTTACGCATTTATTGGCTCATTACTCGGTACCGTCGTAGGCATCTTGCCCGGCCTTGGCCCGACAGTCACTATTGCAGTGCTGTTGCCAATCACCTATTACATGTCACCAGAAACCGCAGTGATTATGATCGCAGCGATTTACTACGGATGTATGTATGGCGGTTCTACAACAGCAATTCTGCTCAATATTCCCGGTGAAGCCGCATCGGTGGTCACGGCTATTGATGGATATATGATGGCCAAAAAGGGGAGAGCCGGGGCTGCACTTGGCGTCGCAGCAATCGGTTCGTTCATTGCGGCAATTCTGAGTGTTCTGGCCTTGACGTTCCTGGCCCCTGTACTTGCGAGCTTTGCATTGAAATTTGGACCGCCGGAATATTGTGCTCTGGCTGTTCTGGGACTGGTCATGGCTGCCTCCCTTTCAGGCAAGTCATTTATCAAGGGACTGATCATGGTCGTACTCGGTATGCTGGCTGCCACAATCGGTCAGGATCCGATGACCGGTAATCTGCGTTTTACCTTTGGCAGTCAACATCTCTTGGATGGAATTGATTTTGTGGTAGTTGCCATGGGGTTATTCGGCGTTGGTGAGTTGATTGCCAATGTGGAGCATATTGATGCTGGTTCGATTGTTACCACCAAGATTGAACGAATTTTCCCGAGGATCAAGGATATTGTAAAATCATGGTGGGCAATCATCAGAGGTACAGTAATCGGGTTTTTCATTGGTATTCTGCCCGGCGGAAGCGGCACCATTTCATCGTTAGCTTCCTACGCCGTGGAAAAACGGGTTTCCAAGCACCCGGAAGAATTCGGACAAGGAGCCATCGAGGGCGTTGCTGGTCCGGAATCAGCTAACAATGCATCATCGGTTGCTTCATTCGTACCGCTGCTGACACTGGGTGTACCCAGTAATGCCATTATGGCGATGCTCTTTGCCGCCTTGCTGGTGCATGGTATTACACCCGGGCCATTTCTGGTGCGCGATAACCCGATTGTATTTTGGGGCTTAATTGCTTCCATGTTTATCGGTAACGTGATGCTGCTTATCCTTAATCTGCCGCTGGTGGGCGTCTGGGTGCAGCTGCTGAGAGTGCCGTTCTCACTTCTGGCTCCGATTATATCGGGGATCATTGTCGTTGGTGTCTACACCATCAACAACAGGGTTACGGATATTCTCATTATGGTGGCTCTCGGCATTTTTGGCTATATTATGCGCAAACTCGATTTTGAACTGGGGCCATTCCTCCTGGCTTTTGTTCTGGAGGAGCTATTTGAAAACTCATTCCGACAGTCATTGATGCTCAGCGATGGATCGCCAGCCATTTTCTTCTCTCGTCCGATTTCCGCGGCTTTGCTTGGTGTAGCCTTGGTCTTTGTTATAACGACGGCGGTTTCTGTTATTAGGCGTTCGAAGGCTAAGAAACGTGGCGCAGCAATCGGATAGAGGATCGGGTATCGGGTATCGGATAGGGGCGAGAACGACATGGATCGCCTGTGAAAGACGCGATTGGGAAGGATGCGATCAGGATGGACGCAACCGGGAAGGACGCGACTAGCATGGATGCGACTAACAAGGACGCGAACGCGACTAGCATGGATGCGATCGGGCAGTTGGTGAAGCAGGCCGCCCAAACGGAATTGTGCGACCTTTCATCCAAAACGATCATGCGGACCAAAATGATGATCCTTGATATGCTGGGTGTGATCGTAGCCGGCGCAAAGGCGGCCTGTACCGCACCGCTATTAGCTCAGGCACGCGAGTGGGGCGGCAAGCCCGAAGCTTCTGTCCTTGTATTTGGCGATAAACTCCCGGCACCAACAGCAGGTCAGCTTAATGCGGTAATGGCTCGCAGTCTGGATTTTGATGACTGCGAAGAAGAAACCGGCTATCATGCGGGATTTGCTGTAGTGCCTGCTGCACTGGCGGCGGCCGAGACCAGCACCGGCGCCACCGGGGCTGATTTTCTGGTGGCTGTGGCGGTGGCCTCCGACACCATTTTAAGAATCCGCAGAGCAACTCCGTTACGTGCTGGTAACCGCATGCCCTGGACTTCAGGCACATTTGCACCCATATCGGCGGCATTTGCCGCTGGACGTGCTCTGCGGCTGCCGGAAGACACTTTTCTGAACGCTGTCGGGATTGCTTTTACCGAACTCTCGGGAACTTCGCAAAGTGTCTTGGACGCAGCCCAGGCTAACAGCATTCATCAGGGAACCGGAGTGCAGGCGGGACTTACTGCCGTGGCACTCGCCCGCCGGGGGATTACCGGTGTGCGCAATGTGTTGGAAGGACGCTTTGGATTATACAATGTTTATCATTTTGGCGAGTATGATCGCAATATCATATTGGCGGATCTCGGCAAGGTAAACCTTACCGACGAGGTGAGTGTCAAGGTCTACCCATGCTGTAAACTGAGTCATGGCGCCGTACAGGCAATTGTGGAGCTACTGGCGGAAGGCGTAGATCCGGCTAAGGTAAGCGCCGTAAAAGTAAGAGTAAACGGTCCGGCCTACATTCTATGTGGTGATCAACCATGGGAGCCCCCGAAGACGGTGCAGAAAGCGCAGTTTAGCCTGCCCTATATTGTGGGGGCAGCTTTGGCGCAGTGT
>JBMNNY010000176.1:0-4320 GCA_050942765.1 Bacillota bacterium | reverse complement strand
CTCAGGATCCACAATCCAGTAATGCGTCACCCCGGCCTTTTGATAGCAATTCAATTTGCGGACACGATCGGTACGTGCTGTCGAAGGGGAGAGGATCTCAACCACAAGGCTGGGGAGTGAATCAACTGGATCGTTTTGTGCCGGTTGTGTACCGGGTAAAAAGAACAAATCTGGTTGTACAACAGTATAATCATCAAGGTAGACATCCAGGGGCGCATCAAATACTTCGCCTTTTGGATCAACCTTCTCAAAATATGCGATGAGTATTTGCTGCAATCGACGCGAAACTCGCTGATGGTGATAAGTAGGAGTGGGTTGCCGAACTAACATGCCATCAATTAGTTGCAGGATATAACCCGTTTCTGCGGGAAGCTTGGCAAAGTCCTTATGATTCATTTTGCCGGAGCTTTCGTAAGGAGCGGGTTCTTCGCAGACAGCGGCTGTTCCGCGCGGCCCTAAAGCTTTGATGACTTCGTCAGCCACATAGCGGTATTGCCGTGGCCCAATTTCAATGTGGGGAATGCGATGATCGCGCGTATACCGCCAGATGGTGTCCACAGAAAGGCCAAGAATAGTCGAAAGCTCCTGAGCAGTGATCAGTTTCTTTTCGGTCATAGTCTCGTCCCTCCTTGATCTTATCATACAACTAAACACAACTAAAAACAAGAAAAATAAACAAAGGTGAAAGCCGCGATCAAGTTGCATTTTAAATGATAGCTAAATCAGCAGGATTAATATCGATGCAAAACTAATATTTAGTCCCAAAAAATTGTTTCAAGGGGACAACTCTTTTGAATGTATTTAAGCATATGTGAGGTGACCAAGAGCAGAATGTCGGATTTTGCGCACCTAAAGCCCATTTATCGGAGCAGCTTACGCGTTTTTGTCGGAAAACGCTATTATCGGCTGCTTAGGTATTTTCATTGGTACTTTGGGAAGCAAAGATATGCCCGCACAAAGGTGGACAAGCCTCTAGACAATATCTCTTTCACCCATAGGACACCCTTGTATAGAAAACTAAGAAGCGTCGATATGTGGCTGCAACATAATAAAGTAAAGAACCTGGAAATCGCTTTAAAACGGATTAATGGCATTCTAATATGCCCTGGTGAAACCTTCTCGTACTGGAAAACCATCGGAAAACCGACGCGCCTGAAAGGTTATCAAAAGGGAATGAACCTATATTACGGGAATTTCAGGGCAGAAACCGGCGGGGGACTGTGTTGGATGATAACCTGGTAGGCGACGAGTATGTGTGTGAGAATCATGCTCTGATGATGTATGAACCTATGATCAGTGGAGGTGCTGAGTGTGAATGTGACGGTTAGTAAACGAACAATTAATCACGCTCTGGAAAGCGATGACTAGTAGTTCTGTAAACTAAGCTACATATTTAATAAATGCTAAGGCGGGGAGTGGCCAGTGTGACGGTAAAACGCAATCGCATATTTGCTCTGATATTGCTGATCATAATACTTTTAGCCGGGCTGGCGTGTCAGAAGAAGGATGCGGCTCAGAATGACGCCGGGGATGGCGATGGAGATCCCAGCACCAACAACAATACCAGCCTCGATGCTGGCTATGTGCTGACCTCTCAGACTTATTCCGCATCCGGGGTTCAAATAGAATATCCTCAGATTAGTGATTATGGCGATCAGGCCAAAGAGGTTGCCATCAACAATTTGATTAAGGACGAGGCTTTGCGCATACTGGAGTATTATCAATCGGAAGAAGCAGAGTACCATCTGGAAATCGCATTCAATGTGACATGGCAAAGTAAAGGGCTGCTGAGCGTGCAATACACGGGGACTGGTTACATTGCGGGCGCAGCGCATCCTAATGAGTTCTTTTACACCACCAATATCAACATGATGGGCGGCGAAAAGATCAGGCTGGCGGATGTGGCCTTTATTGATGAAGCATTCGTCGAGCGGTTCAGAGAGGGCGAGTTGGTATCCGGCGAGGAAACTGTCCGCGAAGAACTGAAGGCCGCGCTTCAGGATTATCTGAGTTATGTGACGGACGATGATCTGATAGCCATGTTTAATAAAGCGGATTTTTCCGGCGATTCCGGTGAATCTGGCGCGACATTCTTCATGCTGGCAGAAAGCTACAGCTACTTTACAGATGATTCTCTGGGTATTAGCATCGCGGTTCCTTATGCTTTAGGGGATTATGCGCTATATGAACTGAAGTACTCTGATATCGAGAACAACATCAAGGGCGAAAACGAAATCTGGCAGGAAGTATTGGATTGAGTAAAATACCTATAGCATTAAATTTCCATTGCATATTGGCGACGATTGGATATAATATATAAAAACGTGATCAATATACACAAGAAACTGTATAATTTCGTGATGAAGAGGGTGCCGACATGGAACGCTTCATCCTAAACGATCTGATGCGATGGAAGGAATCAAAATACCGTAAGCCCCTTATCATGAAGGGCGTGCGCCAGGTTGGCAAGACGTGGATACTCAAGGAGTTTGGCCGCAGGTATTATGAAAGCACGGCGTACTTTAACTTTGAAGAAAACCCGGAGTATCGGCAGTTTTTTGAATTAACCAAGGATGTCAGCCGCATTCTGCAGAACCTCATTTTCGCCAGCGGTCAGAAGATTGTGCCCGAAAAAACGCTGATTATTTTCGACGAGGTTCAGGACTGTCCGGCGGCGATCAATGCGCTTAAATATTTCTGTGAAAACGCACCGGAGTACCATATCGCGTGCGCCGGTTCGCTGCTTGGCATTGCACTTGCCAAGCCATTGTCCTTCCCGGTCGGCAAAGTGGACTTCATGCAGATAAGGCCGATGACGTTTTCCGAGTTTCTGCTTGCGAACGGCGACGATAATCTGGTGGATTATCTGAACAACGTTGAAGTGCTGGCACCTATTCCTGATGCATTCTTCAACCAACTGTACGAAAAGCTTAAAATGTACTTTGTGACCGGTGGCATGCCGGAAGCAGTCAAGATGTGGACGCAGGAACGCGATATTGAGGCGATGCAGACCGCCTTGTCCAACATTATCGGGGCCTATGAACGAGACTTCGCCAAACACCCAGATATCAGGGAGTTTCCGAAGATATCGCTGATTTGGAAGTCGGTCCCCGCCCAACTGGCCAAGGAGCACAGGAAATTTGTCTATAATGTGGTCAAAGAAGGTGCGCGGGCAAGAGAATACGAGGATGCGCTTCAATGGTTGGTAGATGCGCAGCTGGTGAGCAAAATCTACCGCAGCAGCGCACCGGGCTTGCCTATCTCGGCGTATGATGATTTGGCCGCGTTTAAACTTTATCTCGTTGATGTCGGGATTTTACGGCGCCACGCCCTTCTTGCACCTTCAGCCTTTGCAGAAGGGAACAGGCTGTTTACCGAATTTAAGGGCGCGCTCAGTGAAAACTATGTTTTGCAAGCTCTACAGAATCAATTTGAGGCGACACCGCGCTATTGGTCGATGCTAAATCCGTCATATGAGGTCGACTTCCTCATTCAACGCGAAAATGATATTTTCCCCATTGAAGTCAAGGCGGAGGACAATCTGGAGAGCAAGAGTCTGCGAAAGTTTAAAGAAAAATTTGGTGACAAGGTTAAGCTGCGTATCCGCTTTTCACTCGCTAATCTCAAGCTGGACAATGATTTGCTGAATATCCCGCTATTTATGGCGGATTATGCGGATAAGCTGATCGACCTGGCGCTGCGGCAGAAGGGATGAGATCTGAGGGAGGGGAAAAGAAATATGCGAAAGTCTAAGCCAAAACATCTGGTGTTGCTACTGATTTTGCTGGCCGTGATCTTTTCCGGTTGCGGCGGTAAAAAGGAAGATCCGGCCGCGAAATACACCTTAGTTGTCACGGTACAGCCGCAGGGGGCTGGCAACGTAATGCTTGATCCGGCCGGCGGGAAATATCTGCAAGGTACGCAAGTGCTCCTGTATCCGGCAGCAAATTCCGGTTATGAGTTTGTGGGCTGGGAAGGGGAACATAGTGGTAACGTAGTTGCCGCGGGTGATCATTGGAAGATTAGAATGGATGGCAATCGAAGGATCACGGCGCGCTTTGCAGAGTTATTACCGAATCAAGTGGCCAAACCGGAGGCGAATCCGTCAGGGGGACTGGTGGCAGCCGGTACGAAGATTACGTTAAGTACGGCCACTGATGGTGCTACCATTTATTACACTACAGACGGTTCTATCCCGACCAGTTCCAGTACTGTTTATGATGATGCCAATAAACCGGTGGTGCCGGACGGTGGTCTGACCATAAAAGCTTTTGCAGTAAAAGCCGGCATGATTGATAGTAATGTTGCTACTTTTAGCTA
>JBMNNY010000014.1:0-23082 GCA_050942765.1 Bacillota bacterium | reverse complement strand
AGTGCTTTCGCCTCAATCTGCCTGATGCGCTCTCTGGTAACCCCAAACACCTGTCCTACTTCCTCAAGCGTACGGGCGCGTCCGTCTTCCAGTCCAAAACGCAACCGCAAAACACGCTCTTCACGGCTAGTCAGTGTGTCCAATACTTCCTCCAGCTGCTCCTTGAGCAACCTGAACGAAGCCGCCTCTGCCGGGGCAGGCGCGTCATGATCCTCAATGAAATCTCCCAGATGGCTGTCTTCTTCTTCTCCAATGGGAGTTTCCAGAGAAACCGGCTCTTGCGCAATTTTATTAATCTCTCTCACGCGCTCTACGCTCATATCCATATGCTGAGCAATTTCCTCAGCGGTTGGCTCACGGCCTAACTCCTGGAGTAGCTGTCTCTGCACCCGCACCAGCTTATTAATAGTTTCAACCATATGTACCGGTATCCGGATTGTGCGGGCTTGATCCGCGATCGCTCTGGTAATGGCCTGCCTAATCCACCAGGTAGCATAGGTGCTGAACTTAAAACCTTTGCGATAATCGAATTTTTCGACAGCCTTAATCAGACCCAGATTACCTTCCTGAATCAGATCCAGAAACAGCATACCGCGCCCCACATATCTTTTGGCGATACTTACCACCAGGCGCAGATTGGCCTCTGCCAGTCTTCTTTTCGCAGCCTCGTCTCCGGCTTCAACCCGCTTGGCTAGTTCAACTTCTTCTACTGAGTCAAGCAGGGGTACCCGACCAATTTCTTTCAGGTACATACGCACCGGATCATCGAGTGCAATTCCCTCTGGCAATGATAAATCCAATTCCTGTTCATCACTAATGATATCAGGATCTACATCAGGCCCAACTACGGGATCCACGGTACCCTCGGCAATAATATCAACACCGTTTTCAGCCAATTCTTCATAGACGTCGTCAATCTGATCTGGTGTCAGTTCAACTTCATCCAGGGTGTCCATAATCTCTTTATAAGTAATGGCCCCTTTGCGCTTGGCTTTGGATACCATATTCTTCAATTCTTCTATGTTGGGAGTCTCCTTGCCCACTCATTCCCCTCCTTTATAAAAGGGCCACCGTCAAAATCGGCAACCATCAGGTTCTGATTAACGAGGAGCACTCCTTGTTCGCAGTTGCCCGTGCAGCTCCCGCAGTTCGGTAAGTATCTCACTCATTTCGACATCTCCTGTTTCCAGGACCCCTGTGGTCTCACGTTTTAGAATCTCTTGCTCCAATTGATGAATCCTTAAAAGTATCCGTCCCTCCCGAACTCTTTCAATGCAACCTCCGACATCGAACTTCCGTCCGGAGGCGGCTTCTTCATCAGCTTTCAGCATCAATTCCCTTACATAGCGGACTTTCGGTTCATCCAACGTTTCAAACAAACGATATAGGGCTTCTTTGCCTGATTCTTTGTATGAAGCCAATACATTCAGCAATTGCTGATGAAGTTCGATAACAAATCCCCCGGTTTGCTTATTAATCTCAGATGCCGCTTCGGGGGTTAGAGCAGCCTGCTTTAATAACTCCTGCTCAGCAAGGATCGCCTGATGCGGATATCCTGCCGGAGCAATCGGAGAATAAATCGACATTGTGACAGAATCCATAACATGCTTAGTATGACTGTTTTTTGCATTTATATCCATTATCTGAGAGTTATTCTGCGATTGTGCCAAAAAGTGGCGCATTTGTTGCCTGATCGAATCGGGAGAAACTCCGATAGCCGCTCCCAGCCGCCCGATATGCAGATCACGTTCGATCGCATCTGTGATTCCGCCTAGAATCGGCAGTGCCTCTTTGACCGCCCTGGCAACATTTTCTGGCTGATTCAGATTAACTCCTTCCAGCACTCTGGCAATCTGGAATTCGATGATTCCGGGGCCTTTTTCGGCCAGTGCCAGAAAGGCATCGATCCCATAGCGCTGAACGTATGTATCTGGATCCTCACCAGACGGCAGCTCTGTAATATGAACCTCTAACCCTTGCTGTTTAAGAATATGCAACCCTTTGACCGTAGCGGCTTTTCCTGCCGTGTCAGCGTCATAGCACAGATAAACCTGTTTGGCGTATCTGGCCAGCAGACGCGCGTGGAACTCGGTAAAGGCAGTTCCTAATGAAGCAACGACATTGTTAAGACCAAACTGCCTTAACGCCAGTACATCCATATATCCTTCCACGACAAACACCCGGTTATTTTGTCGGATGCTTTCCGCTGCGGAATCAAGGCCATAAAGAATGCGGCCTTTCGAAAAAGCGGCTGATTCCGGTGAATTCAGATATTTCGGTACGCCATCACCTAGAACACGGCCGCCAAAGCCTACTACCTTTTTACGATGGTCGCGGATTGGGAACATCAGCCTTTCCCGAAATCGATCAAAGTAGCCGTTTTGTCCCCAAATCACCAGGCCGGCACGTTCCATTCTTTCCGGGGATACGTTTTTGCTTTTCAGCACTTTATACAATAGAGACCCCGATGGTGCATAACCCACGCGAAACTGCGCGGCAATATCAGGATTTATGCCCCGGTCTGCCAAATACGCTCGTGCCTGTTTGCCACTTTCTGATTGCAAGGCTTTTACAAAAAAAGCTTCTGCAAAACTACACAGTTTATAAATATCAGCGCGTTCGTCTGCCAGGCCGGTGTTCTCCCGCCCTTTTTCGGCCAGTTTTACACCGAAGCGCTCCGCTAGCATGCGTAAGGCTTCTGGAAACTCAACACGCTCAATAAGCTGGATAAATGTAAATACATCGCCGCCTTGTCCGCATCCAAAACAATGAAAAAAGCCTCGATCTGGAGAAACTGAAAAAGATGGCGTTTTTTCTGAATGAAACGGACATAAACCTACATAACGCTGACCAACTTTTTTTAGCTGCACATAATCGCTAATGACACTCAGAATATCAGCCTTATCCCTGATTTCTTCTATTTCAGCACGGAAATCTGGAGACATAAGACTGCCCACTTTCCGAAAAGACTTCTTACTCAATTTCGCTCAAAAATGTCAATATCCTTCTTTACAGTCGAACGATTGTTCAGGAGCCATTGGATCCCTTGGGAGGTAAGCCTAGCACCCTACGTAAACTGTTTTCCAGATAAAGATCATCCTGGACAGTACGCGCCGCCGGGCCGCGTGTACGCCCGCCGCCTCTGCGCCAGCGGGCACTGGCATTACGCATTTCCAGCATCGCCATCATGCGGCTGTCATCATATTGTTTGCCATCCGGAGCCAGGCAGACCGCTCCTTTGGCCAGGCATATGGCTGCCAGACCCCAATCCTGAGTAATGACTACATCTCCTGCGGCAGTCAGATTACTGACCAGCATATCTACAGCCTGCGGATAGCAATCCACCTTACGCACCTCCACCCAGGATGGCGCATTAATCTCATGAGCAAATGAAGCCACCAAAATTAATGGCAGATCGGCTTCGTGACAGACCTCGATAATGATATTTTTTCCCGGGCAGGCATCGGCATCAACAATCACTTTTCTGCTCATTGCACTTTAGCCACCTACAGCTGCCAGGCGGCTGGCAGAAAACGACGTGCGAAATCTGCCATGGCGAACCGATCGGTCATGCCGGCAATATAGTCGCAGACTTCCCGATCCGGCGATTCGTCCTGCCGGTCATCGGGCGGCAGCTCTTCGAGATGTGCAAGGTAATATTTATAGAGCATTTGGAGCATCTGGCTAACTTTGGTCTCTTCAACCTTGGCGCGCGAACCGATATAGACCTGCTGAAAGAGAAAACAACGGAGTTCATTCATGGCAGCCCCGATTTCCGGCGACTGGACAATCTGGCTGCTACCCAGCGCGCCGGCTTGGCCGCTGCCCGAAGCACCGGCATGACCGCTGCCCGAAGCGCCAGCCTGAACGCCGACTTGAGCGCCGGCCTCGATACTGGATGAATTGTGCCTGACAGCCGCAGCAGCGCTGGAGTTGATCAAATCGCGTACCAATGTATCGATACGCTGGCTGCCGGTGGCCCCCAACAGTTCCAGCGGACCTTTCGGAAGATCTTCCTGGCGCAAAAGACCGGCGCGAATGGCATCATCAATATCATGATTAATATAGGCAATACGATCCGCAAATTTGACCACTTTGCCCTCCAATGTACACGGAACACCGTCACCTGTATGATTGACAATCCCATCGCGAACTTCGAAAGTAAGGTTCAGACCTGGAATAGGAAGCATACCCCGCTCCAGCTTTTCGACAACCCTGAGACTCTGCTGATTATGCTGAAAGCCCCCGGGATAGATTTTGTTCAAAGCATCTTCCCCGGCATGACCAAAAGGCGTGTGTCCCAGATCATGTCCCAGCGCTATAGCTTCAGTGAGATCTTCATTGAGAAAAAGGCCCCGGGCGATTGTCCGGGCAATCTGAGTCACTTCCAGTGTATGAGTCAGTCTTGTCCTATAGTGATCGCCTTCCGGTGCGATAAAAACCTGCGTCTTATGTTTTAGGCGACGGAAAGCTTTACTGTGAATGATGCGATCCCGGTCACGCTGAAATTCCGTTCTATAATCGCATGGCCTTTCCGGATAGACCCGGCCTACGCTTTTACTGCTAAGAGTAGCGAACTTCGATAAAGTCTGCGCTTCTCTTTCCTCAAAGATTTCTCTAACCGTCACGCAATTCCGCCTCCTATCCGGCTCCTGTTAGTCATTAAATAATACGATTTCCAAAGCGATTTTCCTTTCCTCCTCTGGTGTTTATATTGCTCCATTCTGCATAATCATAGAGGAAATAGATTTACGGTGCAGAATTTTATTGTAACCAATGTAACATTTTATGAAAGAACCGGGGTGGGCTAATGACAGTTAACAAAAAACTAAGAGATCCGGTCATTGACCGGCTATTCGAAGCTATCCTTAACCTGGAAAACATTGACGAATGCTATGCCCTGTTTGAAGACCTATGCACCATCAATGAGTTGAAGGCTATGGCCCAGCGTTTTGCTGTCGCTGAAATGCTTGATCAGGGCAAGACTTATGAAGACATTACTGCTGTAACCGGAGCAAGCGCTGCCACAATCAGCCGCGTTAACCGCTGTCTGCATTATGGAGCAGATGGATACCGGCAGGCAATTGACCGGCTGAAGAACAAATGAGATAATCGCACTGGAATTATTTATTTATTATCATTTATAAGACATATGACTAAAGGGACTACCGCATCAAGTACTGGCAGTCCCTTATATTAATATTTTCGAAATGATATCATGAAATCATGGTCTTTGCCAAAACCGCACTTATTTGCCATCGAAAGAAGGCAGCCCTTGACAGGCTGCCTTCTTTTCATTCACTAAATCCTATTCCAGACGCTTTACGTCCTACATAAGCGTCAGGCGCGGGGATTGGTAATGTTGGCCTGGGCGGCTGCCAGTCGGGCAATCGGTACCCGGTAAGGCGAGCAACTTACGTAATTCAGGCCTACATTATGGAAGAATGTTACGGAAGCGGGATCGCCACCATGCTCTCCGCAGACGCCCAGCTTAATCTGGGGACGGGTCATGCGGCCGCGCTCCACTGCTAAAGCTACCAGCTGGCCAACGCCTTCCTGATCAATGGACTGGAATACGTCGTCTTTCAGGATTTTCTTGTCAACATAGGTCGGCAAGAAACGTCCGGCATCGTCACGGCTGTAACCGAATGTCATCTGGGTCAGGTCATTGGTGCCAAACGAGAAGAATTCGGCATCTTCAGCAATTTTATCCGCCAACAGAGCGGCACGCGGAATCTCGATCATGGTGCCAATCATATATTTCACTTGAACATTAGCCTTGCGCATGACTTCCTCGGCGACTTTAATACTGTACTCTTTGATCATTTTCATTTCGCCGATGGTGCCAATCAAGGGGATCATTACTTCCGGCTCTACTTTAATGCCACTGGCCTGAGCTTCACAGGCGGCTTCAAATATAGCCTGTACCTGCATTTCAAAGATTTCTGGATAGACAATTCCCAGGCGGCATCCACGGAAGCCAAGCATCGGGTTCAATTCTTTGAGTGAATGTACTTTGTCAGAAACTACCTTTACCGGAATTCCCAGTTCTTTGGCGATAGCCTCTTGCTGATCTGCTTCTTGCGGCAGGAATTCATGCAAAGGTGGATCCAGCAGACGAATGGTTACCGGAAGACCGTTCATCGCTTCGAAAATACCCTTAAAGTCTGATCTCTGGTAAGGGAGCAGTTTTGCAAGCGCAGCCTTGCGATCTTCAAAGGTGTCGGCGATGATCATCTCGCGCATAGCCTGAATGCGCTCTTTTTCGGGTCCAAAGAACATATGTTCAGTACGGGTCAGCCCAATACCCTCGGCGCCGAAATTGCGAGCCACCCGGCTGTCTTCCGGAGTGTCAGCGTTAGTACGTACTTTGAGAGCACGGAACTTGTCGGCCCATTCCATTAGCTGGCCGAAATCACCACTCAGCTCCGGACTGATCAGCTTGACCTGGCCAAGGATGACATCTCCGGTTGAGCCGTTGAGGGTCAGCCAGTCGCCTTCTTTAACAGTGACTTTGCCAACTGTGAAACTACGGTTTATCTCATCCACAATGACTTCGCCGCATCCTGCGACACAGCATTTGCCCATACCGCGCGCCACAACAGCAGCATGTGAAGTCATGCCGCCGCGCGCCGTCAGGATTCCCTTAGCGACGTTCATGCCGCCGATATCCTCTGGACTGGTTTCTGTACGAACAAGAATCACAGGTTCTTTACGGGCCGCCCAGGCTTCAGCGTCAGCAGCATTAAAGACGACTTTGCCAACTGCGGCACCCGGCGAAGCAGGCAAGCCTTTGGTAAGCTTATTCAACTTGGCACTCGGATCAATGCGCGGATGCAGGAGCTGATTAAGCTGTTCCGGTTCAACGCGCATTACAGCTGTCTTTTCATCGATCAGACCTTCCTTAACCATTTCCACAGCTATCCTTACAGCTGCCGGTCCGGTACGTTTGCCATTACGTGTCTGCAGCATATACAGTTTGCGATCCTGTACCGTGAACTCAATATCCTGCATGTCACGATAGTGACCTTCCAGACGGGTGCGAATATCAAGCAGTTGCTGGTAGACATCCGGCATGACTTCTTCCAGTGACGGGTACTTGGTTTTGCGTTCCTCTTCGCTGATATTGTTGTCAGCCGCCCATTTGCGGGAAGCCTCCAGACCAATTTCCTGAGGAGTACGAATACCGGCAACCACGTCTTCACCCTGGGCATTGATCAGATACTCGCCATAGAACTCATTCTTGCCGGTAGACGGGTTCCTCGTAAAGGCAACGCCGGTTGCCGAGGTGGCACCCATATTACCGAATACCATCGATTGAACATTGACCGCGGTACCCCACTCATCCGGGATCTTATTGAGCTTGCGGTAAGTGATTGCGCGCTCATTCATCCACGAACCAAAGACAGCATTGATGGCACCGTAAAGTTGTTCTTTGGGATCCATCGGGAATTCCCGTCCAATGACCTTTTTGACCATCTCAAGATAGCGGGAAACCAGATCCTGCAGGTCTTCGGCAGTCAGTTCGGTATCGTGTGTCACGCCACGCTCGTTCTTCTTTTCCTGCAGCAAATGCTCAAAATCATCATGCGGCACTTGCAGGACAACATCGCCGTACATTTGAATGAAGCGGCGGAAGCTGTCCCAGGCAAAACGCGGGTTGTTGGAACGTTTAATAAGGCCCTGTACGGCTGCATGGTTAATGCCAAGGTTCAGGATTGTATCCATCATGCCTGGCATTGAAGCACGTGCTCCAGAGCGTACCGATACGAGCAGCGGATTTTCGGAATCTCCAAATTTGGCTCCAATGGCCTGTTCCAGTTTCCGGAGATTTTCATCGATTTCTTGCTCCAGTCCAGATGGCCATTGCTTATTGTTTTCATAGTAAGCCACACAAACCTCGGTGCTGATTGTGAAACCCGGAGGAACTGGGATCCCCAGGTTGGTCATTTCAGCAAGATTAGCGCCTTTGCCACCGAGCAGGTTTTTCATCCCTGCATCGCCTTCGGCTTTACCGTTGCCGAAGAAATACACATACTTAGCCAAAGAATTCCCTCCTTAAATTGTATCCTACCAACATGTCTAATCACGCTATGTAATCGACAGGTTTTTTTCGCTAAAGCAGAAATAATTCCTGCATCAAACCACTATTTTGCTCCAGTCCCATAGCATATCAAACAATACTACTATCGCCTTCAGCAAAGCCAGCCTGCTTTGACGGACTTTTTCGTCTGGCGCCATAACAAGCACGGTGTCAAAGAAATGATCCACTGCACTGCGCATACCTGCCAGAGCCTGAAGCGTGGCGGCCACATTGGCGACGGTAATGCTGCCGCTCCCCAAAACCTCCAAGACCTCCTGCCGGGCGCTTTCATAGGCCGCCACCAGCTGCCGATCAGCTTCTTCCGGAAGGATATTGCGATCATAGGTGTCGGTCGTAGCCTTGGAAGCCAGATTGCCCGCTCTGTTAAAGACCGCCAGGGCTGTCAGGAAATCAGCGGTGTTTGCTGCCTGATCCAGGGCAGCAATTCTGGTGTAAAAATCAGAGGGATTGAGCTGTCCGCCTGCCAGAATGGCATCTACAAGATCATAGCGATAACCGTCCTCCAGAAGCGCCGCACGCATCCGGCCACGGAAGAACTCATCCAGTAAGGAGCAGACTGTCGCACGATCGTTTTTGAATGCAACTTTTCCGCCATATAAATCATAGGCCTGCTCAATTAATGATTTCAGACCGATGCTGATCCCGGTGTCTTTGATGATAGCGATGACACCAAGGGCTGCGCGGCGCAATGCGAACGGATCCTGCGAACCGCTGGGAATCAGACCTACGCCAAAATAGCCGGTCAGTGCATCGATCTTATCCGCCAGCGCCAGCGCTCGGCCGGGCACTGTTTCTGGCAAAGCCCCGCCGGAAGAGTTTGGGCGGTACTGCTCGCCAATAGCCTTGGCAACCGCCGGATCTTCCCCGTCACTGATGGCATAATGGCTGCCCATCACACCCTGCAGCTCGGTAAATTCGAAGACCATGTTAGTGACTAAATCTGATTTGCTCAGTAGCGCAGCGCGTTCCGCAATGGCGCATTTCTGAGCTGAGCCGCCGATGATACGGCAGATCACCGGGGCCAGCCGCTGCAGACGTTCGGCCCTAAAGCGCATGGTACCCAGTTTTTCCTGGAACACCAAAGTCTCAAGGCGCGGTAAGCGGTCGACTAGCTTTGTCTTGCGATCTTCATCATAGAAGAAAGCCGCATCCGCCAGACGGGCGGCCAGCACTTTCTCATTGCCAGCTCGCACATTGCCCTGTGTATCCGCCAGACCATTCCGGATGGTAATGAAACGCGGCAAGAGTGATCCATCAGCATTATAGATCGGAAAATATTTCTGGTGCAGCCGCATTGGAGTAATAATCACTTCAACGGGCAACTTCAGATACTCCGGATTGAAGCTGCCAACGACAACCGAGGGGTACTCGTTAATATCGGTGACTTCCCGGAAAAGCTCCTCGTCATTTTCGTCAACATGCCCGCCTTCTTTAGCGGCCGCTTCCTGCACTAACTGTTTGATCACGCGGTAGCGTTCTTCATGATTTAGGATAACATGTGCTTCTGACAGCAGCCTGGCATGTTGCGAGGCATCCGGCACACTAATCGGTTCAGGATGCAAAAAACGCAGTCCATATGTATGACGACCGGCTTTAATTCCGGCAATCTCAAAATTGATGACTTCTTCTCCCAGCAGTGCCACGATCCAGCGGATTGGCCGCGCCCATTTCAGATCATAACTTGCCCAGCGCATTGCTTTCGGGAAAGAGAAAGAGAGTAATAATTGGGGCAGCACTTCGGCCAGCACTTCCAGAGCAGCCCGTCCGCGTTCCTCAACTCTGGCGAAAACATACTCGCCACCTTCATATTGCGCACGGTACAGAGCTTCCGGCGCAATTTTCTGGCTGGCTGCAAATCCCAGCGCTGCTTTCGTAAAGCCGCCTTGTGCATCAAAGGCTGCTTTGACCGGGGGGCCTTTGATCTCTTTCTGCTGATCCGGCTGCATTTCACTGACTTCAGCTGTCAGCACCAGCCGACGCGGTGTGGCGGATACTTCCACTCTTTGCGGCTGCAGACGGGCCGCGCTGAGCAGCTGCTCTCCGCGCTCCGCCATATGCTTCATGGCACCAGGGATAAAACGGGCTGGCAATTCTTCAACGCCGATCTCAAACAATAGTTTTTTCAAGAATGAGCCCCTCCTTGCAGAAGAGGATAACCAAGAGCCTCACGGTTGGCGATATAGGCTGTCGCACAGGCGCGGGCCATGTTTCTGACGCGCAAAATGTAGGAAGCGCGCTCGGTAACTCCGATAGCCCCCCTGGCATCTAATTGATTAAAAGCATGAGAGCATTTTAAGACCCAGTCGAAAGCAGGTAGTACCAAACCAGTCTCCAATACTCTTTTGGCTTCTGCTTCATACATATCAAACAACTTGAAAAGCAAAGCGGCATCAGAAACCTCGAAGTGATATTTGGACTGCTGATACTCATTCTGATGGAACAAATCCCCGTATTTGATGCCGTTAGCCCACTCCAGATCGAAAACATTATCCACTCCCTGAAGAAACATGGCCAGGCGCTCGACCCCAAATGTTATTTCGGCAGAAACCGGCCGGGCATCAACCCCTCCAATCTGCTGGAAATATGTAAACTGGGTAATTTCCATTCCGTCCAGCCAAACTTCCCACCCGGTGCCCCAGGCACCTAAGGTAGGCGACTCCCAGTTGTCTTCTACAAAACGGATATCATGCGCAAGCGGATCAATGCCAATCTCCTGCAAACTGGCCAGATACTTATCAATGATATCATCCGGAGAAGGTTTCATGATTACCTGGTACTGAAAATAGGAAAACAGGCGATTGGGGTTTTCGCCATAGCGTCCGTCAGCGGGGCGCCGTGAAGGCTGAACATAGGCCGCATTCCATGGTTCTGGTCCGAGTGCCCGTAGAAATGTGTGTGGACTCATTGTCCCGGCACCCATTTCGATGTCATAGGGCTGCACTGCCAGGCAGCCTGCTGCAGACCAAAAATGCCCCAAACGAAAGATGAGATCCTGCAGATTCAAGCGTCGTTCCTCCCAACTACACGATTCTGGAGCTAACGTATATTTCCAGTATAGCTGCGATCAAAAGCAACAGAATCAGCAATGGGCTGATTCCCAAAACCTGTTTGGATACGCGGCCCAGCGTATCAGTTGGCCGTCCAAATATGCCGCTCCATAATTCTTTAGCAATGCGCAGACCCATCATACCACTAAGTAATATAGCCGGTATTTCAAAAATGCCGTGTGGCACCAAAGAAATTAAGAATCCGACCAGTCCGATATTGGCGGTCATAATCGGCGATGCACTGAATAAGCCAATGATAAAGCCGTTAAACAGCAAAACGAGCGGAGGAATCAAACCTCCCAGGTAGGCTCCTACAAGTACCATTATCATAACACGAGAATTGTTCAAAAAGACATAGGCTGCGCGCAAGTATAGCGGCTGATTTCGCAAAGATTCTGCAAGTGTTCCCAAAGGCTGCATTAATTTTTCCAACAGCGGCGTGGCAGACTCCTGCATTACGAGACCTACTACAACCCCGGCAGCCAAACTGCCGAAAAAAACTGCGCATGCAGCCAGCAAAAAGGAACGGTGCTCTTTAATAATAGCATACCAATATCGCAAGATCCTCAAACTGATTGCACCTCACAAAAAAACCCCCGTCCAAATAGCATTAGTAATGCCAGGGACGAGAGTATTTCCCGCAGTTTCACCCTGTTGGCCAGTCATACCCTTGATTGCTATTTTTTTCATTGCAGTGAAGTATACCAAAAACTCCAGCCATTGTCAATGCGGCAGAGAAGTGTGATCCTCCGTTGTGGCGCGTGCAACCCGAGCATCTAATAAATCTAGCTCATCTGGCAGATTTGCGACTTCAGATACGCCTGTTGTGAGTGAGGCGTCCAAAGCTTCCCGCGTTTTCTGCGTGTCTTCCTCGGAGGCCTCGGCCTTGATAGGTTCCAGTTCAAGACGACAGCCCCCCGCCAGCGCAGCTACAGCCCCTATTAAGGCTAGTCTCGGAGACAGTATCGCGCCAACTAACCCGGCGGAAACAGGAACCTGAGCAACAACCTCCTGATTTTGCTTTACAAGTAGGCGAGTGGCCCGCCCTTTTTCAATCCATCCGGAAATGAGAGATTCAATTTTCTGCCGGCGCTTGACAGCCGGTTGTTCAGCAATATATTCATTTTCAAGGAGCGCCAGGGCATCGATGAGATTGCCTCCGGTCTTATCAAGCGCATTATTAGCCTCTTCATAGGTAACCGGAATACGCGCTCTGATTTGATCGATCAGATCCAGTTGCTGTTCAGCAGTAATCAAATTGTCCAAAAAATCACCCCCGTCAGGGATATTCTACCCTTGGGGAGCTCGGTTCTATGCGCAGGGCAGGACTGGCGACGGTCTTGGCATTTCGCACCTTACGACTCAACCGAGCGCAAAAACTCCAGAGACTTCAGCGGTTTTCCTGATTGCTCGGCTGTAAAGCGCCGAATGGCACTCCTGACTTCGGCACGGGCTGTTTCGGGCAGCTTGAGGACGTTTAGTTTTCTTAAATCCCAGACCTGAAGCATCCTCATAAACCCTATGGCTGCCGCCGACAACACTTCTCCCGAAGCATTGGATTGGCTGCAGGAAGCGCACAGCAGACCTCCGGAAGAAGTCAGAAATGAACCTGCCCCACCCTCAGCCATCGATTTGCCACACGCACAGCAGCAATCAAGTGCCGGCCGGTAACCCAGCTGTGAAAGAAATCTCAGTTCAAAATAGATGGACAATAAGCCGGGATCATCAGTCGATTCCAGCATTAATAGAGACGCCAGAAAGAAGAGATAAAGTTCTTCATTTGGATCCCGCTGCCCCATAAATTCATAGGCCAATTCGCACCAATAGGTGCCATATGCCGTACGCAGCAGGTCTTCCCTGATGGCACCAAATGTATTGATTATTTCTGCCTGACTAAGATTATCGAGCGTTTTTCCGCCAAAAATGAGTGCCTGAATCTGAGTAAATGGCAGTGTAGCCCCCACCAGCCGGCTTCTTGGGCGTCTTGCCCCCCGGGCGACTGTTTCCACAATTCCCTCGGTGCGTGTCAGGATCGTCAAAATGCGATCAGCTTCTCCAAATGGCCTGACCCGCAAAATAATCCCTTCGGTGCTGTAAAGAGACAAGCCCATCATCCTTTTTTGGCATATCGGTCACGTTCGCTAAAAATGCAGCCGCAATAGGGCTGGAGGTAGAGGCCCAGTTCGCGGGCACGTCTCTGCCCTTCCCGGAAACCCGCCCGCAAGTCCTGATCATAAAACTCAATGCCGTACTCTTTGGCAAGCTGATTGCCAATCCGTCGCAGAGCTTCCTGATCCTGATAGGGACTGATCATCAGTGTTGTACCAAAAATTTCATATCCTTGGCTGGCCGCTTCCTGAGCAGCAGGCCGCAGGCGCGTTTCATAACAATAATGGCATCGGTCTTTCAAACGCTGCACTGCTCCGCTTAAGTAGCCTTCCAAATCGTATTCATCGCGTACAGTCAGCGGCAAGCCTGTTTTGGCAGCGTGCTCCTGAAGTGTTTCAAGTCGCCGACGGTATTCCTTATAGGGATGGATATTGGGATTATAGAAAAACCCGTGCGGCTCAAATCCTTCAGTGCGCAGGTGATCTACGGTATAAATGGAGCAAGGTGCGCAACAGATATGAAGCAGAATCTTTGGCATCGCCGCAACACTTCTTTCGCTTATTTCATTTATTTCATTTTAGGTTAACCTTCTTCAGGTATTTCAAATAGCGTGTCCTGCTCTGTCCTTCCGGGAACTTTAATGCCCAGGTGGCGACAAGCCGGATAGGTGATCATGCGTCCTCTGGGAGTACGCTGCAAGAATCCGATCTTCATTAGATATGGCTCATAAACATCTTCGACCGTTTCGGGCTCTTCACTGATGGAGGCCGCCAGAGTTTCCAGCCCTACCGGGCCGCCGGCATATTTCTCCGCCAAAGTGGTTAAGAGCTGGCGATCAATGCGATCGAGTCCGAGAGCGTCAATTTCCAGCATAGTGAGCGATTCATCCGCCACAGTTTTGGTAATATGACCGTTGGCCCGGACCTGAGCAAAATCGCGCACTCTTTTCAGCAGCCGATTGGCAACGCGTGGAGTGCCGCGCGCCCGTCCTGCTATTTCAGCGGCGCCTTGACTATCAATGGTAATGTTCATGATAGACGCCGAGCGCTTGACAATCTGCTCCAGCTCAGCGGCATCATAGTACTCAAGCCGGTCGATGATGCCAAAGCGGTCACGCAAGGGTGATGTTAACAGCCCGGCGCGCGTTGTTGCCCCCACTAATGTAAACGGCTGCAGATCAATGCGCAATGTGCGGGCGGAAGGTCCTTTCCCGATAATGATATCGAGCGCAAAATCTTCCATAGCCGGATAAAGTATTTCCTCAACCGTGCGATTCAGCCGATGAATCTCATCGATAAAAAGCACATCATAGGGTTCCAGGTTGGTCAAAATGGCAGCCAAGTCGCCGGCTCTCTCGATTGCCGGGCCGGAAGTGGCACGAAAATTAGTGCCCAGTTCATTGGCAATAATAGCCGCCAGAGTCGTTTTGCCAAGGCCTGGAGGCCCATAGAGCAGGACATGATCCAAAGCTTCCCGCCTGCCCCTGGCAGCCTGAATATACACCTGCATATTCTCCTTAATGCGGGTTTGTCCGATATATTCATCCAGGCGGCGCGGACGAAGGGATCTCTCTATTTCGTTGTCTTCTGCCAACTCACCGGGTGCTATAAGGCGTTCTTCTTCCATGCTAGAATTGCCACCCCTTCTCTATGCTACTGCCATGCTACTGCCATGCTACTGCCATGCTACTGTCGGGCTAGCAGTTTCAGAGCATATCTGATAACCGACGACGCATCTCCAGGATTGGCACCTGTGAGAGCGCCCACATCCGCCTTCCCATCCCCATCTCCATGCGCACCATGCGCATCCGCGGCGCCCGCCCCCTTGGCCCCCTTGTTCGCGCCACTGCTCAGCGCTTTGCGGGCCGCCTCCACTGCCTGTGCGGCAGCGGCGCGCTGGTATCCCAGAGCCATTAATGCTGCCACACTGTCATCGTCGGGCATTTCCTGCATAAAGGCGGGAGTTCCAAAAGTGCCGGCCTCAAACTTGCCCTGCAATTCCAGCACCAGACGTCCGGCCGTCTTGGGACCGACTCCCGGAATGCCTTTCAGTGCGGCAGCGTCACCGCCCCTAATGACGGCAGCCAGTCGTTCAGCCGGTAATGCAGACAATATCGCCAGAGCTGTTTTAGGACCAATTCCGGAGACCGAGGTAAGCTGCTCAAAGGCTTTCTTATCAGCGGCCGCCAGAAAACCATAGAGTACCATGGCGTCTTCGCGGACGTGCAAATAGGTAAAGAGCTTGATTTGCTCAACTTTGACGGCTTCATTAATTACATTCAGCGGTACCAGCACTTCAAAGCCGATGCCACCAGTTTCAATAATCAGCCGATCAGTGCCGACTTGGACTACTTTGCCGCTTAGCATTGCGATCATCCGTATCAACCTCCGCCATGACTTTGCCTGTCAGACCACTTTTGACCGGCACAGGCAGAATGTGAATGGCAAATGGCAATTGCCAATGCATCCGCAGCATCGTCCGGTTTAGGCAATGACTCCAGTTTGAGGAGGATTCGAACCATTTCCTGAATCTGCCGCTTTTCAGCCCGTCCATAGCCAACAACCGCTTGCTTAACCTGTAACGGTGTATACTCCGCCACAGGAATACCGTGCTGCGCCGCAGCCAGCAGAACCACGCCACGGGCCTGCCCCACCGCTAACGCTGTTGTAACATTCTTATTGAAAAACAACTGTTCCACAGCCATACATGCGGGATTATATGTATCAATCAGAACACTCATCGCACCATAAATAGACTTCAGCCTATCAGCGGTTATAGTATCCGGAGACGTACGAATCACCCCAAAATGAATAGCCTCCATTTTGGAGGACGTAAAGTTAACAATGCCATATCCGGTAATTGCAGTACCCGGGTCAACTCCGAGAACGATCATCAGCCTGCCACCTTTCTCTACCCTCCCGTATTCGCTTTCCAGGGGGTGGTATCCTGCTGCCGAACGCTCGAAACTGAACATATGTTCTGTCTGAGGCTATAAAAAAGAAGCCTCTGCTATCAAAAAGGCTTCTTTCCTAACTCAGTAATCCAAATCAAACTCAATAATGCTATTCATTCACGCTCCATATATTCTGAAAGACCCTCCAGAATATGCAGACGCTCGCTAATGTTATTTACCGGGATCCCGCTTTCGAGTTTGATCCTTTCCGATTGCGGCAGTCTGGAGACAGGAATACGGGTGGTTTCAAGTATTGGGCCGGGCTTTTGAGGCGTACCGGCGAAAACGGAAACATAGCCGTTCAGTATACCGATAAATTCTCCCGATTTACAGTCATTACACAGTAAAGTATGGCGTCGCAAGAGAACAACCTGGTCGGTACTAAACTCCTCGATCTGATAGCCAACAGTTTCTTTTTCAAAAGCAGCCCTTCCAAGGCCGATTTGCTGTGGCATAAACTGACCGGTTGTTAAGCTCTCATGCCCACAACTATATATTTCCCGCACCAGTTTACTGGTCTCATTTTGGATGCGGGATTCAGTTGCCGTTTGCTGCGCCGGTTTCTCATTCAGCCGATTGTCATAGATGCGATACACAATGGCAGCGCCTAACAGGAGTATCGAACCGGCGAAAATAAGCAGTTTACGGCGCAATCGGGTTTTAAAAAACCTCATCCCTCAATTACCTCCGGTCTGCCGGAAAACGCCAGCCACTCCATTGCCAGATAGCGCTCGCCTGTACCGCGCCTGATCCTGTAATGAAGCGGAGCCGAAGTAGAGTCATTTCCCGGTCAGCCTTTGGGTAATATGATTCCCCAAAAAAGGAGAATTATCCAAAAACTTTATTCAAGATCCTCTGCCAGATTGGTATGCACTTTTTGGACATCATCCAGCTCTTCCAAAGCGTCCAAAAGTTTGGCAACCCGTTGGGCAGTCTGTTCATCCAGGGTGACTTCATTCTGAGCAATCATAGTAGTTTCGGATTCAGCAAACTCCACGCCTTTGGATTCAAGGTATTCCTGAACAACCTGCAAATCTTCAGGAGCAGTATAGATTTCGATGATTCCGTCACTGACTTCCAAATCTTCAGCGCCGCCTTCGATGGCCCATTCCGATACTTGATCCTCTGTAAAAGGCTTATCTTCCATTTCAATAACCAAATACCCTTTGCGGTTGAACATCCAGGCAACGCAGCCGTTCTCTCCCAAATTGCCGCCATACTTCGAAAACAGGTGCCTGACATCGGCTGCTGTCCTGTTGCGGTTATCAGTCATGGTCTCGACAATCACTGCTACTCCAGCCGGGCCATAGCCTTCATAAGTAACCTGCTCAAGATTGGCGCCATCTTCGCCACCGGAACCACGTTTGATGGCACGCTGAATATTGTCATTAGGCATATTAACGCTGCGCGCATTCTGGATGGCCAGACGCAGACGGAAGTTGCCTTCTGGATCGGGACCGCCTTCGCGAGCGGCGATAATAATCTCGCGGGTAACTCTGGTAAAGGCCTGCGCCTTGGCAGAGTCACTCTTTTCCTTTTTATGCTTGATGTTAGCCCACTTGGAATGACCCGACATATTAATACCTCCCTAATCTTCTTTTGCTTTGCGGAATGGCGAAAAATGCTGTGCAAAAGTAATTTTCCGTCCGATTGTGAACGCCAGCCCTAACACAATCAAGAGGCTTCCAAACCGCCAAAGCGGATAAGGACTTAGCAACAAGAAATCATATGTACCATGCCAGAAACTGGTTATCAGCAATCCTTTCAGCATGTACCCGGTTCTTTTTTCCGGGTTAAAGCGCGCCAGAGCCATGAAAAAGCCAGCCAAGCCCGAAAAAAGGGCATGCGCCAGACACGTAAGAACGGCTCGTGACAAGGCTATCCACAAACCCCAGGCTCTGGCGTAAAAAAGGTTTTCCAGAGCGGCAAAGCCTAAACCAACTGATGTGCCGTAAATAATGCCATCCATGATCTCGTTGAACTCCGGTGAACGATAGGCAGAAAACCAGATTACCGCCATTTTGAGTCCTTCTTCAACCAGTCCGATTCCTAAGAAAGAGTAGAGGAATAAACCGAACAGGTCACCGGATAGTCTGGCACTTTCCAGACCATCTCTGAAAAGGATTTCGATAAGAGCCGCCGCCAAAACAGCTGCCATACCGAGCATAAACGAACGCAAGACAATGTTTTTGGGCTCTGGCTCATAAATGTCCTTGCGGTAGAAATACATTAACCATAGCAACCCTGGCACAATCGTGACTAAAATCAGTACCGCCCATGCGGCCATAGACTAATCTCCTTTCGTTCCGGGATCAGCCAAAGCCGGCATCTTTTTAATCTGCCGGTAATAGCCCAGACCGGCGAAAACTGAAAGCGCCAGACCAATTACTAAAACAATCAGCCCCACTACTTGCAGGCTTTCCCAAAACAGGTGCCCCAGCAGATACAAAAGCGCTCCGCCATACAGTACCAGACTGGCGGATTTGCCCCAAACATTGGCCTGCAGCGGACGACCGACTTTTGAAAACAGAAGTGCGCCCACAATTAGCTGCGTCAACTCTTTGATTGCGTAAATAGCTGGTACCCAAAGCGGCAATCCCAGTTTGACGCTGAACGCTGCAAAAAGCGCAAATATCGCGATTTTATCTGCCACCGGATCCAGCATTTTACCTAAATCGCTGACTTGTCCCGTTTTGCGAGCCAGCCAGCCATCCACCAGATCCGTTAACCCGGCGCAGGTAAACAAGGCTATACCCCAGTAAAAACTGGCCTGATTTTCAGATGCAAATAAGAAGGCGGCTACTATGGCGATTACTGCCCGGGAAGCGGTTATCGCATTAGGAACATTCAGCGATTTTTCCGGATCAGTAATGACGGTTTTTATGCTATTAATCAAAGCTATAGTTTGGCGCCTCCTTTGTAATCCGCACATCATGCGGATGGCTTTCCCGCAAACCAGCACTTGTGATTCTGATAAAACGGGTCTTGGTCTTCAACTCGTAAATATCCTTTACGCCGCAATAACCCATGCCAGCGCGTAATCCGCCGATTAACTGGAATACTGTATCCGCCAGCGGTCCTCTATACGGCACGCGCCCCTCGATACCTTCCGGCACCAGCTTTTGTTGATCTTCCTGGAAGTAGCGGTCGCTGCTGCCAGCTTTCATAGCACCCAATGAACCCATTCCCCGGTACACTTTATATGTTCTGCCCTGATAAATTTCGGTATCGCCAGGGCTTTCCTCAGTCCCGGCAAACAGGCTGCCTATCATGACAACATCTGCGCCGGCCGCAATCGCTTTGGTAATGTCGCCGGAGTATTTTACGCCACCGTCTGCGATCACGGGAATATCATATTTGGCGGCTTCCAAAGCACAGTTATATACCGCTGTGATTTGCGGCACTCCAATTCCGGCTACTACACGGGTGGTGCAAATTGAGCCCGGACCAATGCCAACTTTGACACAGTCGACGCCTGCTTCGATTAAAGCCCGGGCGCCTTCCGCTGTCGCCACGTTACCGCCGATGACCTGTAATTCCGGGAAACTCTTTTTCAGATTATGAATGGCATCCAATACATTCCTGGAGTGGCCATGCGCCGAATCGACAACAACTACATCCACTCCGGCATCAATCAGTGCACTGACACGATCCAGAATGTCCACGGTGATGCCGACAGCTGCTCCTACCAGCAGGCGGCCTTTGGCATCCTTGGCGGAATCTGGGTATTGACGCGCCTTTTTGATGTCTTTTATCGTAATCAAACCCTTGAGACAGTAATTACTGTCGACCAAAGGCAGTTTTTCAATTTTATGTTTTTGCAGAATCTTTTCAGCTTCGGCAAGCGTGGTACCTACCGGGGCAGTGACCAGATTTTCTTTGGTCATCGCTTCGCTGATCGGCCTGTGAAACTCGGTTTCGAAACGCAAATCCCGGTTAGTAAGAATTCCGACCAAACGCCCGGAATGATCAGTGATCGGAACGCCTGAAATGCGGTAGCGTTCCATTAGATTAAGCGCTTCTCTGAGCGTGTTCTCGGGATGTAAATAGAAGGGGTCAAGAATGATTCCATGTTCAGAACGTTTTACGCGATCAACTTTCAGGGCTTGATCGCTGATACTCATGTTTTTATGAATAATGCCGATGCCGCCTTCTCTGGCTATGGCAATTGCTAATCTGGATTCGGTGACAGTATCCATCCCTGCACTCATCAGGGGAATATTAAGATTAATTTTCTTAGTCAGTCGAGTTCGTGTAGAAACGTTTTTGGGAGTAACCTCCGACATGGACGGCACAAGCAGTACATCGTCAAATGTGAGAGCTTCGCCTAAAAACCTCTGCTCATTCAAAATGAATTCCCGCCTTTCTTTGAATAATAATATTGGTGGCCACCTATAGGCTTAAAATGACACAAGAGACACAAGAGAACCGTCCCTTTGTGCTGCCTTTATGCTGACTGTCTGTCTGGGTTAATCGAAAAGACCCGGGACGTTCGGTTCCGGTACTGGCTCTTCCATTGGCAGCGGGGGGATCGGAAAATTTACGGACGGCTCAGGCTGACGCTTTTTTATGGTCAGCAGCAAAATAATGCTGATCGCCAGACAGCATAGAATGATGCCGATATAAAGGATCGCGCGTTTGGACATGGCGAAGCTCCTTAACAATGTTAATCAAAACTATTTCTCATAAGCGCATCGCTTTTCCTGCTAAACTTGGACATTAGCTGAAAAACATGGCGTAAGTTCAAGGCCTCAAGTTCATGTGTTTATGAGTTAGTGTTCGCATTTCGGCATGCTTTAACCGTTTCGCATTGATGATTCGTTTACGTCGATATGCGGCAACAGGTTATTGCTTTGATTCCTGACCCCTATGCACCATGATTACCCCGGCCAGAATCGCTACTCCCCCTATAAAATGCATTGGCGAAAGCATCTCTGAAAGCAGCGGCCATGCGACCAAGGCTGTAATAACGGGTTGTCCCAGCAAGGTAGGCGAAACGATGGATGCAGGCAAATGCCCGAGAGCGTAGTTTACAGATAAATAGCCAATCACCTGTGTGATCAATCCATTTGCCAGAAAGAATAAATAAGTTGTTGATGAATATCCGGTCAGGGGCAGTTTCATCAGCAGGCAATAGATAAATAAAACAATCGTACCGCTTGCGGCGGCAGGCCAAAAATACGACATTGGATCCAGGTATTTGCGTCCCATCTGAGTCATAACAAAATATCCACAGTAAAATATGCTTGATAATAAACCAAGCAGACTGCCCAGGCCAAATGCAGCTGAACTCAACAAGTCGTTGCCAAGAATGAGCACTGCTCCAGCCATGGCAATAGACAACCCTATCCAAAAGAGGGGCCGCAATTTCTCTTTGAAGATGAGGAGGGCGGCTAATCCAACCCATAGTGGCGCAACATTGGAAAGCAGCGTCGGAATAGTTGCTCCGCCAATCATCACGCCGGTCGCCCATAACAGCAAATCTCCGGCAAAGAAAAGCCCGCCAATAATGGCCAGCTTGATGCCTTTGCGAGAATCCGAATTCATCCCATTTACACGGAAATGACGCAAAACCGGCACTGCCAATACAATAGTGCCAATCAGCATGCGGTAGAAACTGGTTACCGGACCAGGCGCATTCGCCATGCGCACGAATATCGGAGAAAGCCCCAGACAGATAATACCAATTACCAAAGCAATATACGGTTTATAATTCCTGTTGGATATGCGCGTCTCTATGGCCGCCGGGTTTGTACTTGTCATGTAAGAGCCTCCTGTGGATGCGATCGTATGGCTTAATTATAGATTTCGCGCCTTAATACGTCAATGCCCGACAGTATTAGTACTGCCGGGCATTGCAATCTCAAAAGTTCAAACGGCATTGGATTCACGCAATATATCGCAGAAAACGCAGATTCTTGAGCATGGCAACTCCATAGAGCGCCATAGAGCGATTACTATCCCATGCTACCCCAAATTCGCAAGCAATTTTGGCAAAGCCTCCTGGCGCGGCAATAACAAAAAGTGTCCACGTACGTCCTTTTGAGGAATCGTAATGTCAGTAAGGAAAACCATGGAGGTAAAATCGTAAAGCCGGTTGGATAGGGTCAGCAGCTTCCCGACATCTTCCACGATAGCCGGCACAGTAATGCGCCAGTTCAGGGCAGTCCGGTCGGTCATGGCATACCAATAGGCGCCTGTCAGGATATTGGCAATTTCACTCAGTGCTGAAGATTCGATCTTATTCAGTTTCGAAGTCAGGCGCACCCGTTCCCCAACAAGCATCTCAACCAGTCGAACAGCATCTTTGCGTGCAAACAAAAAGTACATTTCGCCGCTTACTTCTCCAATAATGCGCACATGTATGCCAATCAATTCACGCGGTTTGGAACCCATTTGCTGCATCAGCAAAGCAAGCGGCAGCACCGAAATTCTTGGTGTATTAAGGATCGTCTCTTGTTTCAAAAATTCACTCAAAGCGCTTTGTGCTCTGCGTGCCCCGGCTTCATTAATCCACCGTAGGACGTTGATTTCTTCGGCACTGATGCGATTCTTGGCGCAGGCGCACGGGTAGTCATGTTCTGCGGCTACGGCATGTCCAGACATAACATGTGATCCCTCCCGGTCTGCGATTCCATAAAATGTTCTCGCAGAATACCGGGCTTTCCTCCGCAGAAAATAGCCTATCTTTGACAGAATATCACGTTTCTTTCAGGTTAAGACTACCCAGACTCATGTTGACGGTTATTTCAAGGGTCGGCTTGGAGGCATCATATGCCCCATTGACATACTCTCTGGAGCCTGCCAGGAGGAAGGAGCCATGTGAAACCGAAGTCAGCGCCCCTTTAAGCACGACGCGGGTACTGACG
>JBMNNY010000013.1:0-23259 GCA_050942765.1 Bacillota bacterium | reverse complement strand
TAAAAGACTTGGCCTCAACAGGATTATGAGTAACGAAATCCTGTTGAGGTCCTCGCTTTTGAAAAAGTAATTTAAGCGTAATTTAACCTACAGAACACATCAATAGAAAATTTATTGGGGGATGCATTTACTCCGTCCGAAAAACGATCTCTGCGTGCCCTCTATATTAGTATGCCCATTTTTTAAGTCAGTTTTAAACTTTTTTACTCTATTTAACATGATTTGTTCGTTTTAACAGCAAATATATCTATTAATCTCAAAACTTTGACTAACTTAATTAGACTACGGTACATTTACTCTGTCAAAGGTTGCATTTACTTTGACTGCTCACCAAATTTACTGTAGGGATTTTAAGGATAGATGATTCCTTGTTGTTATCACTCCGGTCATGCACGGATCTTTGTATTTTAGATTTTGGTATTGCTCTCATACCAAAACTCCTCCTTGGCAATTTGTTTTAATTCTTGCAAAGAAGGAGTTTTTCTTTACTCAACAGCAAAATTTTCTACATTCTCAAATAAATATATTAATATTAATCAACTTTGCCGTATTTTAAATTCAACTGTTTTTCTTCCGCTTCCAGAACCATTTGATGTATTTTATCCGCTACTTCCTGTAAGACTGCTAGTTTACCTCTGTTTTCCTTCAATATCTCACGGGCACGTTCATCAGCAATTCTCTTTAATTCTTTTGCTTGGTCAGTTGAAACACCGCGCTGGAATATTTGGGGATTTGTTTGTTCTGCATAGTGGTTAAGAGTATGATCTTCCGCAAAATAGTTCCCACGAATTCCTACCTCACGGATCACATCTAACGCCATAGTAATATCATCAACCGGTATTCCTTCCTGTGCTTTACGATACATACGGATAATGTCAGCATCCGCAACGAGCTGTCCTAAGCTCATCACCATGCCGCTATCCAATATACCTCCGCCGTAGATAATATTTGCTCCTGCGAGCACCGGAAGTATTCCAGTCATTGTCTTTTCGTGACCTGCCTGGAAGTCACAAAAATTTGACTCTGTCTATGTGCCGCCTATCAGCGTCGGTATTCCGTACATTCTTCCCAGCGCAGCCATAGCAGCACTTAAGAGTCCCGCTTCCGGGCAACCTACTGAAGCATTTGCACCGTGACGCATATCAGATATACCAGGAGAACCTCCGCATACAAATCTCGCTCCCTTCCGTACTAACTGTGACAGAACCAGACATGCAAGATTCTCTGCGTTGGCTATAATTGCAGAGCCTGCAAGGGTAACCGGCGCCATGCCTCCCGCCATTGACATCGTCATATTTGCGACTGGGATGTCATACTCAGCTGCCGTCATGAGCACTTCACATGCTTCTATAGGGATAAACAGCGGGCTGATGGTGCACTCTCCAAACATGATGGTAGGTTTCTCCTGAAGTGCTTTCAGGCCTCCTCGTTCAACACTTGCCATCTCAATATCATACTCAACCGTCCACTTTCTGCTTGATGATGACAGGATAGGTTTACGGCAATGCGTATAATGCGCTTCAAAGCTATGGATATTGCCGAAGCCCGGTTTAACATCACTGGCTGCCACCGTGGAAAAACAGAAATCATATTCCGGCAGTTGGTCTACCAATGTAGCGGTATCGATTATGTCTGCTTTTACCGACGGGCGTACCTCACCAGTCTCAAGATCCTCAACCTGCGGCGCACATCCGAACGGTGAATGGTACACTCTTCCGTCCTGAAGACTTATATTGAACTCCTCGCTTTTCCCATATAATGTGAAAGTCGCGGGGCATGACCGTATAGCTTCTTCCACTACATATTGAGGAATTCTTACCTTCTCCTCGTCATAATCCACGATACAGCCGCCCTTTTCAAAGCATTCCAGAGCATCTTTGCTGCCAACTTGCACGCCCACTTCCGACAAAACTTCGATTGTCGCCAGATGTAGCTGTTTTAGGCTGTCTTCGCTGTATAAATCCAGTCCGGCACCTTTGAAGTCATTTAAACCGGCCGATAAGTTTCTTTTCATTTTATTATCCACCTACTTGTTTATTTTTTTGTTATTTAAATCATACTGTCTCCAGTAGAGTTAGAGTCAAGAATAGCGATCAGCTTCTTAGCATTAAAAAAGACATGCTCTTGAGGCATCGGAGACTCCATTTCAAATACATCAACGATAGGACCGCATGCACATTTGAAACTGATATCTGTCATACACGGAGGTGTAAAGCAGTGTGAAAGTTCAGTGGGTTAACTAATCACCCACCTCCTACTCGATATTTCGAAGTAGAATTAGAGTACCTGGCGTACCACATCTATCACGGTACCGTCACGGTATTCAACGACACCTACGATGCGGTCGCCAAAATTCGGATTATCATTGACTGCTCCGAGTTCTTCGCCCATCCGGAGAAGCTCATAAATGTCGACTATAGGAAGGCCGCTGTCTTTAAGCTTTTCTATAAGGTCGGTACGACGAGGATTAATCGCAATTCCCTTATCGGTGACTATACCGTCCACCGTATCGCCGGGAGTGGTGATAGTAGTCACGCGGTTCTTGATGATGCATCGATTGCCCTTCTTCATGAGTTTACTCACTACGAGTGAAATCTTGCTGCCTGCAGCACAGTCTTCATTGCCGCCTGAAGCACTCATGATCACACCGTTAGAGCCTGTGATGACATTGAGATTGAAATCAGTATCGACTTCAAAGCCGCCGAGTATCATTATATCAAGATTGTTAACTACACAACACTTGTTTTCTGGGTTACCGTAAAGGCTGCCACTCATGATAAGGTGTCTGGGATCATTCTTGGCAAGGTGTTCGATAGATTCGATATCGAAGCACTGTACGTTCCATAGTGCTCTGAGCAAACCCTCATCCAGCATACGTGTGAAGTACCCGTGGATACCGCCGGATCCAAAGCTTCCGGTGATTCCTTTGCTGATCATCCTGTCTCTGAGTTTGGCAGCTACTGCGAGACTTATGCCGCCGGCGCCTGTCTGAAAACTCATTCCTTGACGGACATACCCTGCTTTTTCCAGCAGTTCAGCAGCTGTTTCAGCGACTGCAAGATTGGCTGGGTCCTCGGTGACCTTGGTAGCTCCACTTGCGATACCCGCCGGTTCTCCTATGGCATCTACCTGCACCACGTAATCGACAAGATTCTGTGGAATCTCAACAGGGGTGTTGGGATAAGGCACCAGAGTGTCGGTTACGGCTACAACGTAGTCTGCAAATTCTGCATCTGCATAGATATACGACAGACATCCGCAGGCACTCTTACCGTGACTACCGTTGATGTTGCCCATTTCGTCGCAGCTCGGAGAAGCAACAAACGCTATATTGATATGCATCTCGCCATTTTCTATTGCTCTCGGACGTCCACCGTGGCTGCGGAGTATCACCGGCTTTTTCATTTTACCAGCCGATATTATCTGCGGTACCGGCCCGGCTCCAAACGTACTGACTGATATCTGTGTAATTGTACCATCTTCAATGAGAGATACAAGTGGAGCATGGCAGGAAAAGAGACCTGAAGCGGCAACATGAATGTCCTTATAACCCCTTTTTCCTATTGCCTCCATGACTATATTCGTGACAAAGTCACCGTTTCTCAGATGATGATGGAAAGATAATGTCATACCGTCCCTGAGGGGCAATTTATCAAGGACCTCATTAAGGTCTTTACAAAGCTTGCTATCGCCGATAACGTATCCCTTTTTTATCCTCACTTCAGTACGCTTTGAGGACTTTCCGGCCTGAGCAAATGCACCTTCGTAATGTTTGACACTACCGTAACCTTCTATGTAGTCTGGAACTTCACGTTTAAGTACATTCTTCATTCTAACATCCTCCAGGATTTTCTTAAAATAGTGCTCCAAAAAGCTTATGTAGGTAGGAGCACATACTACTCAATTGTTATCAGATACGTGCAACTTTATCTTTTCGCGCCGCCTCGGCAACAGCTGCGGCAACTGCGTCCTTGACACGCGGATCGAATGCTTTGGGGATGATGTATTCCGCACTGAGCTCGTCATCGCTTACAAGGCCTGCAAGCGCCTTTGCTGCGGCAAACTTCATGTTCTCGGTAATGCGGCTGGCTCTGACATCGAGTACGCCTCTGAAAAGGCCCGGGAAGCATAGTACATTATTGATCTGGTTAGGATAATCGCTGCGGCCTGTTGATACCACCTTTGCTCCTGCGGCTAAAGCCTCTTCGGGAAATATCTCCGGTATGGGATTAGCGCATGCAAAGATGATTGGATCCTTTGCCATGGATCGGATCATATCACCGGTAAGGGTAGCAGGTGCGGAAACACCAATGAATACGTCAGCACACTTGATGACATCTGCAAGTGTGCCTGAAACGTGATTAGGATTTGTGATCTTCGCCATTTCCTCCTTTACGGGGTTGAGGCCGTCACGTCCTTCATATATAGCGCCCTTGCGGTCTGTCATTATTACGTTCTTCAGACCGTAGCTTATAAGCAATCTGATGATCGCAATTCCTGCGGCACCTGCACCGCTGGTAACAATCTTGACATCCTCGATATTCTTACCTACTATCTTGAGAGCATTAATCAGACCTGCAAGTGTGATGACTGCTGTGCCGTGCTGGTCATCGTGGAAGATTGGGATGTCGCAGCACTCAATGAGTTTCTTCTCAATTTCGAAGCAACGCGGCGCAGAGATATCCTCGAGGTTCACACCGCCGAACGATCCTGCAAGTAGTGAAACTGTCTGAACAATCTCATCGACATCCTTGCTGCGTACGCAGAGTGGGATAGCATCCACGTCGCCGAAAGCCTTGAAAAGCACACATTTTCCTTCCATTACGGGCATGCTTGCTTCAGGCCCGATATCTCCGAGTCCAAGTACTGCCGTTCCGTCTGTGATGACCGCAACAGTATTACATCTGCGGGTGAGATCATAACTGGTGTTGATGTCTTTCTGTATCTCCAGACAGGGCTGTGCAACACCGGGAGTATACGCAAGTGAGAGTGCTTCCTTTGTATTGACCTCTGCTCTAGGCTTTATCTCAATCTTGCCTTTGAGCTCATAGTGCATTTTAAGAGATTCTCTTGCATAATTCATATTAAAGGTTCCTATCCCTTTCAAATTTCAGTTTCTTAGTTGCTTCTTTCTCCTCGATTTCCTTTACTCTTGCGAGTATATTGAGACCATCACGGTATACCGGAATATCAATCATCTGTCCGTCAACACCTACGGAAGCAGACCCCTTTGCAAGGCCTTCCTCTTCGAATGCTTTGGTAATCTTTTTTGCCCATTCAATACGTTCAGGAGTGGGTGAGTATACCTTGTGAGCGATGGGTATCTGACGCGGATGGATGATTTGACGTCCCTCAAAGCCAAGCTGTGCGCCACTAAGGGTATTAGCCTCGAATGCTGCATCATCGGCATAATTCGGAAAAGGAGCGTCCTCTGCAACAAGTCCTGCTGCTCTTGCAGCAACACCTATCTTTGCTCGTGCATATATCTGTTCGTCTGCCTTGTCAGTTCTGGTAACACGCATATCACGGGTGTAGTCAACTGCACCGAAGATTACTGCTACGAGTCTGTCTGAGCACCATACTGCCTGGTCAACATTCATGATGCCAATAGCTGTCTCTATGAGGATGGCCATCTTAATGCAGCCTACTGGGAGGTTGCGCTTCTTCTCAAGATCTGTGATCATGAAGTCGAGTCTCTTGACATCATCGGGACCGGAACATTTTGGAAGTGTGATGCCATCCAGACCTTCCATAACCACTGCATTGAGGTCTTCCATAGTGAGAACGGTATCCCAAGCGTTGATTCTGACCCATGACTCGGCACCATTTACACTCATCTTTGGAATCCATTTCTTTGCTATTTCTCTGGCCGCGGCTTTCTCGGTCATCGGAACTGCATCCTCAAGGTCGAGAGTAATAACGTCAGCGCCACGTGTAGGTGCCTTCTCTACCATATACTCGTTGTTTGCCGGTAAATAAAGATCTGTTCTTCTGACTGCCATTTTACTGTCTCCTTAAATAAATTTTATTTTATATCAAAACTCGCAGCTGTAATCTGCGGCCTTGACTTTGTTATGCATCTTGCCTATGTTTTCTATCTCCATCTCGAGCAAATCGCCTGCATTAACCTTATCACCGTATCCGGTGGGAGTGCCGGTAAGCAGCAGGTCGCCGGGCTGTAGCGCATAAACATAGGAAATATATGAAATGAGCCACGGGATCTTTCTCAACATATCCTTCGTTGAGCCGTGCTGACCAAGCTTCCCGTTAATCCTCGTCGAAATCTCCAGATCTGATACATCAACATCTGAAATAATATACTGAGAGACCGGACAGAAGGTATCGAAGGTCTTTGCTCTGCCCCATACGATATCTTCCTTCTGAAGGTCGCTGGCCGTCATGTCATTGGCAAGCATATATCCCCATATGTATTTTTCTGCATCTTCCTGGCTCACACGAGAGCAATATCTACTAATGACTACCGCTAGCTCGACCTCGCTATAGGGGTCGTGCACCATGGGAGAGAGTATGATGTCCTCACCGTCTCCGATCAAGGCAGACAGAGGCTTGATATACATCTTGGGTCTTCTTGGAAAGCTTTCGCCTTGCTTCAGTTTCATATCCATGTAGTTCAGGCCGACTCCAACTATTTTGGTCGGAGTACAGGGAATAAGTTGAATACTCGGCTTCTCCACAATGATGCCGGTATCTGAGAAAGAGCAGGGATCGTTGCCATCGAGAAGATGCCACCTTTCATCCTCGCTCATAAGAGCAAAACATATTTTCCCTTCATAATTTATACGAGCGTATTTTTTCATTTTTTTTATCCGTTCCTTTTTGAATCAACCAACACGTAACGCTTTCTCTTGACCTTTTATCAACAGATCGCATGATGTAAAACTTTCGCCAAAGCAGTTAGCTCACATTGGAGTATCGAAAACAATCTACACTTGTGTCTGGATGCGACATTCACCGAGGATGATTGCCGTACGCGTGAATACAACTCTATAGTAATATTTTTTAATTTACAATGTTAACTGGCTTACCTTTTATATAAGCTTTTAGATTCTCAACCGCGATATCCATCAAACGTTGCCGGCTCTCCTTTGGAGCCCAAGATATATGAGGCGTAATGATACAGTTCTTCGCCTTTAAAAGTGGATTATTGCCTTTGGGTGGCTCTTTTACAAGCACATCAATGCCTGCGGCGTAAACTTTACCTGAGTTCAACGCGTCAGCTAAATCCTGCTCGACGACCAATGGGCCCCGCGAGTTATTCAGGATAATCACACCATCTTTCATCTTGGCAATGTTGGATTTGTTTATGATTCCCTCAGTAGAAGGAAACAGCGGACAATGCAACGAAATTACATCAGATTCCGCAAAAAGCTCGTCGAGGGTAACATATTCGGCGATGACTTTTCCGCTATCATTGGGACATTCATCATATGCGATAACTTTCATACCCAACGCTTTAGCGATTTTACCCGCTTTTTGTCCGATTCGCCCGAAACCAATGATGCCTATTGTTTTACCTGCGAGTTCAATAAGCGGGAAATCCCAGAAGCACCAGTCATCGTTTTCCTCCCACCGGCCAGAGTGTACTGCGGTATCGTGATGACCAATATGATGACAAATTTCAAGCAAAAGTGCAATTGCAAACTGACCAACCGCATCCGTTCCATAAGTAGGAATATTACAGACTGATATATTTTTTTCTCTCGCGGCGGCAATGTCAACTATGTTATATCCGGTAGCCAATACGCCGATGTATTCTATCGAAGGACACGCGTCCAGTATCTCTCGCGTAATGGGCGTTTTATTCGTGATTACAACCTCCGCGCTTCCAATCCGTTTGATAGCTTCATGAGAATCGGTCAGCGAGGTTCGGTCATAGACAGTTAATTCGCCAAGTTTTTCGAATCCTTCCCAGCTCAAATCCCCAGGATTCTCAGTGTATCCGTCTAAAATCACGATTTTCATTTCTGTACTCACTCCTCTTCGCTGAAATCAAAAAATTTGTATTTTTTACCTTAATCCTCAAGCAACGCCCAAGCGCGGTTCAGTACCCGCTTGGCATTGGCAACTACCACATCCGGATCCTCGTCCTTCCAAGGTTTAACCTCAAAAGAGAGCACCATCGGGTCGACCGCGTTCATAAAGCCCTCCTGCTTCAAAACACGCAGGAATTCCAAAAGCTCTATCGTATCATTGGTACCGTTCGGAAAACCGAAGCGCTGATGCTGGTCACCATAACCCTCCGCGGCAGGATCTTTACATACGGTATTGCCTATATGCAAGTGCGTAATGTAAGGCCGCAATACGCGTACCACAAACTCAGGCGTTTCATACGTCATGGGTATGTGGGAAAGATCGATCATCAGGCCGAAATTCCGATACGACGCACGCATTTCCGCCGCAAATTTAGCGGCATAGGGTGCGGGTCCGATCAGAGAAGCTTTATCGATATCATAATCGAACACCTCAAGCTCGACCATCATATCCTTTTTCATAGCATACTCACATAAGTTACGCGTCGTTTTGAGAAGCTGTTCGTATGCCTGATCCTTGGCCTCCGGCTGCCATTTGCCCGAAAGAAACGCTATACCGTCGGCTCCTAGTTCTTCCGCTTCATCAATGGCTTCGATCAGCGTCAACTCGGCTTTTTTGCGTTCAGTCTCATCGAGGTGGTTGACATTCAAGCCCGTAGTTAAAAGCCTAGGCTGCGCGCCATAGCAAACGTTCATGTGGGCGGTATCCAAAAGCTTTGCGGCCTGCGCACGGGTCTCACGGTCTTTGATCCATGTCATTTCAACAGCATCAAAGTAATCGTCGCATGCAATCTTTCGCAAATGCACCAGTGTATCGGGATCCTCTCCTGTCATCATAGTGGGATAGGCCATAAAAGCAATCAAGCCGACCTTAAAGTATTTGTGAATTGATTCTTGCATCAGGTGATTTCCTCCTCTTTGTAAACCTGCAATATTTGGCAAAAAGCTATCCAGGGCGAAACAGCTCTTTTGCCGCCATATTATCCAGGATCAATATACAAACTCCTTCACGTTATTAAGCGCCGTACCCATGGAGCAGTCCACCATCGGATCACAAATGATGTCAATTACGGCGGGTTTTCCGCTTTTCCTAGCCCGATCAAGAGCGGCAGGGATGTCTGCTGGATCGAACACGCGCTCGCCATAACACGCGAAACCTTCTGCAACTTTAACATAGTCAATCATGCTCTGATTCTCAGGCATGGCTACATCGCACTCGTAACCGTAGGCGTATTTTTGATTCTGGCGAATCAGCCCTAGATACGCGTTATTCACAATAACAACTATAACCGGAATATTGTTTGCCGCACAAACGGCAAGCTCCTGAACGTGGAACGTGAATCCAAAGTCGCCCATTACAGCGACAGCCTGCTTGCCGGTAGCCACCATCGCGCCAAACGCAGCGGGGATATCGTATCCCAGAGTTCCCGCTCCGCCTGAAGGCAAATAGTTGCGGGTCACACCAATATCCTGGAGCTGCCCGGACCAGATCTGCGTTATACCGCAGCCGGTCGTAAAAATCACGTCATCTCCAAAATACTTGTTCAATTCTCCGAACACGCGGTGCGGATTGATGGGCTTCGCATCGTAGTCTAGCTTACGGGCAAGCTCTTGGCGAAGTTTGGGAAGTTTGTCGACATCAATATGCGAGCTCTTTTTTCCGTTTTTCTTATTTTCCTCGATCAAAGCAACAATTGCTTTCTTTGCGTCTGAGACGATGCCTAGGTCTGCTTGGAAAATCTTATCGATTTCTTTCGGCTCAATATTGATATGGATGAATTGACGATCACCCCGATAAACATCTATTGCGCCCGTATGGCGATCCGTAAAACGACAGCCGATACCGAGTACAAGGTCTGAATCGAGAAACACCTTATTCCCTATAGGCTGGCCAACCTGTATACCGCAGTGCCCTGCATTAAGAGGGTGATTTACCGGTATACCGCCTTTTGCCATGTAGGTTGTGATAACGGGCATGTTAAGTGCTTCCGCGAGTTCCACGCATTCCTTGGTCGCATTGGCGAGAATCACGCCGCCGCCCATGAGCAGAACCGGATTCTTTGCCGCATTGATCATCTCAACCGCTTTAACGATATCTTCCGCTTTTGGCGCAGGCGTTTCAAAGCTCAACGGCACATATGCTGCCGGGTCAAAGTCGATATTAGCATTTTGTATGTCGAGCGGAAGATCGATGACCACTGCTCCAGGTTTTCCCTCGCGCGCAACGCGAAAAGCCTCAGCGAATATTTCCGGCACCTTTTTAGGCTCCGTGATTTGATATGTCTTTTTTGCAACAGGTTCGCAGATTTTTGCTATGTCTACGCACTGGAACGCGTCCTTGCCAAGCTGGGCCGTCACGGCTTGCCCAGTGATCGCGATGATTGGGATACTGTCGATATTACAGGTATAAACACCTGTAACAAAATTCGTGGCTCCGGGACCCGAGGTACAGGCCGCTACCGCCATCTTGCCGCTTGCACGATAATGACCGCCTGCAGCGTGGACACAGGCTTCTTCATGGCGGTGGCAAAAAGTTTTGATCTTTTCGGATTCGCCAAGATATTTATACAAGCCGTTAATCCCCGCTCCAGGGATACCGTATACGGTATCAATTCCCTCTGATTCCAAAATTTCAACAATTGCTTGTGCTGCCTTCATCAATCATCCCTCCTCTTATCGATTTTTTTCCATGTAATTGCTTAGTGTATTGACATTGTCACTGAATGAACCCTTTGTAAGCTCGCCTCTGAACAGTGCACCACCGATAGTGAAGCTTGTTTTTAGCTCAAACATCTCATCGATGCGCTCGTAAGTCTTGACACGACCAGCTACGAGAATTGGAAGATCTGGTGCCTCCTCTCGGATCATAGTCAGTATCGCCCTGCCGCTCATTTTATCATGCATATAGGCAGGAATTGAAACACTGCGGACACCGTTATCGATGGCTTCCTTGAGGTCTGCCATGATCTCTTCTCTGCTCTTAATTATCCTGGCAGGAAACCCGGGTGTCTTGCCAATGAACGGGCAGTACAGTACGCCTGCTTCGTTCAGTGCTTCATGAAGGCCCCTATTATATATCGTACCGAGTACACAGTCCACGCCTGCCTTCTTGGAAAACTCGGCAAGAAACTTATATTCTTCCTCAGTATAAATAATCGACTCCAGGAACAGGTTCTTGCCAGCAGATTTGATAGTTTCAGCTAGAGCATACATAACATCGTGCGGCTGACCTATGCTCTTGAATCCCCAGTTCTGAGTAGGCGCATTCTTAGCTGAGTTGAAGAAATCTGCAGCATTGTCGACAGTGAGATCGTTGTCCGTCAGCATTATTATTGCATTTGTTCTTTTAATAATTTCAATATTCATTATATTTTATCTCCTTTTAATTTGCCTCATCTGCAAGTATTTCAGTAAGTGCCTCTACCAGAGCATTGTTCTCTTCGGCCGTTCCGACAGTAATTCTTGTGTGCGGTATCGCCGCCTTAGGGAAATTGCGGACAGCTATGCTGCGCTTCTTAAGTGCGTCGCAGATCTTTTCTGAATCCTTGAAACGTGTGAAGAAGAAATTGCTGACTGAATGCTTGATTGTGAAAATATCAGAATACTTGTCAGCAAGTGCTGCGAGCTTCTTATACGTGATTTCTCTTTCAGCAACCACCTTTGCTGCAATCTCCTTAAGATATTCCTTGTTTTTTAGTACTACTTCTCCGATGATTTGTGCAGTCTGGCTAACGCTGTACGGCGATCTAATGTGGTTAATGAGATCTATCATCTTTGGATTAGAAATAGCAAAACCGATTCTTGCACATGCAAGACCTATTGCCTTTGAGCATGTGCGCAGAACGATGACATTTTCTCTGGTTACAGCATAATCGATGATGCTTTCACCGTAGAAGTCATTGTATGCTTCGTCGACGATAACTGCAGCGTCTCCGCATGCTGCAATAATCTGCTTCACTTCATCTCTGTTGAAACCCTGGCCTGTCGGATTACAGGGATTGGAGAATATGAAGAGATCAGGTTTTTCTGCCTTTATGGTATTCAGTATGTTTTCAAGTGTTACGAAGCCGTCCGCATCCTTTGAAACTATATGTGTCTCAATTGCAGCGAAACCTGCTTGTCTGCGGTAAATGAAGAAATCGGGATCGAGAAGCAGAAGCTTGCTGCCGTGCTCCATCAGATCTGATACCAACATCTTGATCCATTCTCCGGAACCGTTGCCAGGCATTATCATGGAAGGATCGATGCCGAAAAAATCAGCTGCAACTTCCCGAAGCTGGATGGCTCTGGGATTTGGATAACGGTTGAACGCCATCTCTCCTATCTTCTCGAGCACCTCTTTACGAAGATTATCTGGAAGATCATAAGGAGTCTCATTTGTATTGAGTCTGACCTTGCATGTATTGGGCGCTGGGCTATATGCCGGCATATTTGTCAGATAACTAGATAATTTCATTTTGAATACCCCTTTCGATTTTTTATCTATACAGCTTTCCCATTGTTTCAAATGTCGGCAATAATACAGAATAAAGATTTCTGAAGACTTTCTGGTATATATCTTCATACAGTTCCCGATTCTTTTCCTCGGGCTCAAAAGTCTGTGTATTGCTGTTAATCATTTTTACGGCTTCTTCTGGCCCGCTGAAAGCCCCTGCACCAATAGCAGCACACATAGCTGCACCAAGTGAACCTGTCTCATGGTAGGAAGCCCTTGTAGCTGGAACTCCGAATATATCGGCAGTGACCTGCATACTCAGGTTGCTTCGCGATCCGCCTCCACCTACATAAAGCGATTTAATGGGCGCCAGCCCTGGTATACTCTCTGTGAGAGATTCCGAATTCAGTTTAAGAATCATCGCTATTCCTTCTATGAATGCACGGAACAGATGCGCCCTGGTGTGTATCGGTCTGAATCCGATAATTGTACCACTGCTGTGCGGACGCTCTTTTGCTGCCAGAAAATCCGGCATTACCATGAGTCCTTCGCATCCTGCAGGAATCTTCAATGCCTGTTTCGTGAGGAAATCCTCGGCATCGTAGCGTCCCAGACCGCCCTGTTTAGACCTCTGTATAAGATCCTGAGCAAACTGTTCCTTAAACCAGGTAATCAGCCAGTACCCTCTTGCCATCGGTACCGTGTAATTCCACTGATAGGGTACTACGCTAAGCAGGCTGTAAAAGAAATGCGACTGCGTCATGCTGTAAAAGTAGTTGGATACAAATGTGAGATTGGCCTCTGTTCCATAACTAATGAATGCATCTCCATCATGGATTGCTCCTGCACCGAAAGCTTCGGTCTGCTTGTCGCTGGCACCTGCCACAAGAGGAATGCCCTCAGGCAGCCCAGTCTCTTCTGCGGCCTTTGAGGATATTCTCCCCATGACCTGACCCGGCAGAAAGGCATCACACAGCTGATCCTTCCGCATACCGACACAATCATAGACCCAGTCTCTCTTTTCATAGCAGAAATGTTCACGGTCGAGCGGCATACTGCCTATCGTATTACTGATAGTGTCAACAAAATTACCCGTCAGCATGAATCCCAGATAACCGCCCACCGAGGCATATTTCTCTATTTGATCAAAAATGTCCGGTGCAACGCTCTTGACCAGGTTGGCTCTGGAATTGAGGCGCTGCCATGCCTCCCACGCAGGGCATCCATCAGGCATGGGGTCTACGGTTGCTGTTCTGTAGTCCTGATAGCATATCGGATGCATCAAATGTGTGCCGTCATTCTTCATAAAGAACACTGTACCATTATGAGGCGAAAGGCCAACAGCTAATATATCCGCTGTATCGCCTTTAAACTGTGACATCATGTCATGGGTAGCTTTGCAAAGTGATATCCAGAGATTCTTCTCATCCATATATATACCGCCGTCAGAACCGCGAATGAGCGGATTGTGCTTTACAGCAGCTCCGCAAATTAACTCTCCGCTTAAGTCGAACATCATTGCACGGGTGCTCTGTGTTCCACTGTCTATTCCGATACAATACTTACGTTTCATTTAAAAACTTCTTTCTGAGCGTAGTGTATCAGCGTCCACCCTTGTGTTAGGGTGGACGCTGAATGGTTTATTTAGTACGCTGCATCATAGATGTTGATAACATCCTTCTTGTCGAGCGGAACGAATCCGTTGATTCTGCCTGCAGGGCCGAGAGCCTTTTCAGCCATGATCTCGAACTTTGATTTGTCGGTAATGCCGATTCCACTCTCGCGGAGATTCTTCGGGATGCCCCATTTGTGAAAGAGCTCCTCGAGCGTATCGATGGCTTTCTTTGCAGTGATCATGGTGTCGCCCTCTGCACTAAGGCCAAGTACGTTCATTCCGAATGTAGCGAACATGTCCTTGGTGTCATCATTGAGGATATATCTCATCCAGTGCGGTGTAAGGATGGCGATACCGATACCGTGCGTCTCATCATAGTATGCACCGAGCTGATGCTCCATAGGATGTACTGACCAGCGTCTGCCGATCTTGCCGCAGTCGAAGAAACCGTTGCAACCCCAGGATGCTGCCCACAAAAGGTTAGCTCGCGCCTCATAATTTGTCGTATCCTCGCAGCAAGCGATAGTTCCATACTTCACACATGTCTTGAGCATAGCTTCCATGATTCTATCAGGGAAAAATGCACCGGGAGTCTTTGAGAAGTAAACTTCCATGATGTGTGACATGATGTCTGCTGTACCTGCTGCTGTCTGTCTGCGCGGCACTGTACAGGTGTATGTGGGATCAAGAAGTGAATATGCTGGAAACTGAGCCGGGATATTAAGTGACATCTTGTCATTTGTAGCTTCGTTACAAAGCATGGCATCGCTATCCATATCTGAACCTGTGGCAGCGATAGTCGGAATAGCAATAACCGGCAGATTGTCCTTTGCCAGTGATGAGTCAAGTACAACATCCCATGCCGGTCCATCATAGTTGACACATGATGCAATGCCCTTTGCAGTATCAGTACAACTGCCGCCACCTAGTGGAATGAGCACCTTAACGCCTTCTTTTCTGCAAATACTAACGCCCTCGTCAACCTTTGAGATCCTCGGGTTCGGTCTGATATCCTTTAGTTCAACGTAATCAACACCGTTTTCCTTTAGGCTGTTTATGACTATGTCATATAGACCGATCTTTTCTACCACGCCATCACCGTAATGAAGTACCATGGCCTTTGTGCCGAACCGGCGTGCCAACTCTCCTACCTTGGCCGCTACTCCCTTGCCAAAGAATACTTTTGTTGGAACAGAATAATAAAAATCCTGCATATATAAGAACCCCCTTTGTTTATTGGTTAATAGTAGTGCTCCTTACGTGGATATATTAACCTATCATGTAACTTGAGAGTCAACAATCTCATAATAAATGTTCGTAACATCATTTTAGATTTCTTAAGAGTATAGTTGAATCCGTTCTTAATCCATTACCCCTGCTCGTAAATATTTACGAATAAGATTTAGTACACTGCTATCATTTACTTGCTCTCTAAGAATTTGGATTAACTTATCGTGATTTACTTTATCAAAGAATTGCTCAATATCTATGTCTATTACTCATTCATATCCACTTGCTGAATTGTTCTGTCTAGTGCAGAGTGAATTTATTATTGTTCCCTTGTTTTCTCTGATATAGCTTCCCAACTCTTCAACCGTAACTTCATCTATTAAACTTGTACCTTTATTGGCGACTACCTTTTTATAAGCTACGTTCCTACTCTTCTCATTCATCTTGGGCTTAAGTTTGGTTTGCAACCTCACCCACCTAATCGCCTTATCAAGTTTCTGTTCGTAGGCTCAAGAACTTTGCTACACTTGGCGGTAAATACCCGTGCCTAGACTTTCACTAGCTAGATTAGTGCCATGCCTGGCACACAAACAAAGGCAATGAAAATTTCATTGCCTTTGTTGATTTGAAATTTATTATAATTTGACTAAAGTATGGCTGATGTGCTCATCAGAGCATAAATTCTCTGTTAATATTCTTGAACAAAAGATATCTCAGTCCAGTCGGTGCAAGACCCGTTGCCGTATGTGGCGTATAAGGTGCTACATAGCAGGAATCTCCTGGGAATACCTCATGATATATGCCGTTGACAAATATGATTCCTCTGCCGCTCACAAAGTAATTGACATGCTCGCAGATGTGTGTCTCTGTACGCGGCATTGTGACTCCCGGATAATACGTGCACATGTTCATGGCCATATCAAAGCCGTAGTCATCATCTATTGGCATGCAGTGCTGCTCATAGTCAGCCGGTGACTGTATGCCGTCGAGATCGAGTACATTGCCTACTATGGTGTGTGGTACACTATGGAAAGGCGATTCAATATATTTCTTTCTTACCCAGAGTACCCTTGCATTCTCCTTACTCTTATTGCTTGCTTCAAAATCAGCTCCCGGAGGTGCCCAGAAATAGCCCTCTTTCTCAAGTTTGTACTTATTGCCGGAAATGATGACCTCTATACTGCCCTCAACGACATACATGTAGTTCTCGTAAGGATTTAGTATGCGCTCCGCTGCTCCGCCGTTAGGTGCAATACGGAGCTCGCACTCCAGAACATCAGCTCCAAGTCTCGGCGTAGCTAGGTATGAAACCAAAGTAGCATTCCATCCAGGTATCTTTTTGCCTATCCTGACCGCATATGGCATTAGACATGCCAGCCCTGGTTTCAGGAAAGCTCTCGCATTCGCAAGATGATGCTCCTCCTCCATCTGCCTGTTATTTAAATTGAGATTGGAAACATCCATATCATTACCTCCACTCTTTCTTCATAATCAGATTAAAGAGCATAGTCCCTATTCACTTCTTCAAAAAGAAAGATACAAAGCGGCTCCGGTGCATATCCCACGGTATAGTGTGGAGCACAAGGGGCTATGTAGAAATAGTCATTTTCATGGATCTCGTAATGCTTGCCGTTCACTACCATCTCTCCTCTTCCATTGAGCACATACGCGCCGTGAGCACTCATATGAGCTTCAGTGCGTTCGGATGTCACTCCGGGATAATAAGTAAGTATGTTCACGCTCATATCGAATCCGAAGTCCTTGCTGGCCGGTATACATTCTTTCGTGAATTCCGCGGTATCTCCCTCAGCCTTGAGGTCACACGCATTGCCAGTGACAGCCTCAGGTATAGCCGTGTTCTTCAGCGGCTCATATGCCTTTTTGACCCACAAGACCAAGGCCGGTTCCTTCCCTTCATGAGACATTTCGAAAACCATCTTCGGTGGAAGCCAGCAGTATCCGTCCTTCTTCAGCCTGTATGCCCTCGAGGAAAAACTGACTGTTACAACACCTGATACAACATAGAAAAAGTTTTCATATCCGTTGTCTACCGGTGCTAGTGTACCTCCGTCTTCCTTAATCTCCAACTGTCCCATAATGAAGTCGGCATTCATCCTCCTGGTCGTGTAGTTCCATATATCGGTATGTTTCCACCCCGGCAGATTATCAAAGAAAATAAACCGCCTCGGCATCTGACAAACCACTTCCGGTTCCTTTCTGGTCCTGCTGACGCTCAGGTGATTCCTTTCATTTAATTCCATTCCCGTATTGAACTTAGATATATCCATCATTTATTCATCATTTCTCCCTATCAATATCCTTTATCATTACATATCACCTGCTTATCACAGATTAGGACTTGTGTATATTAGTGTAGCCTCAGTGCCTCCGTCCACTACTATGGCCTGTCCTGTAATTGCCTGAGAAGCCTCGCTTGCAAGGAACAATGCCGTCTGTGCAATATCATCTGCCGTGATCAAATAGTGCATGGGCTGAGTTCTGTCGAGGAAACGGTCACGTTTGTCTGCAGGGACGTCCTTATTGATCGGTGTGTCAACGTAGCCCGGGCAGATAGCATTGCAACGTATATTATCTCTGGCATAATCCACTGCAACAGACTTGGTGATACTTAAGGCAGCTGCCTTGGCACTGCAGTAGCCTATCTTATTCTGTACATAGCGAAGTGCATAGGTACCGATCGTGTTGATGATTACACCGCCGCCCTGCTGCTTCATATACGGCAAGACATACTTGCAGGTGAGAAAAATGCTAAAAGTATCTATTGCAAAAACCTTCTTGAGGTCATCGTAAGAAGTTGTCTCCAGCGTACCCACGGGACTGGTGCCGGCCTGGTTGAATAGAATATCGATACTTCCGAAGCAGTCATTGATAGCCTTGAAAGTTGCCACCACAGCCTGCTCGTCAGTAATATCCGTCTGAAACGCAGTCGCAGTGAATCCCGCTTTCGTGATCTCATACGCAGTCTGCTGTGCCGTAGCGCCGTTTATGTCGATGACTGCAACCTGTGCGCCCGCCTCAGCGAAACGCTGACATGACAACTTCCCTATTCCCGAGCCTCCGCCTGTGATAGCAACTGTTTTTCCACTGAAATCATATTTCATCATCTGACCCCCTAAACTTTAAACATTTTTAGCTTGAATTCGGCAAGTGGCTTTAATAAAAAGATCAAGCCGTTGTAACTACTTAATTTTGTGTCTTACTTTAGTTTGATTCTATATCTTGTAATAGAAATAGACTCCTATTTCCAATATTCCTTTATTCGACTATATTCATCCAGCGAGATTTCAATCACATTGCCATGTTTTATACCATATGGGAAGGAGAATTTATCAGATGCTTCCTCAAAGATTCCCTTTTCAAAATCGGTTGCGGTAAAAGGAACATATCCCTTGTATCTACGATTCTCGCCAAAATAATCTAAAAGCAGACACCATTTCCCATCAGACAGCTGATATAACAATGGTGCTTCATATTCTTTGGCTGTCAGTCTGCTCATCCATTCATCAAAGCCTTCCACACGCTCATAAGCTCCGTTAAAAGATTTCCCTTTTTCAAGAATTACTGCAAATGGATTGCTTCTGCTCTTCAGGAAGCGGTAGTACGTTCCATCCAGTACACAGATATATGGATCTACAACGCTGGCATCGTCCTTTGCACAAAGAAACTTTGCCTTTCCGAAAGTTTCAAAATCCTCAGTCTCAACATAATAGATGGATTTTGCTCCATAATTGTTTGAAGAATGAGAAGATGCCCAATATACCATATATTTTCCGGATGCGGGATCATACATTGCATTAGGTCCCCAGAAACATCCAAAATCATCATCGCCGAGCTGTACCAACTGCTGTTCAGACCAGTGTACCAGATCGTCTGATTTCCACATGCTGATATTTTTGCTTCCATACCGGCCCATGTTTACCCACTTCTTCTGGTACTTCTTCTCAAAATTCTCTGACATGCACAGATCTGTTCCAAGGATCACAAACTTGTTGTCCTTTGTGCGAAGAATCGCTACATCACGTACGCCCCGTTCTCCCTTATCTGACACAAATACAGGACCGCCTCCGTTCACTGTCTCCCATACATAGCCATCTCTGCTGAGTGCGAAATGTACTTGTTCATCCATCTTTGTGTCAGGACTCTTATAATGCACCAGCAAATACGCCTTTTCTTCCATATTAATCTCCATTCCGCCGCGGTCGCGAGCGGCACAAATAGTAATGAAAAAATGGTGTGCGACCTTCACCATGTGGTATTTTAAAATTGAGGAGAAGATATACTACAAAGCACGGGGAGGTGAGTCGTAGACTGCTCTTCTCAGCTTAAATCAGTATATTAATAAGTGTAAGAATCATCTTTCAAGCACAAATAAGTGGTTCCATGAGACCGCACGCTAACAATTGCTTTAGCGACTCGTTAAATGTGTGATGATTCAGTCAATGTCTCCTCCTCGACTATTAAATTCAAAGGAGGAAGTGCCATGAAGGTTGTTTACCCTATTTGCTGTGGTGTCGATGTGCATAAGACTTTTCTCGTCGCCACAATCATCACTACACAGGGAATCGCACCACATTACTCAAAAAAGCGATTCTCCACCTTCAATAATTCCATCTTACAGTTCAAGCAGTGGCTTCTCGACAACAACCGCTTTGATGTTTGTATGGAATCTACCGGAAAGTATTGGATTCCGGTTTATAATCTCTTGGAAGACCATATCAATGTTACTGTTGCCAACCCCAAATGGGTCAAAGCTGTCAAAGGTAACAAGGATGATACGAAAGATTCCAAATGGATTGGCGATCTTTTCCGCTTAGGGTTGGTTCCCGGAAGCTATATCCCCAAAAAGCCAATCCGTATCTTGCGTGAGTACACTCGTTACCGTTACAAGCTTGTTTCCTGCAAAAGCAGTGAAAAAAACCGTTTTCAAAATGCCTTCACGGTGTGTAATGTAGCCCTTGATGCTGTCGTTTCCGACATGTTTGGCAAATCTGCCTCATCCATCACCGACTACTTGGTCACATCCGATTCTTTTGATCCGGAACACTGCACGTCTCTTCTGAAGAGGTCTCTTAAGAAGAAAGCTTCCACTGTTATTGAATCTATCGATGGATACCAGATGACATTGGAGCAAAAGGAACGTATTATAATGGTTCGCTCTCACCTTGATTTTATCCAACAGTCAATCACAAAGTTGGATGAAAAGCTTGATAAGATGGTTGTTCCTTACGAAAGTGCTATCAAGCTCCATTGTACCATCCCCGGAATTGATAGAGCTTCTGCCATCGCTGTTATCTCGGAGATTGGCACTGATATGTCCCAGTTTGCCAACTCCAAACGCTTATGTTGTTGGGCTGGATTATCGCCCGGTAATAATGAATCTGCTGGTAAGAAGAAGTCTGTTAGAATTTCACGTGCCGGTGCTTACCTCAAACCTGCATTGGTGCAAGTTGCTCATGCAGCCGTGAAATCCAATAAATCTCCTTACTACAAAATCAAATACGAGCGCATTTGCAAAAGGAGGGGCAAAAAAAGAGCCATTATCGCAATCGCCAGGATGATACTCACCGCCATTTACAATATGTTTCTTACTGGTGAAGAGTGGAATCCAAGTGATCTTTACAAAATTGATATGCCTCAAGAAATGCTGGAAAAACAGAAGCAAAAAGCTATTAAACAAGCTGCCAAGCTTCTGATTTCACAGGGTATTATAAAAGCTTCAGACATTTCTGTGGCATAAATTATCACTATTAATTTTTCAAAGGTCAAATGTACCTCTATTTGAATATGCCCTTTTTAGCCTGTGCCAAGTGGATTTTTCACGCTAATCACCCATATTTATCTTCATTTTTTGTTGTTAATTCTTTTATTCTCGCTCTTTCAAAGCAATCAGATTATCGGATAGTGTGAAAACATCTTCATCGGCCAGTTATTCTATGGATAAACGGATCTGTCGACGAAAAATCCGTAAATCAGTACATTGCGTAAATCGGGTAGGAGGCCACCCATTATTTGAGTGGCCGACCTCCCACAGCACCGTACGTACCGTTCGGTATACGGCGCTTCCAAAGTTTACACATCACTTCGCAGAGTAATATTCACTAAAGCTGAGGTATCCAATTCGCTTGAAGCGCTCGTTGGATAGGGCTTTTGTCATTATAGGGCTATGGGCTGTTCGCCAATAGCCTTTTCTTGTATTTGCCCACATCCAAGCTTGTTCTTCAGATATGCCTACTTTCTTAAGGCATTCAAATCGCGTCCGGATTCTCTTCCATCGCTTCCAGGTCACCATTCGTATGCGACTTCTTAACCACTCATCTAACTTCGCAAGTAGATTCTTCGCGTCGGCCAGCTTAAAATAGTTTGTCCATCCTCGTACGATTTGGTTGAGTTTTGTCCTCCGTTCCTCGATTCCCATACCGTTACTTCGTCCAGTTACTTCTCGGATTTTATCCTTGAGCTTCTGGGTGCTTTTCGGGTGGATTCTCAGACGCCCCTCTCCTCTGTAGATGTAAAAGCTATATCCAAGAAACTTGACATAATTTACATGAGAGACCTTGGTCTTCTCCCTGTTTACCCTGAGAAATAACTTCCCCTCGATATACGGTAGAATATGGTCTAGAGTACGCTTTGCCGCTTTCCTACTCTTGCAGAAAATCATCATGTCATCCGCATAGCGTACAAAGCGGTGTCCCCGTTTTTCTAGTTCATGGTCACATTCGTTTAACACAATGTTGCCAAGTAACGGACTTAATGGCCCACCTTGCGGTACGCCCTCGTAGCTTTCTTCAAATAATCCCTCCACTAAAACTCCTGCTCTGAGGAATTTATGGATTAGGGAGAGGACTCTTCCATCCTTTATCGTCTCCGATAAAATTTGGATAAGCTTGCTTTGGTTGACTGTATCGAAGTATTTCTCTAAGTCCATGTCCACTACGTATTTATAGCCATCGGCAATGTGTCTTTGACTCCTCCGCAGGGCGTCATGGGCACTTCGTTTGGGCCTGAACCCAAAGCTGCTGTCTGAGAATTGTTTCTCGAAGATGGGGCTTAGTACTTGCGTTATCGCTTGTTGAATTAACCTGTCTACTACAGTTGGTATCCCAAGCTTTCTTGTCTTCCCGTTTTCCTTCGGTATTTCTACCCTTCTTACGGGTTTTGGCTGGTATTTCCCATCCCAGAGGGAATTCACGAGTTCTTCCTTGTGTTCTTTCAGGAAGGGTAGAAGTTCATCCACCTGCATACCATCAATTCCACCTGCGCCTTTATTCCTTTTTACCTGCTTGTAGGCTTTGTTAAGGTTGTCGGCGCTAAGGATTTGCTCCAGTAATCCTTCTGTCTGCTCGTTTGTGTTGGTGTTGTCGGTTTCGGCCATCTTTGGTGGCTCGCACACTTCTGCATACTCTTTCTGTTCCGCAGATACCCTTTGCAGATAGTCTTCAAAGCGAAGTTGTCTGTGTTTTAATTTGCCACTTTCAGTAACTTTCATTGACCCACACCTCCTTTGGTTTAGCCCTTCCTTCGGTGTCTAGAACACCTCTGTACTATGGCCTCGGCTGACTCCTCACGATAAATCTTATTTCAACCAGGCTTCTTACTCTGTTTCCACCTGTCCGTGAGGCCTCCCACGGTAAGACGATTCACTTTCATTCCATGTACCCGCAACATTTACGCTGACGTGTCCGTGTAGCTTTTGGGCTTTAACTTGCTTAGCAGTCTTACCCCACGTTTTGCGCCTGATGGTGTTCGTGTTCCTCGGGTCGGAACTTTGCCGCCGACTTCCTTCAGATTCCACCTCGCGGTGGACACCCTTGTCTTAAGCTAATGGTTGGTCGCTACATACCCCCATAACGGACTTTCACCGTCTAGTCAATCGCCATGCGTGGCGCACTAAAAAAGGCGCCTGGTTA
>JBMNNY010000175.1:0-4419 GCA_050942765.1 Bacillota bacterium | reverse complement strand
ATCAAAGATCGCCTTCGCCACGCCAAAATCATTAATGCACTCAAAGAGGGTGAAATAGCCTTCGCGACGGTTTTTCGCCTTGTTGAGGCGGTCATCTGCGCCGACACCAAGGCGGGCAGCCAGTTTGCCGTCTTTATAGGCTAAAAACCAGGCGTAAGGGCCTAAGTTTAGGAGAGCGTTCTTAGCCGGATTAAGAGTATCCTTCATTTCTGAAATGAGGGGCGGCACCCAGAACGGGTCTCCTTTATAGAGCGACCAGGGCAGCATGATAAATTCTTTTTTATCTTTTTTGGTTGTGACTCTTTTAACAACAATCTCGGACAAGTTAATCTCCTCCGATGTCTGGTTTTCTGGTGTTTTCCTGACACTATCTTTCTTCTTTACTGCGCCAATTCCTTCCCAAAGCGTTAATTATAAAGAAAAATCCATTTTTGGCGTTTCACTACCAAAGGAGGTAAGAGGTGTTTTGGGTGGCATGCAAGGCCGATTTAGTTAATAAGTTAGGTAAAGGTGACAGGATTGCCATTATTGCCGCAGATATTTCGGGCAATACTATTGTCACAGAGAAACGGTAGCCGCGGCCGCCGTCTCTCGTTACCCCCTTCTGTGTATGGAAGGGGGTTTGGTTTTGAGAAATTAAGGCAAGAAATTGCGCAAAAATTTCCGGAAAAACTATTGACGTTTAACATAAACTATACTAAAATTAAACCAAGTTAAATTTAATGAGGTGTGCTATTGTGTCGCATGCGAAAATGCTGCTAACTACGAAATTGTTTGGTGCCACTATAGCTTCGCTGGTCACCGAAGCGGCCATTCATAGTCTGGATTCAGAAGACGAAGAAATGACAGTGACACAATATCATGCGCTCAGGTACATCCGGCTGCACAACAATCCCAGTGCCGGCGAACTGGCAGAAGCATTGCAGATCAGCAATGCAGCGGTAACCAAATTAATCGATCGCCTTGAAAAAAAGGAACTGGTAATCAGGGGCTCACATCCTTCTGACCGCAGGACAATGCGTCTGCAATTGAGCGCTAAAGGGCTGAAGATTTCGAAACGGCTTTCCGAAACAGAGCAAGCTAATTTCAGTCAAATTGTAGCCCGGATGGATCCCGGAGAAATTGAAGCGTTTAAGTCTGGAATGGAGGGATTTCTTAAGGCAGCACTAATTACTCCGGAACAAATTGATCGGATTTGCCAGCGTTGCGGTTGCGAGCATATCGAAGATTGCCTGGGCAATTTACAATATGCCCGCCTGACAGGATTACCAAAGAAAAATGTATAGGCGCAGGCTGTCATTGGCAGTCTGTTAGCGATAGAAAAGATAAGGGAGGAAATGAATTGATGGATCTTAAAGGAAGTCGTACCGAGGGAAATTTGAAGACTGCATTTGCCGGTGAGTCACAAGCACGTAACAAGTACACCTATTATGCTTCTGTAGCCAAAAAAGAAGGCTACGAGCAAATCGCCAACATCTTCATTGAAACCGCCGACAATGAAAAAGAGCACGCCAAGAGACTGTTCAAATTCCTGAATGGTATCGGAGATACCAAAGCTAATCTCAAAGACGCTGCTGCCGGTGAAAACTATGAGTACACCACGATGTACAAGGATTTTGAGAAAATCGCCCGCGACGAAGGATTCACCGAAATCGCCGACGTTTTCAGGGAAATCGGAGAAGTTGAGGAGCATCACGAAGCGAGATTCTTGAAGCTTTTGGAGAACATCAACAACAACAGCGTGTTTAAAAAGGATCATCCGGTCCGCTGGAAGTGCCTTAACTGCGGCTATATTCATGAGGGTACTGAAGCCCCCGAAATTTGCCCGGCCTGCGCCCATCCGAGATCATACTATGAATTGTTTGTTGAAACCTATTAAGTTGCCGGCGGCCTAAGCCGCCAGAAGATAGCATGTTTTGATCAACATATGGGAGGGAAGTACATGAAGAAGTGGCGTTGTCAAGTTTGTGGGTTCATTCACGACGGGATAGAGCCGCCGGAACAATGTCCCAAGTGTGGAGCTCCGCGCGAAAAGTTCGAGGCAATCAGCGATGATGCAGCAGCCATGATTCAGAAAGCGCGCTATACCAACCAGCTTCATATGGATTTGAGTCATCTGATGGAGCAGGCCAAAGAGATTTGCCGCAAAGGTATTGAGGATCAACTCGATCCACCCTGCGTGCAGCTTTTCGAAAAGGCAGCTGCTGAAGCCCATAAAATTCAGCAAATGATTAAAGCCGAGCTGCAGGGTCATATGAACAAGGGTAAATGGGGCTGAGCCCTGGTGCCCTGGCATTTCATCGGTTGATATATAATCAGGATAACGTCCTAACGTCCGTCGTGAGAGCGACGGACGTTTTTTTTGCGTTTGTGCGGCCGAGGCAGCGAGGCGGTGAGACGGAGAGACGGAGAGACGGTAAGGCGGTGAGGCGGCGAGGGGGGCAAGTGGGCAGCCTGTTTGCGCAGCAAAACATATTCCGGGGCAGATTTGGGTAATTCGGACAATATATATTAGGGACAGAAAGTGTTAGCGCGCAGGAAAAAGATAAGTTTGGTCGTATAATTGGCTTTGGCTGAAATTTATGTGTCTATGTGCCTATATGCCTATGTGCATACTCATATATGCATATATGTAAATCCGCAACAGGCGCAGCAAAGCCACAATAGAACGGAGGCGCACAACCTTGGATTCACCATATATCCCATTTCTCTCACTTGTTGGTGCATTTGCAGTGGTGGCAGTGATTGGCAAGCCGGTAATCGCGCTCCTGCATCGGCTTAAGTTTGGCCAGCCGATTCGCGAAGAGGGACCGCGCTCGCACCTGAGCAAGAAGGGTACTCCCACTATGGGAGGGCTGTTAATTTGGATTGGTACACTTATTGGAGCAATTCCGGCCTTGCATGATTCGACCTCCTGGCTGCTGCTGGGAATGTTTTTCGCCTACGGTCTGATTGGCTTTGCCGATGACTTAATGAAAGTTGTGTTTAAGAACCCCCGGGGTGTACCGGCTCGCATCAGGCTTATCCTGCAATTGGCTCTGGCCGCAGGTTTCCTCTATCTGATCAGTGGTTCGGAACAGAGTGTTCAAATTTGGGGTCAACTTAGTATTACAGTACCCAGATTGTTGTACATCATCGTAGGTTCGCTGGTTCTGGCTGGCACTGTCAATGCTGTCAATTTTACAGATGGCGTCGATGGCCTGCTGGCCACAGCCGTAATTCCTACTTTGGCGTTCTTTGTGATTATTGCCGCTTCCGTAACGGGGCAGTCATTAGTCATGGCGGTGATCGGCAGCTTAATCGGCTACTTAATATTTAATCACCATCCAGCCAAAGTTTTCATGGGCGACACAGGATCATTGGCACTCGGCGGGCTAGTTGGAAGCCTGGTCTTTATAAACGGGGTCGAGCTTTTGATGCCTTTGATTTGTCTGCTATACTGGTTCGAACTGTTATCAGTGATCATTCAGGTGATCAGCTTTAAGACGCGCGGCGTCCGGGTCTTTAAAATGACACCCATCCATCATCATTTTGAGCTGTCCGGATGGAAAGAGAATAAAATCGTAATAGTCTTTGGATTGTTCACACTGGTAACAGCGCTGCTGGCGGTTTTGATTTACCCATATTTTGCGGGAGCGCCGCTTTGGTAATCGGCGATGAGTCGCGTATTATAAAGGCGAAGGCCAGTCATCAGCCATTGTCTTACTAATCCAATAGAGTACAGATTGCATCGCAGGCGGAGCGCAAATCCCATCCGTTAGTTTCGCCAGCTCTGATAACTAGTTCAATCGTTGCGGGCATAGGGTTTACACAAATACCGGATACGTCATCGGTAAATTCGATGATGGGAGTCTGCGCGGCGAGCTTTCGGACGATGGCCGCAGTTTCATCGGTGCTGCCCAGGTCCGTGATTTTAATTTGCTTTAGGGTCCACCTTTGGAAGGGACGACTGAACAACAAAAGGCTTCTCAAAGCGCCTTCCACTTCGGTGGCACAATTTTTAACAAAGAAATGCAATATGACAGTGGGTTTTGCAATGGCACCGCGCCGCAAAACAAGATTGGCCAGCCACCCGATTACCGTCAGTCCGCCGATGACAGCCAAAATTGCTGTGATTAATAGTTCCCAGCTCATCGTCAAACTAACCTCGCTTCCATAGCCCCGGAGTACCGGTTCTGAGATAGGATAAATCAGAGATTATATCTTATGTAAGCGCCTAGCGGGATGTGCTTATGGCACAAAACTCTTTTTAGTAGGCTATTGACAATGGCTGGGCGAAAAGGTAAAATAATACCGTTACTAAATTAAAGGAGGTGGGCAGAGTGATAAATGCAATCGATAGATTCTACAACATGGCTGCATTATTGGTTCTCAAGGGGCTTACTGTATCTGTTTCTGTGTATAATTCTGCCCGCGTGC
>JBMNNY010000173.1:0-4539 GCA_050942765.1 Bacillota bacterium | reverse complement strand
CTGCGCTCAGAAAGTGATTGCCGATTCCCGCCTTAATGATTTAATGGCAGCGCGTAATGGCTCTATTTTGGCGCATGGCACTACTCCAATCGGTCCGGATACCTATCGGAAGCTTTTCGATATCGCACTTGACTTAGCCGGAGTGGAGGAAGTTTCCTTGCCTAAAGTACCTGAGTTGGACATCTAGCTGTAACTAAAACAGCAAAGTAAAGGGAAATGAGAGGTGAAAGAACGCTTGGAAAACGATAGAAAAGCGAAAGTAATCGTATCGACAGTTGGAACTAGTCTGATTACTAATTTCCTGGATCCTGATGAGCGCCAAAAGTGGGCGGGTCGCTTGAATGCTTCAGCTAATTTGCGCGAGGATAAAGTTGATCCAGAAATTAAGGAGTTCATCGATTCTTCAGTTAGAAGCGTCTGCGAAAAACTAAAGAACGGTGACGTAAATGACAGAAGACGCAGAAGTGCTGAATTAAACGGCATCTACGGCATTTACGGAGGATACTTTCCGGAAGGCGCGCGACAGGATATCCATTATCTAGTGAAAACTGATACCTATCAGGGAAGTCTGACGGCAAATCTGCTAAAGGATTTTTTGATTCACGAGGGCTTTGCGGCAGAGGTCGTAAATACCAAGGATTTGAATACGAATAGTACCAAGGAATTTAATAGTGGAATCCGCGATCTGATTCATTGGTGCCATACTAATCTGGTACCTTTCAAAGACAGCGGCTATCGCATCTATTTTAACCTAGTGGGCGGCTTTAAGGCCTTGCAGGGATACATGAACACGATCGGCATGTTTTATGCCGATCGCCTATACTACATTTTTGAAGGATCTAATAATATGATCAACATCCCCAAGCTACCGATTAAAATCGACATTAATGCTCTCAAACCGCACGTCGCATTACTGGCCATGATGTCTGAGAGTTATGTTTGTCGAGAACACGAAGTGCAAGGCCTTTCCCGTGTGTTTTTTGATTCAGATGGCAAAGATGTCATATTATCGCCTAGTGGCGAGTTGATGTGGGATCAAGTGAAAGAAGACGTTTTTGTCGAGGATTTGCTAGTTTTTCCAAATATCAAATATAGCGACGAGTTCAAGAGGAATTTTCAAAAGGCTCAAAAATGGGAAAAGATCGCGTTGCAGGAGACTCTCGCTAAAGTAGCCTGTTTATTGGCGGAATCCGGCGGCGATTTATCAGCACTAAAAGGGGACCATGGTCTACGATTGGAAAAATATCAGGATCGCTATGAAGTATGTCTTGAGGAGAATAGTAAGGCCGCTAGACCGATCTCCAAGTTTAGAGTTAACAATGATATGAGAGTTACTTGTGTAAAAGAAGGAAATTCCTTGGTAATGCGCAAATTCGATCATCATAAAGTCAATGACAACCCTTGAGCATTGAGTGAGCTGCTGGTTTATTCTGCCATTTAAATTGGGGGTACGTTAATAGATGTCGCTTGCCAAAGCCAAGAAGTTTGAAGAGTTCTGCTGTGCGTTTGAGCAGGATCCGCAGGCTAATACTGCTGAACTAGCTAAACGGCTTGGTATTTCAGTTAAAAGTGTAGAAAGATACCGTAAGCAATACTATGACGTTCTAAACGGAGATAGTTTTGCTGGCCTGGAAAACATGCCAGAGCGTGCTGCCCGTTTTCTGATCTGGTTAGCTGACCACCGACTGCCTGTTTCTCATCAGGCAGTCGAGTTATTTTGCGATTCTGAGTTCAGTATGCAGTCTCGAATGGTTCAACGTATGTTGGAAGCGCTAGTCAAGCGTGGTTTGATCAAAGTTAATGAGAATGGCATTGCTTTGGTGCAACAAGCGATTCCAGGATTAAAGCTGGCTTCTGATGATCTGGAGCAATTGGCTGCCTTTTTAGAGGGGCCTGGCAAGAAAGGACCTTTGGCTGTCCAACTGGAATCGGTGTTGGCCAAAATTCGTCTGGGGATTGCCGGTTCAGCCACCTGTCGTGTAATTGAGCGGGCTCGCAAAAGACAAACCCGTATTCTTGTCAAAGGTCCGCTTTCGGCAGAACGCCCCGAGGATGCAGGAATGGTCGAGTTGCTGACCGCTATGGCTGAGAAAGGCAAGCGCCTTTTGCTGACATATGCTTCACCCCAGGAAAATCAGGATCTCATTATTCCTACCGAGCCTCGTGGCGTAGTCTTTAATTGGTTGTCAGGCGACTGGTATCTAATTGGCGCTAACTGGCAAACAAAGCAGATTGAATACTATCGGTTTGATCGCATACATTCGTTTCAAGAACTTAAGCAATCCGTAAGTTCCAATAATTTATATGATGTGTCTGCGCAGAACAGTAAGACTGAAAAAGGCAGCGTGTGTTCAGATAATCGTCTCTGGTCCTCCAATCTTCAATATGCCTGGGCTATGGAAAACGGGCCATTGCAGCAGGTAACAGTAGTTTTTGAGGACGACTTTAGCGTCCATGATAAAGTACGCCATGATGTGGAAGGGCGTGCTTCAGCTGTGTTGGTCAATAACGATGATGGAACACTAACGTTACATGATACAGCGGCCGGTTTTGGAGAATTTAGCCGCTGGTTGCGCCAATTTGGCGCTTCAGTTACTGTAATCAGTCCGCAAGAGTTAAGGACACTGATCCGTGACGGCGCTTTACGGAAATTGTGGCGCTATGGAGCAGAGCCTGACCAGCCCGTCAAGCCCAATAAGCTGCCGGGAGGCGAGAAGCATGGACGATACACTTAAGCGCCTATGTGCGATAGTTAATCTGCTAAAAGCGACTCCTGGAGGGCTGACCGTAGAGGAAATTGCCCAGACTCTGCAAATAAGCAAAGCCAGAGTGCGTACAGATCTGGATTTATTGTCTCACGAACTACCTTTGACGGCAGATAACGCCAGATTATGGACGGAGACTGCAACCTCCGAATCGCAGGAGCGGTGGTTTCTCTTGTCAAAACGCAATGCATTGCCAGTTGTCGGCTTTACGGCTTCTGAAGTATTGGCAGTATTGGCAGCTCTGCAAAATGTCAAGACCTCTCGCCTTAAAAGCATACGCAGCCGACTTATGGAAGCGCTTTTTGACTGCCCTGAGCGAAGCAGAATTCTTCAGCGACAACAGCGCGTGTTTGTGAAAGGGGTGCGGCAAGCATTTGCTGATAATCAGGTTGAGCAAAAAGTGGCCGCACTTGAGGAAGCCATTCTAAGTGAACATGTCATCAGGGTCGCATATCGCGGACCTAAAGAGGTAGTTCAGTGCGAATTGCAGCCACTCGGGCTTATCTATTATTGGGTTTGGGGATTCTGGTATTTGGCAGCTCTGCAGGATGGCGATCTGCGAGTATACCGCGTTGAACGCATCGAAAGTATATCCACGGGTGAACATTTCACTTATCCAGAGGGTTTTTCATTAACAGAGCAATTTGCAGATGCCTGGGGCGTTGAATGCGAAGGCCCGCTTGTGAATTTGGCTATCAAATTCTACGATGAGTATCGCGTGATTGAACGTGTAATACGCGAGACAGAGCATCGCCGCAATCGACAAATACAGCAGATCAATGAAGGCGTTATTTACCATGATCGCATCCGGGGGCTTACTGAAATCCGTCCTTGGATACGCAGCTTCGGTTCTTCGGCGGTTGTCCTTGAACCGTCCGAGCTGCGCGAAAATATGATTCAGAGTGCACAGTGGGTTTATGGGAAGCACCTATAATTAGATGTTCAATGATGAACTTAATGCTTATCATTGCTAGATAGCTGCTGGATAGATGAAGAATAGCAAATTTAGGCGTGATACGGGATACAGCTTGGTATCCCGTTTTTTATTGCGAAGCCAGTTTTTCGCTTGACAAGGACATGGACAATTTTTGACAGGAGTGGCTGTTATAGTATAGTTAGGTAGCACTCGGGAGCATTGAAAATGACGAGTGCAAGAAAGGAGAAATGGTTATGCGAAAAACGGCTAGGGGATCGAAATTTAAGGTACTCTTGATTTTGCTGCTCAGTGCGATTATGATTGCATCCATGACGGCTTGTAGCCTATGCTACTTGGTAATCGAAAACGACTCATCTTTTAGTTTGGAATCCGTCACCTGGTTTGGGACATCCTTCGGTTCTATTGCTGCTGGTTCATCAAACCGCCAGAAGGTACAGCCCGGAACAGACTATGTTTATTTTGCCATAGGTGGAACAAGGATGCGGACAGCCTATTCGTTGACTTGCGAAAAGGGATACGAAACCACCTACAGGATTACTGACTTAACGCCCGTCTATGTTTTTGACACTAGCTTATCCAGAGACGGTGAGGCTGAGCTAATGCTATTGGAAGAGGCAATTTTACTAATAGATGAGAACTGAGGGCTGGGTGTTTCGTCTGTCACCCACGGTTGAACAGGGCGGTTTCCGCCTTGTTTTTTAATATCGGTGGCGACAAAAGGGAAGCGAACAATGTGTATCGTATTGGTATTTTGTTATTTCCGGGCCCAATTAAAGGGATATTCATCATTTTTGTGGAAATAGGAGGAAGTAGTTTGTGTTAGCAATTTTCATGCAT
>JBMNNY010000172.1:0-4586 GCA_050942765.1 Bacillota bacterium | reverse complement strand
GTGCGAGGGGCAGCCAGCAAATGGATGGCAGGGTCTGCAGTCCAAGCATAATTGAGCCAATCGTGTCTTGCAGCAGCGTACTGCGGCCGACCAGCAGGCCGGTAATTACTCCGCCAATCAGCGATATGCCGAAGCCGATTACGATGCGGCGCAGGCTGGTTGAGATGGCTATCAGCAAGGTACTGTTGTGCAGGGTCTCGATGAAGCGTCGCAGTACCGCAAGTGGACTGGGAAAAATGTATTCCGGCCAAATGTTAAGACTGCAGGCGACCTGCCACACTGCTATGAGCAGTATAAGAAACAGGGACCTTCTGAGAATAGTCTTCACTGTGCATTTCCTCCCTTGCGGTATCCTGCTTTGCCTGATCCTTTTGCGCGAGCGCCTGCTTTGTGAGCGCTTGCTTCGCGAGTTCCTGTTTCGCGAGTTCCTGCTTTATGAACTCCTGCTTTGTGAGTTCCGCGGCTTTTGCCCGGCCTTCCAGCGGTGCGTCGGGAGTAGCGCTTTTAAGTTCGGCAGCAATTTCCTCGATTAGCGCTGCAATCCCCGCATAGCTGTAACTCCCCCGGGGCCGCGCCATGTTCACCGGTATTTCACGGCAGATGCGACCCGGGCGGCTTGAAAAAACGATGACCCGGTCCGCCAGCCGCACAGCTTCCTCAATGTTATGCGTGACAAAGATGATCGTCTTTTTAGTGGCCAGCCAGGCCTGCTGGAGCTCTTCGTGAAGCGTGGCGCGGGTTTGGGCATCCAGTGCTGCGAACGGTTCATCCATCAGCAGCATCTGCGGCTCCATCACCAGTGCCCTGGCCAGCGCCACCTTCTGTTTCATCCCGCCTGACAGTTCATGAACATAGGCATTGCAAAACTTAAGTAAATTGACTAGCTCCAAAACCCCTAATGCTTTTTCGCGGCGCTCCTTCTCGGGAACGCCGGCCATCTTCAAGCCGAACTCCACGTTATGCAACACGTTCAGCCACGGAAACAAGGCCGGTTCCTGAAACAACAGCAGCCGATCCGTACCCGGGCCGGAGACCCGGCGGCCGTCGGCCAGAATTTCGCCGCCGGTATGCGCATCCAGCCCGGCAATCAGTTTGAGCAGGGTGGATTTTCCACAGCCGGAAGGGCCGACAATACAAACGAACTCGCCAGACTTAACCGACAGATCGATCTGATGCAGAGCGTCTGTCTGCCCGCGCGCCGAGGCATAAGTCTTGCTCACCTTTTTAAGCATCAGCTTAGGTACACCGTAAAGTCCGAAATTCGCCATGTCTTTCACTCCGCTATTGCGGTCTGCCTCTTCGCGCCGTAGTCGAATCGTCGCGCTCATATTACGATATTACGGCTCGATCGGAGGCAGATCCCTTTCTCTCAGGATTTCGTTCAATATTTCCAGATTGCAATAACCGGTCAGGTTTGGCTCGGTATCACCCAGAAACCCCATCGAATAGGCTCTTTGTGCCATTTCTTCCAAAGTGTGCGGTAAGGGGTCATAGGTGATTGTCAGGCGCTCAAAAGCGCTGTCCAAAACATCCTGCGGCAACTGATTGCCAGTCAGCCTGGCAATCTCGCTATTTACAATAGCTTTGGCAGCATCCGGGTTTTCCCGCACCCAGAGCGTGAGCTCGACGTGCGTTTTTAGCCAGACTTTGACCAGTTCCGGATACCGGTCGGCAAATTGACGGTTGACTGCGACCAGCGCCGTGCAAAACTGCCCGCCGGGCCATTGCTCGGTTTCATTAATGAAAATCTCTCCCCCGCCTTCAATTATTAGGCGCGCACCCCATGGCTCCGGCACCCAGGCTCCGTCGATTTCGCTGCGGCGGAAGAGAGCCAAAATATCCGGATTGGCGATCGGAGTAAGCCGCACACTGCCGCCCTGTTCGGTAGTCTTAAGTCCATTCGAGGCCAGATAGTGGCGCAGTGCCACATCCTGCGTATTACCAAGCTGCGGGGTAGCCAGGTGCTTGCCGTGCAAACTTGCGGCGCAAGTGATCCCGGAGTCCGGCCGGACCACCATTACAGCTCCGCCGCTGCAACAGCCGGCTACGACCTGTAGCGCCTGCCCCTTTGATCTAATAAACCCGTTGACAGATGGATTCGGTCCCACATAAATCAGGTCGATGGCATTGGCGAGCAACGCTTCCACCGCTGACGGACCGGCATTAAACACGGTAAATTCTATCTTGATGTCATCTGAAATGGCATCATCTGTTGCAGCGTAAGCCTTAAGGGCGGCGGCAAAATCACCGCGGGCTGCCCCGATCATCGCCTGGGCATGGGTTAGATTTGGGAAGTAGCCCACGCGGATAACTGAAATAGCCCTTTTTTCGCTGCCGCTGCCACGAGTGCTGCTACTGGTGCCGGCGCTGGTGCTGCTGGCGCTGGTGCTGGCGCCCGTGATGGCACCGGAATCGCCTTTCTTGTCTCTGTTCCCGCCGCAACTGCATCCAGCGACAAATGCTGCCAGGCACAAAATGATCATTAGGAACGCCATAACTCTCTTCATCTCGCACACCCTTTCCTGATGCATGACCACATCATCCATGATTACTTCATGCATAGCCGCTCAGTTTTGACCACATGCCCATCTACGCAATCCAGAATTCTGCTCATAAAAAAGGGAGGGATGTAATTCCCTCCCCGGATAAAGCCCGAACCCGGAGTGGCTTTGTATACAATATATTCAGAAAGCCTGTCACTGGTACGCGATCAAACCTTGTCTTTTTTCCAATAAGGGTAATTGTGCGAAAGTCCGATGCTGCAAAAGCGTGTTACGGTCTAAACGCCTAATAACAGACAAATTATGCGTTTGGCTAAACGTCAACAGGGCATGACGTTAATACAATAGATTAAACGTTCTGTTGTTAAAATGCCAAGCAAGCATGTTCTTTGAAATTTGGGGAGGGGCTTTCGCATGCAGCGTTCCAAATATCGTCAGATTAAGGCATCCCTGATGAAAATGCCCAATGTCATTGGGGTAGGCAAAGGCTATAAGACTATTGACGGTCTTGAAACTGATCAGGAGTGTGTGGTGGTTCTGGTCGAAAAGAAGGTGGCGCCGGAGGATTTGCCGCGGTCTGCCAGAATCCCGCCCCTGTTCCGCGGGGAAGTCACGGATGTAGTGGAAGTAGGACGAATCAAGGCTTTGCTGCCAGACGGACCGGATGGGGCGGAGACGCTCGAAGCACCGGAGGCGCCGGACGAATCTGCGGCACCGGACACGCCCCCTCATGGCGCGTCAACTGCTGTCTTTGATCCGTATGCGACCGTGGCGCGCAACACTCGAATCCGGCCGGCACCAGGCGGAGTCAGCATCGGGCATCCCGATATTACGGCTGGTACTCTTGGTTCAGTCGTCTGGAGCATTGAAACTGGTGAGCCGTTGATCCTTTCCAATAACCATGTATTGGCAGCCTCCAGTACTCTCGAAACTGGCATGCCGCTCAATGAAGTGCCGATTCTGCAGCCCGGCACATTCGATGGTGGTACTGTTGAGGAAGATACTATTGGCACGCTCTTTCGGTTTGTTCCACTGCGCCCCGGCGGTTTTAACCGCTTTGACGCCGCATTGGCCAGGCCGCTGAATCCGGATGATGTAACTCCTGAAATCCTGGATATTGGCACGATTAGTACAATTACGGATCCGAAATTACGCATGCAGGTGCGCAAGAGCGGGCGCAGCAGCGGCCTAACTTCCGGGCGCATAAGCCTAATCGATGCCGACATTGAGGTGGATTACGGCCCATTTCTGCTGACGTTTACCAATCAGGTTATTAGCAATATCTTTTCCAGGGGTGGCGACAGTGGCTCCGTAATCGTCGGGCCGGACAATACCGCTGTCGGGCTGTTGTTTGCCGGTTCCGATATTATTACCGCCTTTTGTCCGATGCGCCCGCTTGCGGAAATGCTGGGCTTTACCTTTGAGAATCCGGGTGGTGCGTCTTCGTCTTGACGAATGCGCCTATCGCTTAGGCACGATTAGACGCGGTCAGGCGCGAAAGGCGCGACTACAACCCGGCCGCCCACAATCACGTATTCGGCCTTGCCTTTCATGGAACGTCCGCTGTAAGGACAGTTGCGGCTCTTGGACTGATATTGATTAGGATCGGCGATCCATTTCTTTTTCAAGTCGATGATGACCAGATCTGCCTCCGCGCCGATGTTCAGACGGCCTTTATTCACGCCCTTAAGAATGCGGCTGGGATTAATAGTCATCTTGGCCAACGCTTCAGATAATGTTAGTACCCCGGGCTCGACCAGTTCACTCAGTACCAACGACAGGGCCGTCTCAAATCCAATTAGTCCAAACGGTGCTGTTCTGATGTCCTGATCCTTCTCAGCGGCGGTCCAAGGCGCATGATCTGTGACAATCGCATCAATAGTGCCGTCCCGGAGTCCTTTTTTGATCGCGTCAATATCCGCCTGTGTCCCGAGTGGCGGATTAATTTTGGCATAAGAGCCTCGTTCTGCTACAGCGGCATCAGTCAATGTAAAATGATGAATGGTTGCTTCGGCAGTAACCGGAACACCCCATTGTTTGGCGAGGCGGATTAATTCAACAGTCGAAGCGTAGCAAACATGACAG
>JBMNNY010000171.1:0-4616 GCA_050942765.1 Bacillota bacterium | reverse complement strand
TTTGTAGCGCAGCGGCAGCCTGTGCGGCGGCAGGACTACTGTAGCCGTCGCAGACACCATAGTAAATCTGCTGCTCCGGCTCCGGGTGCCAGGCGTGCACCGGCACCGCGCCAAATATGGCTAAGCCAAACACAAATGCGAACATTAACACGCTCGCAATCCCGGATGTTTTCCATAGGCTTCTCAGATTCATTTCTGATCCCTCCGTTATGCACGCATTTTCGGTCATAACGGAGGAATTTATTCACTGCCGGCCCAATTTATTCCCCAGCCGGCTTATTCTCGAACCAGACTTATTCCCCTGCAGGCTTATTCTCGAGCCAGACTTATTCCCCAGCAGGCTTATTCCCCGGCTGGTTTATTCTGAGCATTCTTAAGAGCAGCTGCAATGAAATCTTTAAAAAGTGGGTGTGGTTTATTCGGACGCGACTTTAGTTCCGGATGAAACTGCGTGCCAAGGAACCAAGGATGGCCAGGCAGCTCCGTAACCTCAACAAGGCGCTTGTCCGGAGACAAGCCGGTAAATGCCAGTCCGGCAGCCTCCAAAGTCTTGCGGTACTCATTGCTGACCTCGAAACGGTGGCGGTGCCGCTCATAGATGATTTCCTTTTGGTAGGCATTGCGCAGCGCACTGCCATTCGCAACCCGGCAGGGATACAGTCCCAGCCGCATGGTGCCACCCAGGTCTGCGATGTCTTTTTGCTCAGGCAAAAGGTCAATAACCGGGTACGGTGTGGATATATCAAATTCGGAGCTGTTAGCGCCCACTAACCCTGCGACGTTGCGTGCATATTCGATTACCGCGCACTGCATGCCGAGGCAGATGCCAAAGAACGGGATCTGGTGGGTGCGGGCGTAAGTAATCGCCTGGATCTTGCCTTCGATACCCCGGTTTCCGAATCCTCCGGGAATCAGGATTCCATCGACATCTGCCAGGTGGTCTTCCACAGGCTCATGTTCCAGAATCTCGGAATCAATCCACTTAATATTGATATGCGCCTCATTGGCAATACCGGCATGCCGCAGTGCCTCCACCACGCTGAGGTAGGCATCCGGCAGCGCGACGTATTTGCCGACTAAAGCGATGGTTACCTCATGAACCGGGTGTTTGATGCGTTCAACAATTTTTCGCCATTCGGTCATGTCAGCTTCCTGACAATTAAGTCCCAATCTACGGATGACAATGTCGTCCAGGCCTTCCGCCTCAAGAAGCAATGGGACTTCATATAGCGTATCAGCATTGAGATTGGGGATGACAGCCCGTTCGTCAATGTCACAAAACAACCCGATTTTGGCGCGCAAATCGCGGGACAATGGATGCTCAGAGCGGCAGACTATGATGTCAGGATGGATACCGATACTGCGGAGTTCTTTGACGCTGTGCTGGGTCGGCTTGGTTTTCAGCTCTCCGGCAGCACAAATGTAGGGGACCAGTGTGACATGGATAAACAGCGTATTGTCACGGCCAACATCACTGCGGAACTGACGGATGGCCTCGAGGAAGGGCAGACTTTCGATGTCGCCTACGGTTCCGCCAACTTCGACAATCACGACATCGACATTGGAGTCTTTGGCAACGCGGGTGATCCGTTCTTTAATCTCATTGGTAATATGGGGGACAACCTGAACGGTGCCACCTAAGTATTCGCCTTTTCTTTCCTTGCTTATCACCGACCAGTAAATTTTGCCCGCCGTGACATTATTGGCTTTTGACAGGTTAACGTCAATAAAACGCTCATAATGGCCAAGGTCAAGGTCGGTTTCAGCGCCGTCATCCGTTACGAACACTTCGCCATGCTGGTAGGGACTCATGGTACCTGGATCAACATTGATGTATGGATCGAGTTTGAGAACACTGACCCGCAGGCCTCTGCTTTTCAGCAGCCTGCCCAGAGAGGCAGCTGTGATTCCTTTCCCTAGTGAGGAAACGACACCTCCGGTAACGAAAATATATTTGACCATGACTCAGCTCTACCTCCATACGCCAGATTTTCTTTGAATGCTCAGCAACGACTACCGGCGCAAGCGCAAACAGAAATCTAGACCTTTACAGGTCTAGATATAACTCAGAACTATTATTTCCTGGTCAGCAGGAAGATTGTCTGGTGTTATTTCAATTGTAGAATACGACTCACGCCTTACCCTTACCTTATCTTGCAGGAAATTATCGACTGTGTCAAGAGGGAAAGATAAAGCCGCCGTTTTATAATGCATTGGAATGACGATTTTGGGTTCCAGAGTCTCGACCACTCGCGAGGCTTCCTGCCAGTCAATCGTATAAGTCCCTCCTACCGGAATGAGTAGCACCTGAGGGTGTCCTAATGCCATCACATGCTCCGGTCCGAGCGTATGGCCGAGATCCCCAAGATGAGCGATCTGAATGTCGTCAATCTTAAAGCTGAACATGATATTCGTGCCGCGTGTTTTGCCGCCATTATTATCATGGAAAGATGGAACGCCTGTAATTCTCACATCCCGAAATACTGTCGTTCCGGGATTACGCACAATCTCGGGATTGCCCATCTCCGGAGTAACATAGCAGTGATCAAAATGCCCGTGGCTGATGGTAACCACGTCCGCTTCTACCCGTGGAAGCTCATAGCCAACGTGCTCATCAAAGGGATCCGTCAGAATTCTGGTCTCATCAGACGATATTAACGAGAAGCAAGCATGTCCATGCCATCTTAGTTTCACGTCCAATCCACCTTTCATTCATGAGGTTCGTGATCCTGATCTTCGGCGTGATCATGATCGTGGTCGTGATCGTGATTGGGATCACTGTCATGATCATGATCGTGCGCAGCATAATCGGGATCCAACAGCATAGCACGCCTTTCTTGCGCTTTTTTGTTGTCAGGATCCAGATTCAGAATGCTATCCCAATGTGCCAAAGCCAGATCCGTATTGCCAACCTTCTCGGCGATAGCTGCCACCAGTTCATGACTTACCGGATCCGAGGGAGCGACCTCACAGGCTTTCATGAAGGCGGCCAGAGCCTCTTCCCAGTTTTGCTCATGAACATAACAAAAACCAATATATTTATGGGCATCAGCATAATCGGGTTTTATGCGAAGCACTTCCGCAAACTCTTTGCGGGCTTCGTCATAAAGGCCCTTGCGCAGCAACACAGCGCCTAGCTGATCGCGAATTTCCCAATCACGTGGACGCAACTTTTGGGCTCGTTCAATTTGAACCTGCGCTGCATCGAGTTCTCCGTTTTCGAGGAGGAGAATCCCATTTTGAAATGCTTCTTCCGCCTTCCACTCCCGATACCTGAAAAACGCGAACGACAGTAATATAACCCAGACAATTACGCCTGCTACGATCGCTTTCTTCGTTTTTTTCTCCATGTAATTCCTCTCCTCCTGTTTGAACCATTGGAACAGTTTTGATCTATTTCCGCAATCCGATACTGCATCCCTTTTTCCATCATCGCATTACATTACAATCGGGACGGGAAGCCCGCATGCTTTGCAGCGCCTGTCACTGAGTCCCACAATATGTACCTGCCTGAAATTACGGCGGATCAGTTTGCTCCCGCAGGCTGGGCAATCAGTGTCTTGCCCGTAAGGTACGGCGATATTACCAGTGTAGACATATTGCAGATGTACGCGCGCCGCTTCATAGGCCGCAGCTATTGTTTTTTCCGGCGTCGGCGGTAGCTCCATACGGTAAGCCGGAAAATAGCGCGACAGATGCAGCGGAGTATCTTTGCCAACCTCAGCCGCCACCCAGGCAGCCAATTTTTCGATCTCTTCAACCCCGTCATTAAGACCCGGAACAAGTAAAGTGGTCAACTCCAGGTGCAGCGCTTTTTTCATAGTGACAATGGTCTCAAGCACGGGTTTCAGCGATGCCCCGCAAACTTCGCGGTAAAAATCGTCACGGAATGATTTCAAATCCACATTAGCAGCATCGACAAACGGCAGTAGATCCGCGAGTGCTTTTTCGGATAAAAAGCCATTCGTCACCAATACATTCACAAAGCCTTTTTCTTTCACATGCCGGGCAGCATCATAGACATACTCATACCAAACCGATGGTTCCGAATAGGTGAAAGCCGCTCCAACGCACGACTGTTCCTGCATGGCGACCAGTCGCGCGAGATCTGCAGCTTCAAGCTGCCGCCGGGCGCGAAGGGAATCAGCTGATGTGCGCACGTCTGTTTCGGCACGCGGATCTGCTTCGGCACGTGCGTCTGCTTCGGTATGCGCATGTGCACCGTTATGCGCATCTGTTTCTGTCAGCGCATTTGCGTTCACGACCATCTGCGAGATTTCGTGATTCTGGCAAAAACGACACCGCATGTTGCAGCCAAAAGTACCAAAGGACAGGATAGTCTTCCCCGGATGGAAATGATACAAAGGCTTCTTTTCCATTGGGTCCAGCGCTGCCGCAGTCAGTTCGCCATAGTTTAGTGTCCAGAGCTGTCCGTGCTCGTTTTTGCGCACGCGGCATCGGCCGGTCTGACCAGCTGGGATCAGACAGTTGTGCGGACATAGCAGACAGCGCACCCTGTCTGTGTCCTCTTCCTTTTGCCAATGCTGACAGATGATACGCAAAATTGGTCCTCCTCATACTCATCCATATAAAGAAAATACAAACGCCGGATAGTC
>JBMNNY010000170.1:0-4618 GCA_050942765.1 Bacillota bacterium | reverse complement strand
TTCTTTACTTCATACCGGTCATTGAAGGAGATATCACGGTTGCCAATGAGGGAGATTCGTATATCGTAATTGAAAACCGTTATCTATCGCTGACTGACAGGCACAAAATCATGAAATTTGACAGCTCAGGCCGGCTGAAATGGGTGAAGGGCTATCCCTTTGATGCCTCAGCGCTCTATAGGGCAAAACTCCTGACAGACGATCAGGACAGCAATTTATATATCGGTTTTGAAAGAGACACTGAATCAAATAGCTATCTGCTAATGAAAGATTCCGAAGGAAAGACAGCCTATAGTTATCTGGCAAAATTGGATTCTAACGGCAATGTTATCTGGGATACATCATCGGCGGCGAAAATTAACGCGCTGCAAGAAGCGGGCGGAAAGCTGCGCTTGCTTGGAATTAGTGAAAGCGGTGACATTGCAACCGAGGCTTTCGGGGTGGAGGATGGGAAGGCTGTTCAGCCTGCATTTGTGCCGGTACGCTTCGGGTACCTAAATACAGTTTGTGTTGATGAAAAAGGGGACATTCTCTGCTTGAATAACATCACCGGAACATTAACCAAGTTTACTCCGGAAGGCGATCAATTATGGCTGACTTCCATGACTGCTGATGCCACGATTGTAGTCTCTGACAGAGAAAATAACATTTTTGTCGGTGGCAGCATGCAGCGTTTGGCCGCCATTCAAAAGTACAGTCCGAACGGAGAACAGCTATGGTCGACAACTTTTCAGCCAGTGGACTCAGGTGCCAGTAATTTCATAGTGGACATCTCCACCGATTATTACGGGAATGCCTATGCTGCCGGATATGTCCGTATGTTGGGAGAGGATGAGGAGCAAGCGCAGGAAGCAAACTCATTTCTTGCCAAAATCTCTCCGGCTGGTGAAGTGTTATGGGTTAAAACGAAAGTGTTCTCGAAAGCCAGTAATTTGTTCAGGTATAAACAGTTTGACGTTGATCTGAACGGCAATGTCTATGTCACTGACGGCGGTTCCTGGTTCAGGGGCACATCGCTAACGAAGTATGGAACTGACGGTCAGAGAGAATGGAAAGCATCTACGCCGGGCGTGAAATTAGTGCTTACCTTAATGATGTTAGCCTTGGGAGCATATAACCTGGTGCCGATACTGAAAGAAAAGCACGAGATCAGAATTAAGTCCAGGGTATTAAGATCATAAGACGCTTGGGGGAGGTTAGCCTTTGAAAACAAGATCTACTGCCATTCCAATGATCGTGGTTTTTATGCTGGCTTTGATCGCCGCAGGGTTTACTGCGAAAGCCGACACGCGCTTTATCGGGATTGATGAAATCCGTCCTGGTATGCGGGGAAAAGCCCTGACAGTTCTAGAGGGTACCAAGATCGAATCCTTCGGGGTCGAAATCCTTGGACTGACCACAGGAACTGGCCGGGTGGGTTCGCTAATCCTGATTCGTACCTATGGCACGGCTTTGAGAGAATTCGGCGGGATCGCGTCTGGGATGAGCGGCAGTCCCGTTTTCATCGGTAACCGTCTGCTGGGCGCGATTAGCTATACCTTTTCCAATGCCAATCCCAGCTATGGCCTGGTAACTCCGATTGCTGACATGCTGGCCTTGTGGGATTATAAAGATACCGAGGATTATATGGCGGAGTTTGTTGACGGTCAGCCTGTCAACATTGCCGGACAAAACTACCGCGGCATTTTATTTGCAGGTGGCCATGGCCAAGGCGTGCACAACAACCGCTCTGACTTATTAAAGGCGATCCCGGTCACAGCGCCGATTTATTTGGGCGGTTTCGGCCAGCGTACCGGCGCAGCACTGCAGAGTTTCCTGGGGAAATATGGCGTTTCCGTCGCTAAGTCAGCAGCGTCATCGCCATTAACGCCAGCGCCATTAAGCCCTTCCGGGGAAACGATTGCGTCTCTCGAACCGGGTAGTCCACTTGGTTTGCAGCTGATTACCGGTGACCTCAGTGTATCTTCAATTGGTACCCTGACCTGGGTGGAAAACGGGCGTTTCGTTGCTTTTGGACATCCGGTGTTGAGCAAAGGCAAGGTAGCCTTACTGGCTACCGGGGCCAGTGTATATCGTACAATCTCTGGCGCGTCTGTTCCTTCAAAGCTGGCGGATATTACTAATCCCGTCGGTATTATCACCCAGGATCGTTCCGCCGGTTTGGCAGGCCGATTTGGGAAAATGCCGGTCATGCTGCCGGTGGTCGTTCAAGTTACCGATCAAGATACCGGTAATGAAGTGGTCTTGAAGACCAGCGTTGTTCTTGACGCTGATATGACGCCAACTTTGGCATCGATGGCCGTAATTGAAGGATTGGATCGGGCGTTGGATCGGGTCGGGGCAGGCTCCGCCAAAATAGATTTGGAAGTCCTTACGGCAGGATCCCGGGCTGACTTGCGACGCCAAAATCTTTTTTATCACCGCACGGATGTTGCTTCGATTGCTATAATGGATCTGCTGGGGTACCTCAATTTCCTTTTCCGCAATAATTTTGAAGACGTGCGTCCACTGGCGGTCAATGTATCGGCGGTGGTTTGCAAAGATAATTTCAGCGCCGTCATTACTGATGCCCGCACGGCTCAGGATATTGTTCAACCCGGGGAAACCGTTGATCTGGTGGTGCAGCTAAGGCCTTATCGGAGCGCCCTTGCCGAAGTAACTATTCCAGTAAAAATACCGGATAATGCAGCTCCAGGGCGGTTGGATTTCTTCATTAGCGGCGGGACCCTATGGACGGAAGATGCCTTTGAAGAGGAAGACATTTTGAACAACAGCGCGGCCGATTTCGCGGAGGCCTATCGCGAATGGACTGAAAAGCCCGCTAATATGCATATTATTGTGCGGTATGCCCCGGACACCGCCGACTCCGAAGCAATCGATGACAGCGATATCATACTTCTGACCGAGACCGACTGGTTTGTACAGGGCAGCCGCATGATATCAATTGAGATCGTCGATCCTGCCAACGAATAAAAAACCAGCCATGGTCCGATTTTCACTTTTTGGGCTTTAACTGCATTTATGTAATTGACGGGTTCAGATGCCTATAAAAAGCGCTTCCCTTTCTACAGGGAAGCGCTTGCCAAACGTCGAAATAGTGGCGGCAGGAAAAATAAATCAATGTAAACCGCCCAAATGGTTGTCAGTCATGCGCAATTTCACCGGGAGGAAGCACCGTGCAGCCGACCACTGTCAAACACAATAAGTTAATAATTATCATCGCAGTTTTGCTGGGCGTGTTCCTTTTGCTACAGGGAGCAATCCTGGTGATTACACGCGTTCCTTTTGGTGATATCGTTACCAATAAAGTTGCCGCTCTGCTGCAGGATTCTGTTAACGGGGAGGTTAAGCTGGAACGGGTTTATACTTCCTTGTTTAACAAAGTTGTTGCGGAGCAACTGACAATCAGCCAGGATGGCAGCACCGTACTTGGTGCTGATAAAATTATTATTCATTATAGTCTATGGCAGTTTATCAGCAAGGGATTTGACATTTTGGCTTCCATATCGCGCATAGAACTGGAGTCGCCGGTAATCGCCGCCGGATTACTGGAGGATGGAAGACTCAATCTGTCGGACTTGTTTATCGTCAAAGATACGGACAGTCAGACCACCGAGTTATCCCTAAAAGCAATGATCTCATTTCGGAATGCCCGGCTTTCATTTGACGGTTTACCGCAAGGTTTAAGCGCCGAGGCCTCTAAAACCAATGGATTCGTTTCATTTCAGCAATATCCGAAGCTGCAAGTCTATGCGAAAGGTTACCTGAATGAGCCAGCGCAAAGCAGTTTCTATGCCGATGGCCTAATTAATATCGAGACGACTGATATTTCCGGGCGCGTTGAAATCTCGGACGCCAAAGCCGAAGATTTGGTGCAAATCGGATTGATTCCGGAAGAGTATCGTCAAATTACCGGATTGGTAAGTGCTTCGGCTGCGGGGAGCTACTCCGGCGGGACTTTTACCGTAAATGATGCCCGTCTTATCATTAAGAACGGCTCATTCGCCCACGACATCCTTCCAATGGATTTGGAAGACATCACGATCAATGCCTCTTATGACGGCCAATACATTAAGGTGCAAAAAGGAGCGGCGCGCGCTGGCGCAACGCAGTTAGAGCTGCTTGGCACAGTAAACATGGCCGATTTTCAGAATCCATCATTTGAAGACTTAACATTGAAAGCTTCTGATGTTACTTGGCATGAATGGTCGCACTTGGTGCCGCTCGCTGACTGGGAGCTGGATGGGCTGATTGCAGCCGAAATTACGGCGCAAGGCCCTTTGGCTGCTCCGGCGTTCAAAGGCCGTGTTGAAGTTGAAAATGGGTTTGTGCATAATTTGCCGCTTGATATAGAAGTAAAGAATATTTCTGCCAAAGCTGTTCTGGCAGATGATACTGTCGAAATTCAAAAACTACAGGCTGTATGGCAGGACACGAAATTTGTCGCAGAGGGTAAAGCCGGTAACTTGGAAGAGCCCTGGATGGATCTAGCCTTGAGCGCTGCGGAACTGGATTTGCAGCAGATCGCCGCCTTCATTCCGGGGGTCGCTAATTATCAGATTCACGGAAAAGGCAGCCTGACAGCTAAGTTAGGCGGAACAGCCAAAAGTCCCGATAT
>JBMNNY010000169.1:0-4622 GCA_050942765.1 Bacillota bacterium | reverse complement strand
CATGACCCCTTCCCGAATCATATCTCTTGCCCCGGCCACGATTTCCTCGGCCGGCTGGAAGATGGCTTTGACTGTGCCATGCCAGCAATCCCGATGTTGTGCCAAAATCCGCATTGCTCCGATTAGACAGGTCATATGCGCATCATGACCGCAAGCATGCATGACGCCTGGATTCTTGGAGATATAGTTATGGTTGGCTTCTTCAGTAATGGGCAGCGCATCCATATCAGCCCGCAATGCCACCACCGGGCTCTCCTCACCATTACGCAAGATCCCGATTACTCCGGTTCCACCAACATTTTGCTGCACTTCACAGCCCATTTGGATCAGCAGCTCGGCAATTTTCGCGGCGGTGCGGTGCTCATGCGATGCTAGCTCAGGATTTTGGTGCAATTCGCGCCGGAGTGCCGATAACTCTGCCGCTAACGCAGCTCCTGCCTGACCAATTGCGTTCACTGAAACAGCCCCTTCCACAGTTATGTTTTGCCAATTAGGATCATTTTCTCAGCCTGACTTTCTAAGAATGACTTTCTCAGATTGACTTTCTCAGATTGATTTTATGAATTTCGATTCGTTTCATGCAGGCTGCATTCCTTCTTTTCTGGCTGACGCATTCCTGCTTCCCCGCCAAATTGACAATTTCAGGCGTCTGTCTTATAATAATTTCATTCTGCGATTGGAGGCTAATGATACACCTATGGGTACGAATCGGATTCGGTCATAAAGGCGCACCAACAGTCGGAGGAATAAATCCCCCGCAGCACGGAGGAGCATGTCCCCCGTGGTTGGTACGCCTTTTTTCGACCGAATCTGATCGAACTGAGGTGTATTTCTTATGCCCCGCAATAGAAAAAACGGGGTGTCGGCACCAGTCTGGGTATCGCAGAATTTCCTGACTGATGCAAAAACCATCAGCAGGCTACTGCATAAAACCAGTATCGCCGCATCCGACCATGTTATCGAAATTGGTCCTGGAAAGGGTCATATTACACGTTTGCTTGTCCAACTCTGCCATAAAGTGACGGCCATTGAAGTCGATCAACATATAAAATTTTCGCAAATATTCCATTCAGCCATACCACGGCCATCCTGCGCAAACTAACCGAAAGCAGAAACCCTCCTACAGAAGTATGGCTGACAATGGAAAAAGGCGCAGCCAAACGTTTTATGGGAAAACCGCGTGAAACGCTGCGCTCGCTTATGCTGAAACCGGCGTTCGAGCTCAAAATCATCTATCATTTTCGGCGCGAAGACTTCCATCCTATGCCTGGCGTAGATGTCGTCCTGGTCCATCTGAAGAAAAAAACGCAGCCAGATGTGCCAGCTGCAAACCGGCGCACATATGAATATTTCGTTGCCAACGGTCTGCGCGACAACGGCGCCGGATTGCGGCGTATGTTCACCAAAAGACAGCTCTTCCGGGCGTTACGAGAAGCGGGCCTTGACGGCAAAAAAGGCGGCGGAAAAACCGCCGCCTTAAACGGGATTCCGCCTTCTGCCTCCTTGCTGAAGGCGGAGTTCCCGCTAATCCCTAATATTTGCTTTCGGGTGATATTCGTTACCTGGTCTTTTATTAAGTATATGATACCGACACACGCTTGCCCATTTTTTCGAGCAGCGCGGCAATATCTTCAATCACCCTATGTTTTAGCGCCAGATCAGCCGGCATTTCAGAACTCTGATGCGCCGGGTTTAGGGCTCGTCCCACCATAAACCGGATTTCGTCCGCTTCCAATAAGGCACTCAACAGGCGGGACACACCATCCCTCTTCCATTTCAGTTTGCGCGGTAATATCGCGCTGCTGACAGTACCGGCGGCAGACTCTTCCTTAAGGCGTTCCAGAGTATAAGTCAGTGTTAAAATACCTTCGCAAACCAGGTCAATGCCTACGAGATTGCCGACCGGCGGAATGCGCGGATCCATCGACGACAAATCCACTGATAATTGCTCGCCGGTTTCGCGCGCGACGATATTACCGGTGGTGCCACCGCAGACCGCCTTCTTGCCAGGGCTGCTCAAGAAATCGCGCACGACCCGGGCATCACAATCCCGATCGGCCGGAGGCCCAACCATGACAGTTAATTCCCGGCGCTGCCGAAAGCGCAGGGCCACTACAGAAGTATCATCGCCCGGTTTACTGTTGTATAGCTTATCGCAAACTGCGACCAATCCTTCAGCTAGTTCCTGTGCAGAAATATCTGTTGCTGCCAGGCTGCGCGTGTATTCTGCAATGCGATCCCATCCCCAACCAAGGTTCCAGAGACCGCCTATCCCGGCATGCAAAACACCATCACTCACTAAGACCACCCAATCCCCTTCGTGAAGCCGGAGATGTGCCTCATTGATTTTACGGTTAGCCACTTCCCGGCTCTGCTTTGCGACAGACTGTATTGCATCATTCTTAATAATAACTGCTGGCGGATTATCATATTCCGCCAAATAAAGGCTGCCGTCCGGCATCACCTGTGAGATGGAAAAAGTACTATATGCCAAGCCCCGCACTTCACAAACAGGCAAGGCCTGAGCTAAAGCTTCAATAACTTCATCAATCGAGCATCCGCCTTCCAGCATCTTGGCGGCAATCTTACTCGTTAGCCCGGATAAGATATTGGCTTTCACGCCGCTGCCCAGACCATCCGCCAATACTACTATTTTAGATTCACTGTTTCCGGCGGTCTCAATTGTGTCGCCGCATAGTTCTTCTCCGGCTTTATTCAGCTGAGCGGTGCCGATCTCCAGAAACAGCTCCATCTGCATTCCCTTCTTCCTTCATGACGCGCATCAGCTTGGTAAGAATGACTTTTGTCTCAGCCGTTGTTTCACCCAGTAATCCGGCAATTTTTTGTGCGACCGCCATCTGTTTGTCGATTACTTCCTGGGCGCGTTCCAACGTTACTTCCCGCACCAGCTGCAGATCCTTCTCGCGCTGACGCTGACCAGTAATGTCTTCCACAATCAACAGTGCAACATTCTCTTTTTTCGCGCTTACTGCTGTAATTAGAGCGGTTAAACCTAGTTCGGGCAGTTCTTTTTCCAAGCGGACGATTTCTTCATTATCGTCAAAAACCTTGCGCAAATCGTTGGAATCAATGATGAGTTCACTGACCGGTGTCCCTACCAGATGATTGCGGGATACGCCAAAAATGCGTTCGGCAGCCGAGTTCAAATCGAGAATTTTTTCATCCGAATCAACCACAAGCACGCCATTGGGTGTACCGAAGAACACCAAATTAGCCATTGATTCAGCTTTCGTGCGCATATACGGAATGCACATTTCCGGATCGGCCATTCCCTGTAGTACCGCTTTGGCCTTTTCTTTGCAGGAATTATATCCGCAGGCTCCGCAGTTCAGTTCATCCTCCGGAGCATACTTGCTGGTCTTGGCCAAAACTTCCTTAATTTGCTCTTCGCTCGGTTCCGGATAAATAATCTGGCGGTTCTCATATTCGCGCTGCAAAAATTCGTAGTCGGCCTGCTCTGCCCGCACGGCTTCTGTCAGGCTGTTTGCTTTGTTTTCTGCGCCAGCGCCTGCGCCCGCGCCCGCGCTAGCACCCACACCCGCACCGGTTGCGAGGCCGCCGCCAGCACAAGTTTCCCGATATTTCGGGCGTTCTTCCCGGTACTTCAATATCCGCATACGCCGGGCAAAAGCATCTCCGCTATCGGCCGGCATTAGCGGCCCATTGATACATCCTCCCGGACAAGCCATCATTTCTACAAGCATTGGCACGGGAGCGCTGTTTTTGGCCAGATTGACCAAAAACTCCCGGCAATTATCCAGCCCCGAAACGGTCAGCGTCCTGTTAGACAACATGTCGGGCGTGATCCCGGCGGTCTTTATGAGGCCGCCATCCAGCGGAAACAGTACGGCTTCCTGCGGAGCAGGCCCATCAAAGCATTCATCCTCTAGCTGGGAGGGATCAATGCCCGCTTCCGCCCACCAGTTCTCAAGTTCCACGAAAGAAATAACATGGTCAACGTCTTGTGTCAGCCCCGGTCGTGTAATCTCATCGTATTTGGCCAGGCAGGGACCGATAAAAACAACCTTCCGGTCCGGCGATTCTTTCTTTAGCAAACGGGCGTGCGCAATCATCGGAGATACAATATGCGCCAGATTCGACAGCATCTCCGGAATATACATCTCAATTAAGTTGACCACCGCCGGGCAGCTGCTGGTGATAACCGGTTTCTGGGCTTCCTTGGCAAGCTTGTAGTGTGCGGCAGCCACCCATTCAGCACCAACGGCTGTCTCGCGAACACCGGCAAACCCCAGTTTGCGTAATCCGGCTAACACCTGACCAGGCCGCAGATTGGCAAATGCGGCCACATATGACGGTGCCAGGCTGACCCAGACATTATCATTTTCAGTAATTAATTTGCGAACATTCGGATAGGCAGGATGTACTGTTTTGGCCTTTTGAGGACATTCTGCGATGCAACGACCATCAAGGACACAGCGGGACTCTTCAACGCGTGCCCGAAACTGCTGAGAAAATGGCGCACGCTCCATCCTGATTGCTTTCACAGGACAGGAGCGTAAGCATTTGTAGCAATCCCGGCAATGGGCTTCGTTTACTCTAATTAGATCCATGGTCGCAACCCCCTCAAAGACCGAATAGAT
>JBMNNY010000167.1:0-4657 GCA_050942765.1 Bacillota bacterium | reverse complement strand
TCTCGTTCCGCCAGCGACTCTATAACCAGGGCTATGGCCCGACGTTCGTTCTGGTAGTCGTTAAACGTGACCATTGCTTCGACCAACTTATGAAACGTACTATTTGCGGGTGAGTTATTTTTCAGTTCCTGCAGAAATGCATCAATGGTTGCGTCGTCATAATCTGCATAGCGCAGTTCCTCCAGGATTTGCCGCCTTTGATCGCCAGAGTTGAATGATATGGCTGATAAGTAAAACGCCAATTCAAAATAGAGCGGGTTTTGCTGGCCCCGCACCATGGACAACTCCAAGGCTTGCTGATAGTCTTCGGCGTCGAGGCTGTGCCATAAAGCCGCCAGCGCAGTAGTGTCAGTGGAGGAAGGGGTGGCGCCGGTGGTGTTGGAGGCGCTGGTGGCGCTAGCGGTGCTAGTGGCGCTAGCGGTGGCGGCATGAACAGAGAGTATAGAGGGTGCCAGTAAGGCAGATAGCAGCGAAACTGTAATAACGAGTAGCGCTAGTGTAATATTTGGCCGATGGTCCGTTTTCATAAAGCAAACACCTTCTTTCCGAATCTAATGTTATTTACGACTTTTACCAGATAAATACCTTTCGATAAAGTGGGGACAGTTCTCGAACGATTGGGGACAGTCCCCAATCGTTCAAAATGATCCAATTGGGGACAGTCCCCAAATAGCACAAAACGATCGATCGGGGACTGTCCCCAATCGGATTCAGCTGAGCAAATATTGCACAGAGGGCGGCCCTTTGCTATGATGGAATTGCATGACAAGAGAAAAACGTTATTGCCAGTAGCTTATCGCCAGCTCATTGCCAGAAGGTCAAATCCAAGATAACTGAGGAGGGTTAACCGATGGAGTTTGTCAATGCGCGGATTATTAAGAAGGCCAATATATACTACGATGGCAAGGTAACCAGCAGGACTGTCTTTACAGAGACAGGAGAGCGGAAGACATTGGGGATCATGTTGCCCGGCGAATATCAGTTCAACACAGGCGCGGAAGAGTTAATGGAAGTATTGGGCGGCGAAATGGAGATCATGCTTCCAGGCGAGAATACTTACAAAAAATACACTGAAGGTATGAGCTTTGTGGTGCCCGCTAATTCTAGTTTCAAGCTCATCGTCAAGTCTGTCGCTGATTATTGCTGTTCTTACTGCGACTAGCGCAGACGGACGGATATAATAAACTAACCCCCCAGGGGCTTCTCCTGGGGGGTTAATTCTTAAAGCGCCTTGGCCTTGAGGCGTCTTAAAGCATCTTAAAGCGTCTTAAAACGTCCTAAAGCGTCTCGAGCAGTCTCAACCCTTCTCAAGCTCTTGTAGTCCGCGCCCGCTCGAACCCCCTCTCGGTATCTCCAGTTCTAATACCCGTAAAGGAAGAAGTCAAGCGTGGTGATAGTATCATCGGCAATTACTACGTCACCGATTGAAAAGCTCAGATTGGGATAGGGGCCGGTGGCACCGCAGTACTGCTCCACCTCATCATTCAACGAGTATGTACCTCAATAAACGTCTAAAGGAAATTCGAAGTCAGACAGATTGGTGGCGGTGGCAAGATTGGCGATTACTTGGTATTTGCCCACCAGGACGTTGCTAATCTGATAATGACCATTAACATCGGAAAAGGCGGATCGGAGCGGCAAGTCTGTACCTTGCATAGTGATCTCAGCATGATTTATATAACCGGTTTCAGCAGTGTCCCCGTTAGTATAAGATAGAGTCCTATCTTCAAGACCGATATTTGTATTTACATGTTTGTCAGCCATTTGCTTTGGGCGGATTTCCACCGCCAATGAACAACGGTCGCCACCCATGAACGGGGAATGATCCTTCCTAAAAAGCAAAGAACCTGATTAATCAAGCCGGGGACGTATGTCCCTTTCCCAGCCAGCGCGCGTTCAAGCGTTTTGTAAGCAACGACCTCCAGCGCATTGGTAGTTATGCTGCCCCAAATTCCCTGAGCGGTAATGCCCTGCATGGCCTCTGGCGTTGTCACCATGCCTCCAGGACAAAGCGCCAACACATTCACGTTTTGATCCTTGAGCTCTTGGCGCAGGGAAGTGGCAAAATCCAAAAGGAAGCGCTTGGAGGCGGCATAGGTTGCCTTTAGAGGCATGGGAAACATGGAAGCCAAACTGGAGACAAAAACAATGGTGAAAGGCCTATCTGCTCTGCGCCGCTCCAATATTGCGTGGGTGATGCGCAGTGTCGCGGCATTGTTGAGTGCGACAATTCCCACAACCTTTTCGCGCGCGCGTTCCATGAAACCCCCTTCAAAATCAATACCGGCAATATTAAGATGCATATCGAACTTGATATTATGCTTGTCAATGATCTGGAGCATTTCATCCACACTTTCCGCACGCGTGAGATCACAGGCTTTCGTGGTGACTGTAACCCCAAACTGCCGCTCCAGACCGCGCTGAAGGGAAAGTAGCCCCTCGGCATTGATATCTGTCAAGAACAGATTATATCCGCGACGGCCGCACTCGTTCGCAAGGGCGCGTCCCAGCCCGCCTGCGGCCCCGGTGATCATCACATTCATGGCACATTCTCCGTTTCGTAGCGAATGCCGCAAAGCTGCTCACTTAACGCGAACAACCGGGTGGCATTTGCGCTTGTTACCTGTTTGCTATAGGCTTTTTCTTTGCAAAGATAATAATAGAGTCCTGGAGGCGGCGGCGATGTCTCGGCATCATGCCGCCCACACAGGAAAGCAAAGGTTTGGGCGGGGATGGCAGGCGATACAGCCCTATATTTACGCAGCTTCCAAATGAAGTTTATCAGACTGCCGGTTTGCTTATTGCCAATATCTGTTTTGACGAGTCCGGGGTCGACAGCATAGGCGCGGATGCCGGTGGCGGCGTAACGATCGTTCAGACCTTTGGCAAACAGTACATTGCACAATTTGGACTGCTTATAGGCGATCAGTGGATTGTAGCCACGCCGCAGCATCACATCATCCCAATGAACCTTAATGCCCTTGTGCGATGTACTGCTTGTCATAATAATTCGGCCTTTGGCTTTAATGATCATGGGCAGCAACTCGTGCGTTAATATGAAACCGGCCAGGTGATTGAGAGCAAATTGCTGTTCGTAGCCTTCCTCCGTGGTCATATACCAGCTGCGTACACAGCCCGCGTTATTTATCAGAGCATGTAATTCACCGTGGCAATTTTCATTCAGATAAGAGATAATCTCACGGGCAATGTGAAGCACTTCGCGCTGCTGCATCAGATCTCCGATAAAGAAGGTGACTTTGGCATGCGGGTTTTCGGACAAAATATCTTTTTCTGCCTTGACACAGTTCTCTTTGCTACGGCCAACGCCCAGGACATTAAAACCCTGGAGGGTTAAAAGGCGTGCCGTTTCCAGACCAATGCCAGAAGTAGCACCGGTAATAACAATAGTCTTCATTTTGGCCTCCTTAATGCGTTTTGGCAACCTTAAGCTTGCCAGTCGCTCTAGTTCAAGCCATGCACAGTATTCGCGCCAGTCTCTGTATACCCGAACCAGCCCCAGGCGTGCCAGAACTCAAGCGCGCCGGAAGAAATCATTGCTACGATCATGCCCAGAATGGTGAAGACTACAAAGATAATCAGCGCGATCAGTGCGATCGTTCTTAGTCTGCGATTAGCCTTCGGGGCAAGCTGCGGATGAATGGCGAGTGAAGGCAGCACGGCTTTTCCACTGGCCGCGGCGATAGCATTATGATGGAATCGTCCATAAGAACGCATCAGTTGCCGGACAAATGCAGCAAAATAGACACTGCCTACGGCGGCCAGGACTGAAAGTGCCGCTATTGCCAGGCCCAAAATGGCAGCGCACCAATAAGGCATTGGCGGTATTAATGAGTAGATGTTTAATTTGCCTAACAGGCACACAGCAATTGCTGCGCAGGCCAGAGAAAAGGCAATCATAATGACTTCCCACGCCATTAGAAGCACAAAGAAAATGCCTGCGAAAAGGTCCGCGAAGCAAAGTCCGATTACTGTGACAGCTTTCCTTCCGCCACGTCCGTCGCGCCCGCCACGCGACGACGAAGCAGACGATGGATCAGCAGCGCTGCTCTCAAATTGAGCGGCATGCGCAACTGGGTCTCCAAGCTTGGCGGCAATTTCTTCTTCCGAAAAACCATCTGCCATTTTAAAAGCAAAGTGTTGCTCATATTCGCTTATTATGTCTGCTGCGTCCGCAACTTTCTTCCTGTCCAGCTCTTCGGCAAGCCTGGCAAGAAACTCATTTTTCGTCATGATCATCATCCTCCAATAAGGTTTCAACTGCCCGGGCAAAACGTAAGTATTCGGTCAGTTCTTTTTCATAAGTTTTCTGCCCCAGATCAGTAAGAGAATAATACTTGCGCGGGGGGCCGCCGCTTTCTTCTTGCAGAAATGTTGTAAGGAGGCCGTCACTCTTTAGCTTCCTTAAAATAGGGTAGACAGTTCCGTCAGCTATATCAATGTGCTTGGAAAGATACTCCGAAATTTCATACCCATAGCAGTCGCGCTTCTTTAGCAGAGACATTACGCAAAGCTCCAACACTCCTTTTTTGTATTGGATATTCATGAACACCCTCCCCACAGATTGCAGTTGCACAATACAGTCCGTTATCTACTACTAGATTATATTCACTAGTGATGAATTTGTCAAGTGATCATT
>JBMNNY010000166.1:0-4665 GCA_050942765.1 Bacillota bacterium | reverse complement strand
CGGTGCCAGTGGCGGCGAACACTGCTATGGCAGTGGTTCTGGCATGAAAACGGCCTCCGTCGGACGGCAGCTATTGGACGGATTCATGAAAGGTCTGCCCGGGAACCTCGCGATGGCTGCGTTATTTACCCGTGAATCCGGGAAAGATGGTCAAATAAACCCCATTCAAAAGGTTGAATATAATGGTGCCCTGCTTGGAGACAGATATGATTTGCTGATTGGCATCCGCAATGTAACGCCAGCTGAGCCTATTCCCTGAAGACGGCACGTGCTTTCATAACATCTCCCATGGCAGCAGCAATTGCGCGCATGAAGGCAACACTTTCCAGCTCCATTACTTCACCATCTTGTTCATACCCTCGGTAGGCTGAAGTCTTAACGATCACAATATTATGGTGGGGATTGACATAGATTACCTGTCCATAAATACCTATGGCCAGAAAGTCGCCCTCGTCCCCACCAGGTACCCACCACTGATATCCATATCCTAATGAATTCTCGCTTGCCAATAGATGAGATTTATTCGTGGTCACCGAAGCACTCACCCAATCCCGGGGAACAATTTGCCTGCCATTCCAGAAGCCGTAATGTAGGTAAACATTGCCAAAACGGGCGAAGTCGCGAAGTGTGGCACTAAAACCTCCAAATGCCGACTCAACACCAGTACTGTCGGTGAGCCAGCAGGCAGTAGATTCCATGCCAGCAGGCAGCCATAGCCTTGTCTCGGTATAAGTGGCGAGGTCCATACCTGTTGCCGCTCTAATCACCATACCCAAGACCTGGGTGTCGCTGCTGGCGTACTTGCGGACTGTTCCTGGCTCATGTTCGCGCTTCAGCGTAAGCAGAAAATTCTCCAGCGGGCCTCCAAGTCCAATGGAACTAGGTGCCATTTTATTGAAGTCTGATGAAGCATCAAAATAGTCCTCGTTAAAGCTGATACCAGAGGACATCTGCAAGACATCCTCGATAGCGACTCCATTATACCCACTTACCGCCAAACTGGGCACGTAGTTTGTAACCGGGTCTGAGACATCTTTGATGTATCCTTCTGCTATGGCAATGCCCATTAAGGCGGACACCACAGATTTGGATACAGACCACACAACGGTTCTGGACTGGTCCGTATTTCCCTTAAAGTACTCCTCATACAAAATCACATCACCACTGGTCACAATTAAGCCGGTGGTATCTGTATTCTCGATAAACTGCGCTATGCTCTTTGTCTCTCCAGCAAATTGGTAATGCTCAGGGAGCCCATGCAGATAATATGTGAATTCAGATATACCGCTACTTGAAGTAACCAATTTTGATCGGAAGTGTTGATCTGCACTGCGAAAGTTCTCGGCTAGCCTTTCGGGCTTAAAAAGTGTCATGTACTGGATCATGGAGAAATGGAGTCTACCAAGATGCTATCAGACCAACTATTAAATGTATATAGTCATGGAGATGGAATTGCGTGATTGTATCATGTTTATGACTTGATTAGTTTCCGTAGGCCCCTGAAGCTCATATGATAGTAGAGAGTAATCCGGCGTGAGCCGGAAAGGGGCTTGATATAATGAGCTATTATCCTGCAGCACAGCCATGCTGCATGAGATTCCAGCTGCGTTGGCATCAGCTGCGCTCGGGAGATACCTTCTTCAACCTTGCGCAACAGTTTAATACGTCTGTGGAATGCCTGCAGCGGTTGAACTCTTGGGCAGTCCCAACTAATCTGCCGGTAGGATGCTGGGTTGTTGTTGGCCTCACGTCTCCAACATCTTCTGACTGCCGGAACTTCCAGGTGACCTGGCACCAGATCCGTCAGGGCGATACTTTCTTCGCACTGGCACAAATGTTTGGCACTACTGTAGAATGCCTGACTTTCTGGAACTCGTGGGCCAACCCGAATAATCTGCCGATCGGATGCTGGGTAGTTGTTGGTGTAAGTGAGATGACTCCTACTACGACGCCAACTACGACACCGACTACAACACCAACCACTACTCCAACTGCGACGCCACAGCCGTGTATGAGGTTCCAGCTGCGTTGGCATCAACTGCGTGCGGGAGATACCTTCTTCAACCTGGCGCAGCAGTTCAACACTACGGTAGAATGTTTGCAGCATCTGAATTCCTGGGCGATACCGACTAATCTGCCGGTAGGATGCTGGATCGTTGTAGGTGCCCAATTCATCTAAGTGACTGAATTGCCTCTATATAGCAAACCCTCCTGAACTCTGTTGTGAGCATTTCGGGAGGGTTTTTTCTTTTCATGAGGTATTTATCTAGATAACAGCTAAATAGCTTAGTGCAGTACAGCAGAGTCAGCCCAAGGCGAGTAAATGGGAGAGATATAGAGCATGAAAAAAGAGCTGCTTCTGGGCAATGAAGCAATTGCCTGGGGCGCGGTGTTGGCAGGAGTCAATGTCGTCACCGGTTATCCGGGAACACCTTCTTCAGAAATAGTGGCGACTTTGGCGAACCTGGCCGCCGATTACGGGTACTATGTCGAGTGGTCGGTCAATGAAAAGGTGGCGCTGGAGGTGGCCGCTGGCGCTTCTTACTCTGGAGCCAGGTCGATTGTGACTATGAAACAGGTTGGCCTGAACGTTGCGGCCGATCCGATGATGACTCTGGCATATATCGGGGTCAAAGGCGGATTAGTAATCGTTTCAGCAGATGATCCCGGCCCCCACAGTTCCCAAAATGAGCAGGATACCCGTACCTATGCGCGCATGGCGAAACTGCCTGTCCTGGAGCCTTCGGATCCTGAAGAAGCATTACGCCTGACAGTAGAGGCTTTTGAGCTTTCCGAAAAGTTCTCCATTCCGGTTATCTTAAGGCCGACTACCAGGCTTTGCCACGGTTCAGGTCCGGTCAGTATTGATCGGGAAAAGGCACGTGCGATTTATCAGACTACGCGTACGATGAGTTTCGAAAAGGATAGTAAGTGGGTCATCTTCCCGGCATTGTCGCGGCGTAGGCATCAGGCACTCTGGGACATGAACCGGGAGTTTCAGTCATATTTTGGGACTCAGCCTTTCCTTGCAACCAATATTGCAGCAGAGTTGGCAAATAGCGCCGCCCCGGAATCGGGAGCGGAAACTGGCTCAGGCTCAATGACTGGCGGCGCAAGCGCAGGTGCCGATGCACAGCCGCGTCACGATCTTGGGATTGTTTGCTGCGGTGTCAGCCGCAGATATGTCAAGGAAGCGCTCGCTGCAAAAAGTGGCGGCACTACTTACCCAATACTCGAAGTGGCCGCTTTTCCGATCAATTCTGCAACGGCAGCTGCTTTCATGAAGCGCTGCCGGAGGATTCTCGTAGTTGAAGAAGGCGATCCGCTCTTAGAAGAAGAGCTGGCCTTAATCGCACAAAGGTTCAATCTGGATACAGAAATAAGCGGCAGACGGGATGGCAAAATACCTCCGGCTGGCGAGCTGAATGCTGATCTCGTCTCTTTGGCGCTTTTTGGCTCGGAAATGCGTCTGTGCCCGTGTCCGTGCCCGGACCAACACCAATACCAGCACCAGCACCCGCACACGCAACAGCACCCGCACGCGCTATCTCAGGAGGGGTCATTTCAACAACCGGATTTGCCTGTGCGGCCGCCTGTACTATGCGCCGGCTGTCCACATCGCGCCTCCTTTTACATTTGGGGGCAGGCCGCCAGAAAGCACCGTGCGATCTTTACCGGAGACATCGGGTGTTACACCCTCGGTAATGCCCAGCCGCTGGATGCGGTTGATACCTGTTTGTGCATGGGTGCGTCTTATACATTGGCGCAAGGACTTAAGTTAGCCGAACCGGATCGTCCGGTAGTGGCCTTCCTGGGGGATTCCACATTCTTTCACAGCGGCATTCCAGGCCTGGTGAACGCAGTCTATAATGATACTCCGGTCAAGATGGTTGTCTTGGACAACAGCACCACTGCAATGACTGGTAATCAGCCGAACCCTGGCATGGGGAGGACTTTAGCTGGCAAGCAAACCGTCAAGATTGACCCGTTGGAGGTGGCCAAAGCTTGCGGAGTGCAGTTTGTACGGGAAGTCGATCCCTTCGACTTGCGTGCCAGCGTCGCTGTGGCATCAGAGGCACTACAATATCCTGGTCCGGCGCTCATTGTGATGCGTCAACCATGTGCGACCTTGCTGAAACACTCCGGACGCAGAGCCCGCTATGCGGTTAATAGTGAACATTGCACGAATTGTGGCGTATGTTTAAGGAAACTCGGTTGTCCGGCATTGGTGCGCAAAGAAGGCAAGGTTTTCATTGGCGATTCTTGTACCGGATGCAGCATTTGTGCGCAAATCTGCCCTTCCGGAAGCATCAGGGAGGTGCAGGGAAATGAGAACTGATTTGCTAATAGCTGGCGTGGGCGGACAGGGTACGGTATTGGCTTCCCGCGTGATTGCCACTGCCGCCATTAATGCCGGCTTTCCAGCCTTTACTTCTGAAACGATCGGGATGGCCCAGCGTGAGGGATGCGTTCTAAGCCATGTGCGCATCGGCGACAGCAGCGTGGGTCCCTTGATTCCCATGCGGAGCGCTACGGGGCTAATCGCCTTTGAACCCGCGGAAGCAGTGCGGGCGAAAAGCTTTTTCGGCGAAAACATGCGGGCGCTCATTAACACCCGCCCGATCGCTCCTGTAACAGCTTCTCTTGGTCAGACACCTTATCATT
>JBMNNY010000011.1:0-24433 GCA_050942765.1 Bacillota bacterium | reverse complement strand
GAGCTGATGTCTCACCGGTTTTGGCCTCCATGGCCTTGTCCACACCCAGGGCAATATCAGGTGACTGATCATCAATGGTGCTTAAAACAGCACAGGTATCTCCGTCAAAACCATACTTAGCCCTCGTATAACCGATGTCACGCACGACATCACGCACCAGTTTCGGAATATCGACATAATCACAACAGGTTGATATTTCACCCATGACCAATACCAAACCGGTAGTGACTGAAACCTCACAGGCAACGCGGGCATTAGGGTCTTCCTTAATAAAGGCATCGACAATCGTATCGGAGATTTGGTCGCAAACCTTATCCGGATGACCTTCAGTTACGGATTCAGATGTAAAAAGACGACGATTCTCAGACAAGAATGGCACACTCCTCTCGGGTATAGTTTACAGTTTCTATCTGAGTTCTAAAAAAATCCTTCCACATGGAAGGATTAGGTTGCCTACTCATCTTCCAGATGGCTCTGCAGGAATTGGCACCATATCACAAACGTGCTGGTTGCCGGGTTTCATCGGGCCCGTCCCTCCACCTCTCGCGATGAGTCAATATTCAATTTACGGTTAATACCGTTAAAATTTAGCTGCGAACTCAGATACGACCAAAGGATACCATTTACGTCACAGTCTGTCAAGAAATTATTCAGAACCCGGCCAGCATATCGCTAAGCATCAGCAGCTCATGATCAATAGGTTTGCGCGCCCTGAGGGCATCCTCCAGCGGACAGAATGCCGGCCTATTGTTAACAAGCCCGACCATCTTACCGGTTTCTCCGCTGAGTAATAGGTCAACCGCTTTGGCGCCCATGAGAGTTGCAATAGTGCGATCGAGTACAGTAGGAGTTCCGCCGCGCTGCAGATGTCCCAGAATCGTAATGCGCGTTTCAATACCAGTCGTTTCGGTAATGATCCGCCCAACCTTTAAAGCGCTGCCTTCTCTGGGTACGGGAGCATCATCCTCGGCAAACAGTCCTTCTGCCACGATAATGATGCAGTGCGCTTTGCCACGCCGTTGCGTATCAACCACCCGCTCACATAGTGCATTGAGATCGGGTTTATATTCCGGTATCAGCACTGCTTCTGCGCCACTGGCCAGCCCTGCGGTAATGGCGATGTGTCCGGAATGGCGTCCCATAACTTCAATGACATAAGTGCGTTCATGAGACGAAGCGGTATCCCGAATCTTGTTAATGGCATCGATTACGGTGTTGGTGGCAGTATCAAACCCGATCGAATAATCTGTACAATCAATATCATTATCGATCGAACCGGGAATTCCGATCACCTGCACACCCATCTTATCTAGTTCAATTGCTCCCCGGAAGGAACCGTCCCCTCCGATTACCACCAGCGCATCCAGGAAATAGCGCCTTATTTGCTGCAAGGCTCGCTGGCGTCCTTCTTCCGTGGTAAACTCCTCTGAGCGCGCCGTCTTCAGAATGGTACCCCCGCGCTGCAGAATATCGGCCACGGATCGAAAATCCATACTGATAAAATCGCCTTCAATGAGACCACGATAGCCCCGGCGAATGCCATAGACCTCTAGTCCTCGACTAATCGCTGTCCGCACCACTGACCTTACGGCCGCATTCATTCCTGGAGCATCCCCACCGCTCGTTAATACACCGATGCGTCTGAGCATATTTATCACTCGCCTTCGTATGAAGATAACCAGTATAATAGATATGATTATTTCGATAATGAAAGATGTCGGCGGAGGGCCGACATCATGTCAGGTCGAAGGCACCGCTCAATATTTCCTGAGCTTCCTCAACTTCTCCTTCAGGTACCAGTACTTCAACAGTACCCGAAGCTCCAAAATGGGGTAGCCCAATATGCCGGATCATCACGAGAAATCCTTCTTTGGTTAGATATTCTTTGACCATCATCGCGATCGGTTCATTTGGTGCCACATAAACTACTGCCCACAAATACATCCACCTTCTTCGGGGCGAGCCCGGTTCTAGTTTCTTTCTCACCAGGTGTTTTTATGCTTGCCCGGCGTTCCCAGAAGTCCCGCTCTCTACCATGCCGAATTTGGTGTAAACTTCTGCCCGGCCGCGGATTTTCATAGCGGAAGTGTTCGAAGTAAACTGCGCAATCATTATTTCGCCATGGTCCAGTTTTTCAGTATGACTGAATTTCGTATCTTTGCCTCTGGTAAGGCCAATGATGGTCACACCATCTTCCATGGCTTTGATCATAATGTAGTCCCCGCCAATTTCAGCGAGGGTATCATGCATTTCACCGCTGTTCGGATTCATCGAATCACTCCTGATCAAATATGTGTCTTAAGCCATTCTGCCATGTCATCAAAGACACGCGCTTTTTCCGGCTCACTGAATAACGCATGGTATAATCCATCGTATAAAATGAACTTTTTATCGCCAACTCCGGCATTTTCAACGAATTCGCGGGCGGCATCCGGATTGAGAATCTGATCATCGCCAGCCTGTAACATCAAAAGTGGTAAAGAAAACTTGGAGGCATTGGCAAACGTTTCTGCCATTACCTGACTGAAACTGGCGTAAAACCCAGCCGTAACTTTCGTATACAAAAGCGGGTCTTCGTCATAGGACTTGATTTCAGCAGGATCCCGCAGCGCAATCTTGCCCCGGATCCCATTGTCAACTGACAGACGCGGCATTAGTTTTGCAGAGAGGGCGGCCAAAGCCTTTTTCCATCCTGGCAGAGGCATCTTTACCTTCAGAGCCGGTGAAGAAGCAATCACACCGTTAAAAACCGCCGGATACTTGAGGCCGGCAGCCAGGACAATCAGGCCGCCCATGCTGTGGCCAATCAGAAACAGCGGATGCGATGGATCGCCTGATCGGATCTGATCTGCGAATAATGCAGTATCGTCAATCAGGTCCCAAAAACTGTCCGCATGTCCACGCGGACCTTCTGAACGTCCTAATCCCCGTAAATCCAGGGCGTGACAGCAATATCCCAATGACGCAAAGTGTTCGGCAACTTCCTGATAACGTCCGGAGTGTTCAGCCATGCCATGCACAAAAAGCAGATTCGCGCTATAGTCATCGGGAATGATCGACCAATGAAATAAGCGTACGCCTTTGCTGGACAGATAGCCTTCGCGGCGCTCCATAATATTACCCCCCACTCATTGTCTGCCGAAAACTTCCAATCTCGAATCATTAATGTTTCAGCTTTCTCCAGAAGGGGCAACTTTCCTGCCGTCCAGCAGAAGTTTATCACGATAAAGGTTCAGAAAACCGGTAACCAGGGCGCACTAATCCCTACTAATCCTCATTGCCCAGCGCAGCGCCGCTATGGTTCTGGGATGCACGCTGGCCCCGATTTGCGTCAGGTAGGCCATCTTTTTATTGAGTGCACTAATCAGAGCCTGTCCAGGATCAGTAGATGCCAGACTGCGCAGGTTTTCCACTCCATCATAGCGACGCCCCGGCTCAATCATATCAGCCACAAAAATGAGCTGTGCGAGGCTATTCATCCCGCTGTCTCCGGTCACGTGCAGCCTGATTGCCGCAAGAACCTCATCATCGTCGCAAAGACCGCTCTCTTGAACCTTCCAGGCAGCGACTACACCATGCAGGAGAATGGGATGCTCATGTTCATATTGGTCAATGGAATAGGCATGCTTTTGGGCCAGCGACAACAATTCCCGTCCAGAAAGATTTCTGGCATAATCGTGCAGCAAACCGGCAAAATGAGCTTTATCTGCGGCAACTCCCCACACTGAAGCAAGATCGCTGGCAACCGTGGCAACTCCGCAGCAATGGGCAAACCGTTCCCGGCCTAAAGTGCGATGCAGATCATTCAGTAACGCGTCATCAATGAAAAATCCCATCGGCGAGCGCACCGTCCTCTCCACGTAGGTCACATACATCCATCAATATTTTTGGCTTTCGGACCTTTCCGCAATACCGCAATCCAAAAAAACGGAGACTAAGCCTGCGCTCGTCTCCGTTTACTTCCCGGATGCCAGATGATCAGCTTATCTGAGCTTCTGTATCAACACCGACATTGTTGCCAAAACCCGGGTTGATACCGTTTTCATAGCCACAAGATAGCGTGGAGACTAACTGGTTGTTCTCAGCGGCCAATTCCAGCAAGGCGACTTTTAACACTTCGCTGACATTTTCCACTGGCACAAACTCCAGTTGCCTGGCGATCTCCTGCGGAATATCCTCCAGATCTTTGGCATTATCTTTCGGCAGGATCACGGTTTTGATGCCGGCTCGATGCGCAGCCAGGGTTTTCTCCTTCAATCCGCCGATCGGAAGGACTCGTCCGCGCAAAGTGATTTCTCCGGTCATGGCTACTTTTCCGTTAACCGGCCTGCCGGTAAGCGCCGAAACAATGGCGGTGGTAATGGTGATACCTGCGGAAGGACCGTCTTTCGGCACTGCGCCTTCCGGCACATGAATGTGCAAATCAACTTGCTCATGGAAACGTTCATCAATTCCCAACTCCAGGGCGTGTGCTCTGACGTAACTCAGGCTGGCCTGCGCCGATTCACGCATGACTTCGCCCAGCTTGCCAGTTAGAATCAAACCGCCCTTGCCTCTGACAACAGCCACTTCAACAGGCAGAATTTCGCCACCCACTTCTGTCCAGGCCAGTCCGGTTGCCACGCCAACGCGATCCTCCAGATCAGTGTTGTTAATGTGGTATTTGGGAGTACCCAGGAACTTCTCAATCAAGGCACTATTCAGCCTGATCGGGGTCTTGGCTCCGCGCACAATTTCCTTGGCAGTCTTACGGCAGACTGAGCCGAGCTCACGCTCCAGCGAACGTACGCCGGATTCTTTGGTATAGCCACGAATGATTTCGCGAATCGACTTATCCGGCAGCTTCACCTGTTCGGGCTCAATGCCATGTTCATCAAGCTGCTTCTTCCATAAATGCCTTTTGGCGATTTCCAGCTTTTCTTCTTCGGTATAACCCGATAATGTGATAACTTCCATCCTGTCCAACAAAGGACGCGGAATCCCCTGGAAAGTATTAGCGGTAGTAATAAACAACACATTGGACAGATCATAAGTGACTTCCAGGTAATGATCGCCAAAGTTGTTGTTCTGCTCCGGATCAAGCACTTCCAGCAATGCTGATGTCGGGTCGCCACGCCAATCTGCGCTCATTTTATCGACTTCATCGAGCAGAATGACCGGATTTTTGGAACCGGCCTGCCGCATCACCTGAATGATCTTGCCAGGCATAGCTCCGACATAAGTCCGGCGGTGACCTCTGATTTCAGCCTCATCCCGCACTCCGCCAAGGGAGAAGCGTACGAACTTGCGCCCCAATGCCCGCGCCACCGATTTCGCCAGCGAGGTTTTGCCTACTCCGGGCGGTCCGATCAGGCACAGAATTGGTCCTCTGAGCCGCTTGGAAAGCTGACAAACTGCCAAATACTCCAGGATTCTTTCTTTTACTTTTTCCAGCCCATAATGATCTTCATTAAGAATGCGTTCCGCCTCATCGACATCCAGACGATCTTCGGTTTCTTCTTTCCACGGCAAGGCCAGCAGCCAGTCAAGGTAATTGCGTACCACTACAGCTTCAGCCACCATGGGGGGCATTTTCTCCAGGCGCTCGACTTCTTTCAAAGCCTTTTCTGAAACATAGTCCGGAAGATCGAGCTCCGCAATCCGTGCGCGCAACTCTTCCACTTCTGCCGCTCGATCATCCTTGTCGCCGAGTTCCTTTTGAATTGCTTTGATTTGCTCACGCAGGTAGTATTCTTTCTGGGCTTTTTCCATCTGTTTGCGAACCCGCAGGTGAATTTTCTTCTCCAGTTCAGATATCTCGATCTCGCGAGTCAGCAACTCATAGACTTTCGACAGACGTTCATCGACATTGAGCATTTCCAGAATGCTCTGCTTGTCTTCCAGTCTGAGCCCCATATGAGCGGCTATTTCGTCAGCCAGCCGTCCCGGTTCATCAATCGCATTGATGGCAATCAAGACTTCGGCAGATACTTTCTTGCTGATCTTGTTAAATTGCTCAAACTGCTCAACAATGCTGCGCATGAGAGCTTCGGTCTCAAGATTGACAGAGTGTTCCTGCTCGATATTATTCACGCGCACTCTGTAAAAAGGATCTTCCTGAACAAACTCATCGATTTCCATACGTGACAAACCTTCTACCAGAACGCGGATTGTGCCGTCCGGCAGCTTCATAAGCTGCTTAATTTCTGCCAGAGTCCCGATTTTATAGATATCCTCGGGTTGAGGTTCATCAACTTTGGCTTCCCGCTGGGCTGAAAGTAAAATAAGATGATCATGAAGCATGGCATCTTCCAGCGCACCAACGGACTTCTCCCGGCCTACTTCCAAAGGAACAACCATATAAGGGAATACAATCATGCCACGTAGAGGAAGCAGCGGAAGAATCTCTCCCCCGAAAAATTCATGCCCGTTATCAATCTGTTTTTCGGCTTGATTCCTGAGTTCCATGTTTAGTCTGACACCTCCTGTAACAAACTTTGCGTAGAAGAATTCCACCTCGCATACCATTTCTGCTACAGGATCCTAATTCCTTTCGAGAATATGTGGACGCTGTGGAATGCATATAATTATATGGCAAACAATCCCCGCTCTGCAAGTTAAAAAACCACTCCGCTTCCATTTATATTATCGGCAAAGGCCGGGCGTAGTCTGATACTTCATATATATTCAGGCATCTTCAGAAGTGCTAAGCTGGCGTTACCCTCAATAAAAAACAGGTGCCGGATTCATCCGTACACCTGCTTTAACGCAAAAGCTCAAAAAAAGTTCTAGTTTTCTGCAGCTGCCACGGCAAACTTCGATTTCTTGGCCGTTGCGGCGGCAGCGGCTGGCGCAGAAGACTTTTTGCCACGGGGTGATTCAGTCTGACATAAAGCCATCTGGATAACTTCTTCAATACGATCAACTGTCACCACTTCAAGATCTTTGATTTCCCCAAACATATCCTGCCAATTTTCTCTGGGAATGATCACTTTGCTGGCACCAGCCAGTCGTGCGGCCTCAATTTTAGCCACCACACCGCCAACCGGTTTGACAAACCCGCGAATGCTGACTTCACCGGTCATACAAACCTGGTTTTGCACCGGTATGCCGGTAATAGCGGAATAAATCGCCACTACCATCGCAGTACCTGCAGAAGGGCCGTCCACCGGCATTCCGCCGGGAAAATTGACGTGCAGATCATAATCTTCGGTATGTACCCCAAAATATAGGTTGAGTATGGTCAGCACGTTATCGACTGAGCCGCGGGCCATACTTTTGCGCCGCATGGTATGTCCATGACTGCCCATTTCCTCTTCATCAACAACGCCGGTGGTGATCACACGGCCATGCCCTTTTTTTACCCGAATGGCAGAGGCCTCAATCTCCAAAACCGTACCATAGTTAGGGCCAATCACGGCCAATCCATTAGCCACGCCTACCTGTGCAATACTGGCAATTTTCTTCTCCATGCGCGGCGAATATTGACCCGAATTGATCACCCATTCCACGTCGGCGACACGTATATTTTTTTGACCGGCTGTCATCGCAATTCCGGCCGCCGTCTGAATAATATTGACCGCATCGCGTCCATTGGTGGCATAGTTTTGCACCACTTCGACAGCTCCCTCTTCAAGAGGCAGCTCAATTTTGCGGGCTGCATTGGCGGCAATAATGCCGATTTCTTCCTTATTCAGCGGGCGAAAAAACACTTCCAGACAGCGGGATCGGATCGCCGGCGGGATTTCTTCTGGAAGTCTGGTGGTGGCTCCCACCAGGCGAAAATCAGCCGGCAATCCATTTTGAAAGATGTCATGAATATGATTGGGAATATTAGTATCTTCAGCACAATAGTAAGCGCTTTCCAGAAAGACCTTACGGTCTTCCAGTACCTTCAGCAGCTTATTCATTTGAACCGGATGCAGTTCGCCAATTTCATCAATAAATAACACGCCACCATGGGCTTTGGTCACAGCGCCAGGTTTTGGCTGCGGCACCCCGGCAATGCCTAGCGGGCCAGCCCCTTGATAGATCGGATCATGCACCGACCCGATTAAGGGGTCAGCAATTCCACGATCGTCAAATCTGGCGGTGGTGGCATCGATCTCAACAAACTTTGCATTACTTTTGAATGGACTCAGCGGGCTCTTTTTAGACTCTTCCAGAACAATTCGCGCCGCAGCCGTTTTGCCTATACCGGGCGGCCCATACAGGATCACATGCTGGGGGTTGGGGCCGCAGAGCGCTGCCCGTAAAGCCTTTAGCCCCTCTTCCTGTCCAATTACTTCGGCAAAAGTCGTTGGCCTGGTCTTTTCGGACAGCGGTTCAGTGAGTGAAATCGCCCGCAAGCGCTCCAGACGCTCCAGTTCTTTGCGGGATTCCCGCTCTACAGCAACTTTATTCCCCTGTTGACCGCGCCAGAGGTTCCAAAAGTACAATCCAATTATCACCGTAAAGAAGAAATTGACAAACATCAATATGCTACTGGTAAACTCCATCTGTCACTCCCCCTGACCATCCATACGCTATTGCCATTGCGCGTCGCCCTTACATCGCGCGTTATGCATGTTGAATGCAGGAGTAGTATTCCCAAGGCTGCCTGCAAAAATCATGTATCAAATAAAAACCGCCTTTGGCGGGGAATTTTTCCTGCCAAAGGCGGCTTTGCTCTCAACGTGGCTATGCCGTTTCTTCTTTTTTCTTTTTGCGGTTATCAACCGTTAGAACCGGATCGGCTTTGCTCTCCACCATCTCTTTGGTAATCTGGCATTTGCGCACATCGGTGCGCGAAGGCAGCTCATACATCAGATCCAGCATGATGTTCTCGATGATCGCCCGCAGTCCACGCGCGCCGGTTTTATGCGACATCGCACGCCGGGCGATAGCGACCAGCGCTTCACGATCGAAGCTAAGCTCAACCCCATCCAGTTCAAGGAACTTCTCATACTGTTTAACCAGCGCATTGCGCGGCTCCGTGAGAATTTTCACCAAAGCCTCTTCGTCAAGTGCATCCAAAGATACGACTACCGGCAAACGTCCGACAAACTCGGGAATCAAGCCGAATTTGAGCAGATCTTCCGGCATGATCATCCGTAGGATGTCACCCAGCGGTTTCTCGGATTTGGTTTGAATTTCGGCCCCAAATCCCATCGTCTTTTTGCCGGTGCGGTTTTCGATGATTTTCTCGATACCGTCAAAGGCACCGCCACAAATAAACAGGATGTTGGTGGTATCGATCTGGATGAACTCCTGATGCGGATGCTTACGCCCGCCCTGCGGAGGAACACTGGCAACCGTCCCCTCCAAGATTTTCAGCAATGCCTGCTGAACACCTTCTCCCGAAACATCGCGTGTAATGGAGGGGTTCTCCGACTTGCGGGCAATTTTATCGACTTCATCGATGTATACAATACCCTTTTCAGCCTTTTCGACATCATAGTCCGCGGCCTGAATCAACTTCAGCAGAATGTTCTCGACATCCTCGCCAACATAGCCGGCTTCAGTAAGAGAAGTGGCATCAGCGATTGCAAACGGAACATTCAAAACGCGGGCCAAAGTTTGAGCCAACAGCGTTTTTCCCGAACCTGTCGGACCCAGCAAGAGAATGTTGCTCTTCTGCAGTTCCACGTCTTCCAAACATTCATCCGAGTTGATGCGCTTGTAATGATTGTAGACTGCGACTGAAAGAGTCTTTTTGGCGTCTTCCTGACCAATGACATACTGATCCAGAATCGCTTTAATTTCCTTCGGTTTTGGGATGTTACCCATTTCAAGCCCGGATTGCTCGTTGATATCTTCGTCGATGATCTCATTGCATAACTCGATACATTCATCGCAAATATAGACCCCCGGGCCAGCGATGAGTTTCTTTACCTGATCCTGTGCTTTTGCGCAAAATGAGCATTTTAACTGCCCTTTTTCGTTTTCGAACTTAAACATCCTCTCACCCCTTTCAGAATTTCTGGGGAGGGGAACTACTTATTTACGAAGATCTTATCCACCAAACCGTAGTTCTTGGCATCTTCGGCTGACATGAAGAAATCGCGTTCAACATCACGGGCCACTTTTTCAAGTGGTTGCCCGGAGTGTTTGGCAAGGATGTTGTTCGACAGTTCCCTCAAGCTTAGTATTTCTTTTGCAGCAATTTCTATTTCCGCGGCTTGGCCTTGAGCTCCGCCGGAAGGTTGGTGAATCATGATACGAGAGTTTGGCAATGCCGAACGCTTGCCTTTTGTGCCTGCCGCCAGTAATATCGCAGCCATACTGGCAGCCATGCCGATGCAAATCGTATTAATGTCAGGCCGGATATACTGCATTGTATCATAGATTGCCAATCCGGAATAGATAATCCCGCCTGGGCTATTAATGTATAACTGAATATCTTTCTCCGGATCCTCGGCTTCGAGGAATAGCAATTGCGCAATGACCAGATTTGCTACGGCATCGTCAATTGGCCCTCCAAGAAAAATAATTCTGTCTCGGAGTAGTCTAGAAAAGATATCGTAAGATCTTTCCCCCCGGTTGCTTTGCTCAACAACAATGGGTACTAAATGGGACAAAATTATCCCTCCTTTACTGGATCAGTTGATTCGGAAGCCAATTTAGCGAGAAAATCGATGGTCTTCTGCCTGATAATGTCATCGGCCAGACTAGCCAGGCGCCCCTCTTTTTGCAGGCGTTTGAGCAACTTGGCTGGATCCTGTCTGACAGCTACTGCCAGCTTACCGACTTCACTGCTCAACTCTTCTGCTTCGACGGTAATGCCTTCTTTTTCGCTAATGGCCTTCAAGACCAATTCTGTCTTGATATTATTGACAGCGGTCGGTTTCATGTTTTCGCGATAGCTTTCCTCAGTTGTTTTCAATGCTTCGAGATACTGTTCAAAAGACATGCCGCGAGCAGCGATGCGTTCCTTGATGTTTTCAATCGAATGATCCAGTTCGCGTTCAATCAGTTTTTCAGGAATATTGACCTCAGATTCTTCAACAACCTGCTGTATTACTTTATCACGTTGTTCGGCTTCGGCCCTTCTTTTGGCATCTTCCTGAAGGCGCTGTTCGAGAGTTTGCTTCAGTTCATCCAGAGATTCAAAGCCTGCTTCCTTCGCCAGTTCATCATTAAAGTCGGGAAGCTTCTTGGTCTTGATCTCTTTGACAGTGACTTTAAAGATGGCTTCTTTGCCTGCCAAAAAATCGGCACGGTAATCTTCCGGAAATGTTGTCTTGACATCGATCGTTTCATTCAAGTTGGCACCGATCAACCCTTCTTCAAAACCGGGAATGAATGTGCCGGATCCGATTTCAAGAGTATAACCTTCGCCGGCCCCGCCCTGAAAAGCCTGACCATCGACATAGCCTTCAAAATCAATGACTGCGAAATCGCCATTCTGAACAGTGGTCCGATCTGTGTTTTCAAGGGTGCTAAAGTTTTCACGTAAGCGCTCAATCTCTTGATTCAGCCGTTCCTCGGTAATATTTTCCGGCTCAACCGTTACACGGACGGCCTTGTAGTCACCCAGTTTGACTTCAGGAAGCACATCCACGGCGACCCGGTATTTCATGCCGGAACCTTCTTGCAGGGGCTCGATAAGTTCAAAATCTTCCGGATGATCTATTGGTTCCAGCTTATGTTGCTCAATGGCATTTTGATATGATTCTGAAACAAGGATTTCCATAGCCTCTTCGTGCAGGATCTCCTTGCCATAGCGGCTTTCAATAATGGCACGCGGAGTCTTTCCCTTACGAAATCCGGGAACTGTTACTTGTTGTACCACCTTTTTATATGCCGCATCAAGGGCTTTTTCAACTTCTGGACTGCTAACCTCTACTTCCAGCCTTACACGGCACTCGCTTAATTTTTCCAGCTGGGATTGCATTTATGCTCCTCCTTGCCAATATATTATATGCCGGTGGCGGAAAGCCTTGCGCACATAAAGCGCTGCTGCAGTGCTGCACTGCTACAGTTCTTGGTGCAAAAAACGCTGTTTTTATCAAGATTCGCCACCATCTATCCCGTATCCTCTCAGAGGCTGTTATCTGAAACACAAAAAAGCCGGTGTAGCTTGCACCGGATCAAGCATCGCAGCGGAACGGGAATATGCCCTGCCTATGGTCAATGTTGTTTTTATTTTGCCATAAAATCACCAGAGCACAACAAAGATCATAACTGTTTATCGATATTTTGTCAAAAAATTTTTTGACGCCGCACATCATCCGGTGTAGATTTTGCGGTAATCAGACTTCTTTTTGCATTAACTGCCTCAAGTAATGCTTCGCCCTCTGGCCGGGCATAATCCCTGGTCACTTCCACAAGCGCAGTCAGGGCATCAAGACGGCTTGATAGCTGCGCTCCGATTTGACTCATGGCATTTTTGACATTCTCATCAAGCATGACCAAGCGACGCTGCGTTTGAATCATGTAATAAATCACGCTGCAATGACTAAAAAAATGCGATGAATGCCAGCTGTAACGCAGTCACTTCCACTTCTATGGCAGCTCCTCCAAATATGTAAAGATGTTGAAGACGGGCATTCTCTTACGTTCAATCTACCAAATTTTCTGCGTAAAATCTGTCCTGCTGTATGAAGCATGTGTTTTTTGCCCGAATTTGCTTTGGAAAGCTACTCGGTAAAGGCCATTAATTATGTACTGAAGCCAATTTCAAAAGAAAAACTGTTTTCCATCTTTGACGAGGTGCTCGAGCAGATTAATTTGGAGAAAAAAGAGAATGCCGTTATCGTAAAGAACAATGAGAGCATCCAAAGAACTCTGACCTCGAATTTGGTTTTTGTAGAAGTCATCGGCCGCAAGGCCTTGGCACAAAAAGTATGGCTTATATCGTGGAAAAACGTGGCGGCGTATTCCAGTTTTCGGTCAAGAACGAATGGTTTGTTTTTCAGGCTACTATATAAAAAAAATAAAAAAACCGCAGAGATACAGCGTATCACTTGCGGTTCGAAATATCTGGTGCGAAAGGCGGGACTCGAACCCGCACGGTTGCCCACTAGATCCTAAGTCTAGCGCGTCTGCCAATTCCGCCACTCTCGCATACTGCTCCAGTGAATTCGACTTTGATCATAACACATTGAGTCGGGCAGTGTCAAGCGAGCGGCACCGCGATTGGGCAGGTTCCGCGGTAATTGGCTGGATCCGAGCAACGATCCGGGCGACGGCGACCCGGTTCAATTCATTCTCCTAGTCCGAAAAATTCGCCCCAGGCCTTCCAAAATTGATTTAGCAAAAGCCCACATTTGGCGAGTACATTTTCAAGAAACGCAAAGCGCCATTCGATTTTTTCGCCATTGGCTGCCGCTGCCCGTGCCTGAGCGTCCTCTTCCTCGGACACAAAACAGAGCGGCGGATACAGGACACACCACCAGTTGTTGCCAATGCCCTTACCCAGCGTCACTCGTAGCGCCCAATAGCGTCCGGCTGGCAGAGTCGCAAAAGAATAGGTTTTCTCCGGGAACTGATAGCATCCATATTCCACGCGCACGCCATAGCTCTCTTTGATCTGACCGCCCGCCCGCTGAATTTCGGTCCTGGCAATTTCTTCAATACGTTTGAAAGAACTCAATAGTACTTGCTGGGCTTGTTCACGCTGTTCAATCGCTTTAAACTGCGGCCCGAATTCCTTTAGGATGGCATCGCGCACCTGCTCTTTCAGACGTTGATCTTCAGGTGAATTACTGTTCGCCACCACATGCAACCTGATCAATTGACTGTAATCACAAATCGGGGGTGGAGGCGCTGAAGCACCGATCACCGGCTGCAAAAGCAATCCCAGCAGCATCATGACTAGCAGAATGATCAGAGAAAAATGGAATCTGGTTCTCATGCTGGTCTCCTCCTCCTCAACTGGAAGCGACATAGCGCCTCATGTGTTTTAGAGCGGATTTTTCCAGCCTGGAAACCTGAGCCTGTGAAATTCCGATTTCTTCGGCCACCTCCATTTGAGTGCGGCCGTCGAAGAAGCGCAGGTTGAGGATTAGCTTCTCGCGGTCACTCAGCTTGGACATTGCTTCCCGGATTGAGATCCCTTCCAGCCATTGGTGATCCAAATCCTTGTCGTCGCTGATTTGATCCACGACGAAAATTGGGTCGCCCCCGTCATGATAGATCGGTTCAAACAGTGAGATCGGTTCCTGAATGGCATCCAGAGCGAAAACGACTTCCTCCCGCGGCACTTTCAATTCTTCGGCAATTTCCGCGACCGTAGGCTCTTTAGAGTTGCGGTTCACAAGGGTGTCGCGCACCTGCAGCGCTTTATAGGCAATGTCGCGCAAAGAACGGCTGACACGAATCGGGTTATTATCGCGCAAGTACCGCCGGATCTCGCCAATGATCATCGGTACCGCATAAGTGGAAAACTTGACGTTCTGACTCAGGTCGAAGTTATCTATCGCCTTCATCAGCCCAATGCAGCCTACTTGAAAAAGGTCATCAACACATTCGCCGCGGTTATTGAATCTTTGAATTACTGACAATACCAAACGCAGATTCCCATGTATCAACTGCTCGCGACAGCTTTCGTCTCCGTTGTGCAATCTTTCCAGAAGCTCTTTCATTTTTGCTCCGGAAATCACAGGCAATTTGGCGGTATTTACACCGCAAATTTCTACCTTATTCATTGCTTAAGACATCCCTCCACAGGCACCGGATCATCATCCATGGTTTCCGGTCATGTGCCGTCGGCAGTAACATTATTGCCGTACAAGTGATGCCTTTATACACTGCTATTTGCTGGAAACATACTTAATTTTGCACAGGTGCGGCCAAGTAAAGGCAAAAAAGCAGGCCAGAGGTTGCCCTCTGGCCTGCTAATCGCCTTGCGGCATATTTGCCATATTTGCTAACTAACGCAGCATATCAAGCCATTCGGTTTCAAAGTCTGTTATCTCCTGACCGGTTGTCTCACGAATCGCCAGTTCGATATCAGCACCTGCGGCCATTTTGGCAAAGAACTGCTTCACATTGCCGCTTTGCTTTTCCTCAAGGAAGGCGAACAGACTTCCCAAAAGCTGCAACTCTTCCCCAAAGACTTGATCTTCACTATACGAATTGATGATAAAGTAGAGCCTGCTATCTGGCTTTACGGTCTTCTTGCTGTCATGATAAGAGAATTCCCAGCTATGACTGAAGGTATTCATGAAGTATGCCGCTAAACCGTCTCGCAGCCAAATCGGCAACGTCGCAGCTGAGCCAGTTTCAGAACCGAGGCTTTGCCAGTATAACTCGGCCAGACAACGGGCTGTTTCAAAAGCTGCCGCTCCGCTATAAGGCCACTTGTATTCCGATACAGCATCAACGACGATCTCTGTGCCGCTACGCCGGAAGAAAGTCTGTGATTGTCCGGTAATATCCAGCGTAAAAGTCAGCTGAGGAGCTTCCGGCATCCCAATTAGTGCGGCGAATTTCGCGGGGTTCTGCCCAATCTGGTCCAGGATCATGTCATACCCGCCCTGATAATTCAAGGCCTCCCGCGCCATCAGTACTCGTATTTTCTGCCCGTTAATAATCGTTTCGTAGGTAACCCTGCTGGCATTTTCGCCAACGTTCAGCCAATCATAATCGGAATGGGAGTTGACCTGCATATGGCAACGCCAATCGGTTAGGAAACCATTGAAGTTATATCCAAGGGCTTTTTCCATACCAGCTTCGAAACCATCTATGGCAGCGGCAGTCAGCCATAACTTAAGGCTATCATTGGATTCGGCCAGGGAATCAGGTGCGCCCAAGAGATAATAGGCTGCCAAGTACCAGAGATCCTGTTGTTCACTGCCAGACCCTTCAGTTCCAAACGGGATCGTCCAGTCTCCTGGCAGAACGTTTAGAGTTTTAACGCGTTCGCTGACTTCATCCGGTTCCCATTTTTTCAAGACCCCGCATAATCCGTGGACTAACCAGGATGGAGGCTCAGACCCTCTGGCAGCCCTTGTCAGCCAGTGGTCGACGATACGTTCAGGCAGATCTTCGGCAGCATATTCGAAATTATCCGTTGCGATAGGAATAAAGATGCTTTCTGAACCATCCGGTGCTCCGGCACCTAAACGCACGATAATCTTGCCAGTTGTATCGTCTGGCTTCCAGCCGGTAAGATCCGCCAGTTTCTGCGCAATCTCGGCGCAGGTGACGATTGTTTGTTCCAGATCACTCTTCATACGTGTCTTAATCGCCTGATTCTCGACATCGAAACGCAAATCGCCTATTTCGGTACTGAATCCGCCGGGAATTCGCGCCCACTCCAGTTTGCTGGGCAGAGGCAGATACCGAACAAAATCAAGAGCTGCGTCGATTTGCTCCTCCGATTCTCCAGCAGCCGCAACGACTGCCGCCCGTAGCGAGCTTCCATTGTTCAGTTCAAACATCAGCGGCACTATTTTCGAACTGCCATATGTTTCAAGCAAAAACGACATTGCATTGGAGATATCGGTGTGATCGTATTTTCCAGTTGCCGCAGACGAATCAAAAAAGTCCGCGTTTCTGGCAATAGATGCTACACCGGCCTGTGCGGCAACAAATTGCCCAAACCCTTCGATTACGCTTTTGGGCAGTGATTTATATTTGAGAGCGGCAACCGCCTTTTCAGCCGCAACCTTCACGAAGTCTGCGGCAATACTCTCTGCTCCTTTTTCTGTGACCTTGATATCAAATCCACTGCTACTTTTCTTAACACCGTTTTTACTTGCACTCTTAAAGAACTCGAACTTTAAAACCGGAGTCTTTTTGAATGTTGGCTGAAAGGATTCAATCAGCGCATTGGCTGCCACAATCTTCTGCACTTGCTTGTCCAGCGTCTGATCATACCATACAGTCGAGCCTTTTTTAATGCTTAACTGGGCGCTGGATACCGTCGCCTGATAAGCATTACTTGTATCCACCCATTGATACTGGCTGATTCCCTCAAATAGCACGAAAAGCCGCCAGGCGCTTTCCAGTTCCTTTTGAGAAGAACCGAAAGCTTTCAGGATGGCGGATTCCACGTTCGGTTGCTCTAACCAAGCCTTCAAAAATGTGGAGACCGCTTCTGCTCCAAATCTATTTTCCAAAAAGTGAAATATCGAAGTAGCCTTCGCCCAGGTGAGCGATGACGAGGTCCAGGTTTGAGGGGCTGACAGTGGGTAGATCTTGGAGATGACATTGTTTTTGTATGCAAATGATGTCGTGTTCTCTTTACGAAAAACATCCCAGGATCTATTCTTATTTACAGATTTGTCATAACACCATTGGCTAAACCCGGCATTCATCCAATACGGCATCTTGGTTTCTGAGCTAACAGATAACACTAAATCTACAATGCCGGGACCAATAACTTCAGTAAGGTCAAAGTCCTCCAGGATGACAAATATCTCAGCATCGATCAGATTCTCATAACGCGTTAAATAGGCATTTTTGAAATACCCGCGGTATTGATCCCATTTAAAACTAGGTGCATTAGGATCTAAATCAAGAAAAAGGCCAAATGAACCCTTATACCCGGATTCAATGAAATTGAGAGAATATTTGGTAATCTGATCCAACTTACCGATGAGCTTGTCCAAAATGTAAAGATTCTCTTGCTTTTTGATTCGGGCTAATACTGTGAAGTAGAAGGTCTGGGTTTCATAAAGATTACTTTCCCTCTGCGTCCATTTGACAGCACTGGCCTGTCCCTCGGCATTGCAGGGAATCAAGGCGGTTAAGAATAGAATGGCAATCAAGAATAAAACTAGCACTATTCTTTTTTTCAAACAATTCACCCCCGCATCTTAATTCCCTGCATATTACCGCTTTCCTTTTTTACTGGAAAAAATTACAGTCCTAATCCATCCTGCGCATATCACGCCGCAATTTTTTGATAATTCTTTTCTCCAGCCGCGATATGTATGATTGCGATATTCCCAGAAAATCCGCCACTTCTTTTTGAGTCTTCTCGTTACCATCCTGAAGCCCGAAGCGGAGCTCCACAATGCGTTTTTCCCTGGGGCTGAGCCGGTTAATGGCATTTTCCAGGAGGTTGCGATCCACGCCTTCCTCTACTGATTTGTAGGTGACATCCCCTTCTGTGCCCCAGACATCCGAAAGCAATAGCTCATTACCATCCCAGTCGATGTTGAGCGGTTCATCAAATGAAATTTCTGCTCTGGTCTTATTATTGCGCCGCAGATACATCAGAATTTCATTTTCAATACAGCGGCTGGCATAGGTGGCTAGTTTGATTTTTTTGGCTGGATCGAAGGTATTGACGGCCTTGATTAATCCAATCGTCCCGATCGAAACCAAATCTTCTATTCCAACGCCGGTGTTTTCGAACTTACGCCCGATATAAACGACCAGACGCAAATTTCTTTCAATCAAAACGCCCCGTACTGTTTGATCGCCGCCGAGGAGTTTTTCCAGCAGAAAAACTTCCTCATCGGCTGATAATGGAGGAGGCAGTGCCTCACTAGATCCTATAAAAAGCACAGTGGGCCGCAGTCCCAGCTTGCGCAGCAATTTAATGAACTTCAGGCGCATATTCCAAATTGTCTGTTTGTAACGAGGCAACATGGTTTTCATCCTCCTTCAATTCATTTCATCATGCTGTTTCCAGAAAATCTGGTGAGACTAATGCCTGATAAATCCCTTCATTTGACAGCCTCTGATGATAAACTCCGACTACGACGTGGCTGACGCTCTTTTCCTGTCCGTCCCAGGTAAACAGGACTGCATCAGGCCGCAGGCCAGCCAGCATACCTTGTTCATTACCCAAGGCCAGATAAGGCAGAATGCGAATCCTCTTTTGCCAATCTGCTTCTGCTTCCGATGTGCGCGCCTCACCCTCCTCCAATGTTTCCAAAGCTTCCAGAGTTTCCAGTGCCGGACTTTGTCCGCCATTCAAACTGATGATCAACTGGCGTAAAGCGTACGGCAGATGGGATTCCACTGCCGCCATTTCCAGAATGATTACCGGCGCTTTAGTCAGCGGATCCCGCAGCAGGTTGCCGGTATCAATAAAGGCATCGGCCTGCACCGTCACATCACCGAAAATTATATGAAGCGGCACAAGCGCTTGCTGCGCAACACTTTTATGTACCACACCCCAGCCGATTTCGCCCAGGATCAGAATGCACGCCGGAGGAAGTGTATAGAGCATCCATTGCGGCAATACCAACTTAACTGTGTTATGAAGTAGGGCTTGCAAGCCAAGTGTGATTCCAAGCGGCAGGATTGCGATCAAGAGCAATCGGCCCCAGAGCGCTATAGCTGCCGGCAAAGTGCGTCCGGGAAAAGCAAGCAAGACCATTGTAAATGCAACACCAAACCAAAACAGCGGGCTGCTAAAATAACGTTCTCCTGGCAGTAACTGGAAACGGGAAAGATAAATAAGTGCGAGGTACACGCCGCCCAGACTTCCGACAGCCAGACATCGCCTGATTCTGGCCGGCTTTTGGGTTGTACGTCCGGTGACCCACAGCGCCGCTGTTGTCATCAGCCAACTATAGAAAATAGTTCCGAGATAGCGGTCGATATAGATGATGTTTGTACCCACGCTATGTCACCACCATTTCTCTGATAATACCAAGTACCAGTGCTAACTCCTTGTTTGCCAGTCTGGTGCGCGCCAAAATGGTCGAATACGCAGCGGCTGTGCGCCGCGCCTGCGTCAAAACCCCAAAAATCCCGTCAAAATTCCCGGATCTTAAAGCATTGAGAAGCATTAAGACAACAATAACCGTTATTTCCCGAACTGTTCTAAAAAGCAGCAAAAGCGCCGTTATGGCGCTTCAGCATTTCTGATAAGTACGCTTGCTATTCTTTATTTCTTTCTCAAGAAAGCCGGTACTTCGAAATCATCTCCGAAGATGGGCTTCATTTCAATCGGATCCGCCATAAACCGGCGTTGTTTATGTTCATCAAATCCAGTTGCGATTACCGTAATATGAATTTCGTCATTCAGGCTCTCATCAATAACAGCCCCGAAAATGATGTTGGCATCCGGGTCCGCGGCTTTCATAATCACTTCAGCCGCTTCATTGACTTCAAACAGTCCCAGATTGGTTCCGCCCGTGATGTTCATCAACACACCTTTAGCCCCGTCAATCGAAGTCTCCAGCAAGGGGCTTGAAATGGCATATTTGGCGGCCTCGACAGCTCTGTTCTCTCCGGTGGCCCTGCCGATACCCATCAGGGCTGTTCCAGCATAGCTCATAATCGTGCGCACGTCAGCGAAGTCAACATTAATAAGTCCGGTAACAGTAATCAAGTCGGAAATACCCTGCACTGCCTGCCGCAGCACATCATCCGCAATACGAAAAGCCTCAATCATGGAGGTCTTTTTCTCTGCAACCTGCAAGAGCCGATCATTCGGTATCGTGATCAGGGTGTCTACTTTATCCTTCAGCAGACTGACACCCTGTTCCGCCTGATTGGAACGTACCTTGCCCTCAAAACTGAAGGGCTTGGTAACCACCGCCACTGTCAGGGCTCCCGCTTCACGCGCGATGGAAGCAATCAGTGGTGCAGCTCCGGTACCTGTTCCCCCGCCCATACCGGCGGTTACAAAAACCATATCCGCTCCTTTGACCAGGTCGGCTAGTTCAGCGCTGCTCTCTTCAGCAGCTTTCTTTCCGATCTCGGGATTGGCACCCGCGCCTAACCCGCGCGTCAACTTATCTCCGATCCGCAGCTTAACATCGGCATTAGATCTGGCCAATGCCTGGGCATCAGTGTTTATGGCGATAAACTCGACCCCTTTTAAGCCCGCATCAATCATGCGGTTAACAGCATTGCTGCCTCCGCCACCTACTCCGATTACTTTTATGGAAGCGAACTGCTCATTAGCGACGTTGAATTCCAGCATCTTAATCCCTCCGGCCTTCGGAAGCTTTTTCGAACTAATGCCCGGTTAGCCAGGAACGTAATCTGTTAAACCTTTCCCCATTATACTTATTTCTGGCAGACTGCGCAAGGCAATACTGAAACAATTCCGCCAGCATGGTGTCGAGGCAATAACCGGCAATTGAAACTGTTGCCCCGGTAATTGTCCGACATGGACATCCGGCAAACTCTTGAGCAATGGCTGTCAGTCCGGGCCAGCGGCTTGTTCCGCCAGCAAATACCAGGCCACTGAGCGACTTTGGATCGCTTAAGACCATCTCCAAATATTCGGTAATCCGCGCGCCAATAATCTCATTCAAGAATGCCGTCTCCGCCGCTGTCATACCTGCAGGCAAACTCTGTTTTAGCTGCTCGGCCTCTGCAGGAGATACCTTGAAACCATATGCGATATCCTGATCAATGATCCGCCCGCCATAAGGCAGAACCCGAACCGCATGTGCATTACCATTCCTGAACAGGACTACATCACAGGCTTCTGCCCCGATATCGATATAGGCGGCGCCATTGACCTTCTCTCTGGAACTCAGCAAGGCGCTGGCAGCAATCAAGGGGGTATATAGTAGACCATCAACCTGCAGGCCGGCGCGTCTGGCCAAGCGCAGGATGTTTTGCGTCTGAACCAGCTCTGCCGCAATGACGACTGCCGAGAGCACCAGCTCATGTCCAAACAGACCCCGGGGATTGGTTGTCTGGACCCTTCCGTCAATGAGATACTCCAGCGGGATGATATGCAGTGCTTCCCGCCTCTGGGGCAGGGCATCGATTTCCGTGGCAATCGCAACGCGTCTAAGGTCAAATTCGTCAACTTCATTATCCGGACCTGCAACAGTAATGCAGCCTCGTCCGGCGCAGGAAATCACTGTCCCGCCGGAAATCCCAATCCAGGCCTTTTCCAGCGGCTGATCAAGTTGCTTCGCCAACTCGTCTTTGGCGGCCAGAAGACATTGCGCCGCTAAATCCAAATCGGTAACCAGTCCGTTCTTGATCCCTTTGGCGCTTACTGCAACAACCGCCATCTTCTTAATGGACCCGTTCTTCCGGTAAACTCCGGCTGCCGCTTTAATGGAAGAACTTCCGAGATCAAACACAGCGACAATGTTTCCTCTCAACATTCGGGATTCCTTCCAGCAGATTAATCCGCCAACTTTACTACCGGATTTTCCGGCGAACGGACGTTAATAGTCTGGAGGGCTCTGTTCTTCCGTTCGTTATCAGAAAGAATAACCGCTGCTGCTTCCATTTTACGCCTGACTGATTCTGTGTTGCCAAGCTCCAAAATGACTCCGGAGCTTAGTTCCATGTAGATTTGCTCCGGCTTTTGAATATCAACCCGTACAATCGTACTCAGTAGACCAGGGACAGCGTTATTAAGAAAATCCCCGGCAGCCAGCAATAACGGCTCCTCTATTTTTTGCCCCAGGCGCCATGTCTGAATCGGTATCCCGGATATTACCGGGATACTGCGATCTTCCTCAAAAATACTGTAGATGATATAGTTGTCGCTGCTGACGACTGCCCAGCCATTGTCCATCGGCAGCCGATATAGCGGAATACGCTCCTGAATCCTGATCGTCACTGTATTAGGCAGTTGACGCTCCACAACAGCGGAACGAATCCGTGGATCTTTGGCCAATCGGTCGCAAACGGCCTTAGGCGAAACCGACAGGATATTTTGTGATTCACCTAGTCCTGAAAGCGCCATAATCTCTGAACGGGTAACAATCTGACAGCCTTCTATGACAATATTGCGCAGGTTGAAAAAATCAGACTCCAGAAAAACAATCAATCCGAAAATGAGCACTGCCAATATTATCGCAGTTTTTATTCCGCGTCGGGCATGGTCGGTTTGACCAGTTCTCCCTTCAGGCGACATACTGTTCCCTCTCTGATATATCAAAATGGCTTCAATCTTGCCAAACGGCTTCTAAGCCTCAGAATTGCCTTGGTATGTATTTGCGAAACCCGTGACTCCGATATGTCGAGCGTAGCTCCAATTTCCCGTAAAGTCAAACCTTCATAATGGTATAACGAAATGATCAGCCTTTCGCGTTCCGGAAGCGCATCAATCGCCGCTGCCAAAATACTCTTAATTTCTTCATTTTCGACCAATTCACTGGGATCCCCTGATCCATCCTTGACTAAATCAATCAATCGGACACTGTCTTCATCCGCTCCGCCAATTTGCCAAAGCTCATCCAGAGATGTAACCGTCGCACAGCTAATTTCACTGATCATCTGATTAAACTGCGCCAGGCTGATCTGTAGAGCCTCGCTGATTTCACTATCTCTGGCGGTTCTGCCCAGACGATTCTCAAGCTCACTGCAGATGCGTTCTAGTTCTCTGGCTTTTTGTCTGACTGAACGCGGCGCCCAGTCATTCTCGCGCAAACTGTCAATGATCGCCCCGCGAATTCTGGCGATCGCATAGGTTTCAAACTTAATACCCCGTTCAGGATCAAAACGCTCAATGGCATCAATTAATCCAAAAATACCATTGCTGATTAAGTCATCAATCTCCACATTGGACGGCAGACCAATCGCCAGACGGCCGGCCACATATTTAATCAGAGGAGCATAATGTAAAATGAGCGCTTCGCGAGACTCGTCCGAATGATCCGCCAAATACTTCTGCCATAAATCACTTGCAGTATTCACCTGTTGGTCATTCACAGCGCACACTCCCAATCACTGTTCGCAGCTGTCTGCACCTGCGAAAGAAAACTTTGCGAGTCCACCCATTAAGGTTCGCACCTGAATGATACCGGTACTGACATTAAAAAAGACGCTCTTCCCTTGTTTACCTGCAACACTTTCTCCAATGATTGGAATATGCAATTCCTCCAGAAGCGCTTTCACTGATGCGATATTTCTTTCTCCAATTCTCAGTGCGGAATAACTGCGCCCTGGGAAGGTGAACATTTCGGCACCCCCAACAATGATGGCAAGCAGTCTTTGAGAATCCGCGCCCAGGTCGGTCATTTGGGAGATAAGTAGTGGAATGGCAAGATCGGCAAATTTGCCTTTATTGCCCAGGTCCAGACTGCGTTCGGAGTCCGGCAGCATGATATGTGCCATACCGGCGACTTTCGTTGGTGGATCGTAAAGGCAAACCGCCACACATGAGCCCAAGCCCAGAGAACATAACTCACCTGAGTCCCTCAAGACAGCCATCTCAGCCATTCCCACATTAATGATCGATGGCTCCATTTTACACTCCTAATGTCTGCATCATAGTTGCCAGAGCTTCCGGATGAGGGACAAGGAAAAAGTGGCCGATGAGTTCGCGGAAAGGAAGATTAAACTTCGTTTCGATCACCAGCGCATAATCTCCGGTCTTGCCAAACTCCGTCAGGACTGTGTTAAGAAGAGCTCCCGCCATGTCCTGTGCCAGGGCCGGAACTGAGGGTAACATGACCAGTTTCGTCATCATGGTCAGGGCATTCAGGTACGAACTGGTCAAAATATTAACGGTTTCTTTGATCACGGACTGATCAAATTCATCATTAAGGTTGCGAGTGGTTCCGATTGGTTGTCCGATAGCCAAATCCACCAAAGACTCGGAACTCTCTCTTGGTAACAGGAACAAGATATTGCC
>JBMNNY010000164.1:0-4741 GCA_050942765.1 Bacillota bacterium | reverse complement strand
ATTGCACGGACCAAAGCGCAATTCATCCTCTACACTGTCGGTAAAGATTTGTTCGTCAGGATTTTGGAAAACATAACCGACTTCCCGGGACAACTGGCGGCTTTAACTTGCAAACTAATGAGATTAACTGCTGATGGCTTTGACGGAACGGTTCCGCAGCTTATGGCGGCAGGGGCGGTTGATTTCTTCACAGGACAGGGAGACTAATCCGTCATGGGCAATGGCAGCAAGGTCAGCAACGGCAAAAACGGACTCAACGGCAGCAATGGCGGCAATGGAAGCAACGGCAGCTCGATTTTTGCGGAAGTACCGCAGTCGCAACTAAAAAAATGGCCATTGTTTACCATTATAATTTCGGCACTGCTAATTCAGATCAACAATTTGATGTTTGGCTATAATCTGCGCCTGATGACAGATTTACGGACTTTTATTCCGGCCGTCCTGATTGCCAATGCAATTCTGTGCGTACTGTTTTATTTATCAGGCAGGGTGGGAGTGCAGTGGCGGCTTCCGGCAGCCACGCTCTACGGCAGAATCTTTGGCAAGCTGGGCTCGAAGTTTATTATGCTCTTGATCCTGCCAACCGGGCTGATTTGGATTGGCTGGATGACCGAAATGGTTGCCAGATCGCTCCAGGGTTTATACCCGGCGCTAAATTACGGGCTTGTTATAGTGGTGATCATCGGTCTGTCAGTACTGAGTTCCATCAAGGAATTGAAAGGGATGGAGCTTAGCAGCAAGGTGCAGGTTCCTATAGTTGCACTGGTGATTATCGCTGCGAGCATAAGGATTTTGGCCGCTGGGGCGGCGAATGCCGTACCGGAAGCGCTGCCGTCCGAAAAGCTCAATCTGGCAAAAAGCATTAGTTATGTTATGTTAACCTGGATGAGCTTCCTGCCATTTTACGCAGATTATACGCGGTTTGTCAGAACCAAGAAAGATCTGGCCATTTCCACCGGGATTGGCTGGGTCATAGTTTACTCGCTTGTCTTTATCGCAGGCGGACTGTTTGCCGGGTGTGGCGGGGTAGGTGTAAACGGAGTTGGCGGTGTTGGTGGCGTAGATGGCGGAATGGGCGGCGCCAGCGCAGGCGCGGCCGGGGCTTTTGACTTGATCAAAATTCTCGGAAGCATCGGGATACCGGCTATTGTGGCGGCTCTCATCATGCTACTGTGCACCTGGACTTTTAATGACCGCAGTTTGTATTCCTATGGGATTGTAATCAATTTTATCACCGGCCGGGAACGCTATCGCAGTTTGTTTATTGTACTTGGCGGAGTTGTGGCCATTGTTTGCGCCTGGTTTGGAGTCAATGATCGTGTGCTGACTGTCCTGGATTGGATTGGAAGGATCTTTGTGCCGTTACTGGCGGTGTTCGCGTATTATTTCTATTTTAAGTGCTGCCGGCCGGCGCCGGTGCCGGTATGTGATGAAGCTGGTGCCGCTAGTGCCGGTGAAGGCGGCAGCGGTGGCGGCACTGGCACCGGTAAAGGCGAAGACAATGGTAGCTGCGATGGTGGCCGGAGCACCGGAGTCGGGGACGGTACTGCGGCGCAGGCGCCTGCACATGAGCATCTATTCAATTATCAACCATTTGTAGCATGGCTGCTGGGAGTGCTAGTCAGCTGTATCGCAGAGAGCAAGCTGCTGTTAGCTTTTGGGATTAGCCTCGTGGCATACGCACTGTTGGATAAATTCGGGGTGAGACGGTGATTATTGGCGTAGATATCGGGACAACTAACATCAAGGCCGGGGCGGTCATCAACGGCCGCTATTATTGGTCCAAATATGGCTATGCCACAGATTACCGTGATAATATGGCCGAGCAAGACCCTGCTGAATATATCCGGGGTACTGTGCACTGCCTGAAGGATTTGCTGGCGCAGATCCAGGCGCAGATCGGCCGACGGATGCGGCCGGCGGCGCTGGTGTTCAGTGGGCATGCCCCTTCGCTGGTTTGCGTAGATCGGTATGGCAACCTGCTTGGCAAGGCGATTATCTGGCAGGATCAAAGAGCAGCAGAGGCTGCCCATCAAATAAGCACGCTTCTGGGCGAAACCGTGTTTGCCTCCTCCAATGAAGCCAAGATACTCTGGCTGAAAGATCACCAGCCGGACCTGTATCGGGCCGCCCATAAGTTTTTGCAGCCCAAGGATTACGTAATTTGCTGCTTAACAGGACAGTTTTTGATTGATGAATCGGCTGCTTCGACCATGATTGGCTATAGCCGTACGCAAAAAGACTTCGCCCCGATTAGCAGGCTTGGTATAGATCCATGGAAAATGCCGGAGGTCGTTCCTTCTGAAATGGCTATGGGAGGAGTTGCCGGGAATTACGCCGATGAACTAGGAATTGACGAAAACACGCGCATCGTGGTCGGAGGCATTGATGCCTTTTGCGAAGCATTGGGGTGCGGTATCTATGAGGGGCATCAAATCGGTGAAACGACTGGAACCTCCACTTGCGTTTTTAGTTGCAGCGATGGAAGCAGCGCCGATGAGGGCGCAGACGCAGTTGCAGACGCACGCACACGCGTAGATTCTAGCGGACGCGCGGCTGCAGGTGACAGCGGATTGGGCGGCGCGCATCTGCCGGATCATGTTATTGACGGAAAAAAGATTAATGTGCTCCCGCTTTCATACAGCGGTGGCACGATTGCGTGGTTTATTAACTCTGTCATGCAGCAGTCCATGGATAGCAGCACGCTGAGCGCACTAGAGGATACCCTGCTAAAAACAACACCAGCCGGCGGTCCGGTTTTCATTCCCTATATCATGGGTGCCAGAAGTCCTTATTGGGACGACCATGCTACGGGGAGCTTTATTGGACTGACTAAGGATGACAATCTTCAGACGATGTATCGCAGCGTTCTGGAGGGTTTGGCATACGATTTGCGCCAGAACATCGAACTGCTCGATGAAAATGGGCGCAGTCGCAGTGTGATGGCAACGGGCGGCGGTAATAGCAACGATGGCTGGCTGCAGATCAAGGCCGATGTCTGCAACCGGGACTTTTGCCGCACGCGGTATGGTGACGGCGCCATTATCGGGGATATCATTTTGGGAGAATATAGCGTCAATCAGCACACCGTGCAATCAGCAGTTGATCAATATGTGGCGGTGTCCAAAACCTTTAAACCCCGACCGGAGTATGCCGAGGCGTACCAGTGTAAATACACACTTTTCAAGGAAATGTGCGGTTTCCTGCAAAGAGGCCGGTAATCGTATAGGCGGCGTGAATGTGCAATCAGGCATCGGTCAGATAAGTGAAGGTGACATAAATGTGGGAACAAGCAATAGACATTAACGAGATTCATGAGATTCGCAGCCGTGCGATCATTTATTTTGGATTAGGTGCCATAACTAAACTGCCAGAGATTTTTGGCAGCAAAGCACTCCGGGATGTGCGCAAAGTCACAGTTGTAACGGATAATAACGCCTACAAGCTATCCGGTGCCTGGGCAGAAGTCGAACCTTTCCTGCAGCGGCAAGGGCTGCAATATTTGCTGTTTGACGAAGTCAGAGCGAACCCATCCACCACCTTAATCGACCGATGCATCGCTCAGTCACGTGAGTTTGGTACACAGGCGTTTATTGCCATCGGCGGCGGCAGCGTCATTGATACAGCAAAAATCTCCGCAATTATGCTCGGGTATCCGGAAGCTAGCAGTGCGCAGCTGATGCAATATCAGTTCTTTCCTGAACAGTCAGCGCCGGTTGTGGCTATCAATCTGACGCACGGCACCGGATCAGAAGCCAATCATTTTGGGGTAGCTGCCATTGATGAGAAGAACTATAAGCCGGCAGTCGGTTTTGAAGAAATGTATCCGCTGTATTCCATTGATGATCCTAATTTAATGGCTTCTTTGCCGCTGAGTCAGACCCGTTATGTTACTCTGGACGCACTGACACATGCTATTGAGGCCGCCACTGGCAAAGGCACCGGCCCCTTCTCGAAAACTTTGTCCGTCAAGAGTGCGGATCTGATTTTCCGGTACTTTCCGCGAATCCTGCGTGATTTGAAAGACAGTGAAGCGCGTTATTATCTCGCATTTGCTTCAATGCTGGCCGGGATTTCTTTTGATAATGGCACTCTGCATTTGGGACATGCTCTGGAACATCCTATCAGTGCCATGAAGCCAAATGTTCCTCACGGCTTAGGTTTGGCAGTACTTTTGCCGGAAGTGCTGGAGGTCATATACCCGGCTGTACCGGAGGTACTGGATGAAATGTTGCATCCGATTCTGCGGGCAAGGGCGGGAGCGGGTGCCGGTACCGGCGCGAGTGCCGATGCGGGTGCCAGTGCGGGTATCAAGGCAGGAATCAAACAATGGCTGGCTGAAGTTGGTCTGGCAACGACTCTGACAGACCTCGGCTTTGTCGCAGAAGATGTGGTGACTTTGACCGATCTGGTCTATGCGACTCCCGGCATTCCTTATATGCTGGACAGCACTCCGGTGGCCGTTACTCCGGAGATAGTCGCCAGGATCTATCGTAATTCGTTGTAATGATTGAGCTTATTGTATAAAAGTGATTGGCGGGCGGGAAAATGCCCAGATCTTTAAATTTTACTACTATTTGCAGCGCTGGGCGGTGGTTAAGACCACCGCTTTATCATTTGACGCGTAAGCTAAAAGACCGACTTGCCTTCGTTCTCCTTCTGATGCATAGATATAACTGAGCGATCGACTGATGAGGAATGGAGGAAATCCGGCCAAGATAATAGAATTCCAAGTTGCTAT
>JBMNNY010000163.1:0-4748 GCA_050942765.1 Bacillota bacterium | reverse complement strand
GACTCACCGCTGGTTCTGACGGAAGAATTGGCGATGACTGCGAAAGTGACGGCAGAAGTAACTACGTCGCTGACACTAGGGAAAACTACGACAGTGAGTATGATTTCGCTGGAGCTGGAGTTGGAGCTGGTGGTGCGCGTTGGGGTTACGATAGTTCAGCGGCAGCAACATCTGAGACCGAATTAGTCAATGCTCCTGTATCCGCTGACCGGCCAGTTGTCCCGCTGCTAATCAAATACGCTATTCTGGGTGCATTGCTATTAGTGGCGATTTTCATTGTGGCGGCGGTTTTGTCTTTGCTTCCCAGTGCTACTGTGATTATTCATCCAGCCAGCCGTCTAATGGTGACTGATCTGAATGTTGAACTATCGTTGACGCACAAAAGCCCTGATCTGGCTAATAAAGTACTGCCTGCTACCACTATTGACAGGCAGGACTTCCTGGAGTTCACGATACCGACTACCGGAAGGGCGCAGATCGGTTACAAAGCAGCTCAGGGTTTGGTAACGTTTATCAATGATAATGCCAATCCGGTCACTGTTCCGTCCGGCACAATCGTGATGACACAGAGCGGGATTTGCTTCGCCACAGTGAAAGAAGTTGTGGTGCCCAGAAGGAATGTGGAATATTTTGCCGGCGTTCCAGCGGGTTTGCGGGCCGGACAGGCTGAAGCTGCTATTGTGGCGGTTGACCCGGGAGTTGCGGGCAATGTAAGCGCTCGTAGAATCCAGACTATTCAGGGACCACTGGCTGAAATCCTGCGGGTTGTTAATCCGGAAGCTACTTTTGGCGGCGAAGACAAGCAAATCAGGGTTGTGGCTGCTGAAGACATTGAACTGGCCAACGCGGAAGCCAAAAAGCAGGCCCTGGCAGTAGCCAACACTGAGTTGGCAAAGCTGTCGGGCAGCGATAAATACCTGTTTGATGAACTGACGAAGGTTGAAATCCAGTCTATAAATCTATCGCACCAATTGAAGGAAGAAACTTCTGAAATTTTGGTGCGTGTGGGCTATCGCGCCACCTCCCTGACAGTTGCCAGAGAGGAACTGACCAAGATGGTGCGCAGTATTTTGGCTGCTTCGCTGCCGGAATCTTTTGCATTAGTGAGTGACAGCGTCAAACTGGTGGATGTAACCGCTTCTCCACAGAGCCTGCAAGGAGCTGTACTATATATTACTTCCCAAAGCATTGTGCAGGGAGTCATTGACCGCCGGCATTTGCTGCGGGGACTGCTGGGCAAGACCATTGCGGAAGCCCATGAGTTTTTGGGTTCTGTGGAAGAAGTGGGTGAATATCAAATCAAGCTATCTTCATCCGATGCCAAATCATTCCCGAAATGGGGTGCACGCCTGAAGATCGTGGTGGTGGACGCAAGTTGAAACGCAGAGCTCTGGGGAAGACGGGTCTGAGGGTAGCGCCGCTTTGTTTTGGAACGCTTACTTTGAGTCCTATGCATGGCTCTTATCCGTTGCAAAAAGGGGCGGACCTGATCAGGCTAGCCATTGATCTGGGCATAAATATGATTGATACTGCCGAATTATACGAGACTTATCCGTATATTAAGGCGGCATTGCGGGGGCGCCAGAGCCTGCGCCGGGCCGGGGACGATAACATCTATGTTTTCAGTAAGTCATATGCTGTGACGGCAGCCGATGCGCGCAACAGTGTCGAAAAGGCTTTGCGTGAGACCGGGCTTGATCAGCTGGGCGGGTTCCTGCTGCATGAGCAGGAATCGCAATACACTCTAAAAGGCCATCGGGAAGCTTTGGATGAGTTGGTGCGCCTGCGCGAGAAAGGATTAATTCGATCTATTGGCATTTCGACGCACCATATTGCGGCAGTTAGAGCTGCTGCTATGCTTCCGGAAATCGACGTTATTCATCCACTTTATAATTATAAAGGCTATGGCATTGCGGACGGCTCTGCCGCTCAGATGTTGGATGCGATCGCTGCAGCATACGAACTCGGCAAAGGGATTTATGGCATGAAGATCCTGGGTGGCGGTCATTTATGCGGTGAGGCCGAGGAGCGACTGTGCGAGGGTTTGGCCATCCCTTATTTCTCGGCAATCGCCGTTGGTATGAAATCGGAAGCCGAAGTTCGGCTGAACTGTATGATTGCCGCTGGAGAACAGATAGCTCCGGAACTGCGCGAGGCGGTGGCAGCCACTGAAAGGCACCTCTTAATCGAGGATTGGTGTCAGGGATGCGGCGCTTGCGTCGAACGATGTGTCTCCAAAGCTCTGCACTTGAATGATATAGGTCAGGCAGAAGTGGATCTGGAACGTTGTGTGCTCTGCGGATATTGCGCTGCTGGTTGCCCCGAGTTCTGTATTAAGGTCGTATAATGTATAATGCCTGAGGCGGTAATGGGGCTTAAGGTGGTATAATGCTTAAGGTGGTATAACGCTTAAGGTGGTATAACGCTTAAGGTGGTATAAGGCTTCATGACGGTAACAGAAGCAGGTCGCATTCTCGCTTTAGATATTGGGGAGCGCCGCATCGGGCTGGCAGTCTCTGATGAACTGGGCTTGATGGCACATGGGGCCGGGGTTTATCAGCGTAAAGAATTATCGGTTGATGTTGAATGGCTTATTAAGAAAGCCCGTGATTTGGGTTGTACTCAGTTTGTGATCGGACTGCCCAGGAATATGAATGGCACTCTTGGTCCGCGTGCCGAGTTAACGCAGGAATTTGGTGCAAAACTGACTGAGAATTCCGGATTGCCCGTTAAATACTGGGACGAGCGGCTGACAACGGTCGAGGCAGAAAAAATTCTGATTGATGCCGATGTTAGTCGCAAGCGTCGGAAACTGGTAATTGACCAGAATGCGGCAATCCTTATTTTACAAGGATATCTGGCTTCTCTGAAATCTGGCCGGGTATGAAACCAGCTAACGGAGGAAAATTATAAACAGCGACAATTATTATGGTGACAAGGAAAGACAAAGAAAGAGAGTGAGGGGTTTAGTTGACAGACGACAAGTTGAAGCACGGACAAGGTGACGATCTCGGTCATGGACATGGACACGGGTGCTGCGAGCACGATCACGACTGCTGCGGACATGATCACGAACAAGAGTACGATTTGATCGAGCTGCAGGATGAAGATGGAAATACGCATAGATTTCTGGTGGATACTGTCTTTGAACTAGATGAAAAGCAATATGTCCTATTGATTGCAGAAGAACAGGTGGATGCCGAAGAGCCGGAAATGTCCGTTTTGCGCATTGAGCAAGATGAGAACGGCAATGATATTTTGGTAGATTTGGATGAAGCTGAATTCGAAAAGGTTCGCGCCGCCATTGAGAACGGAACTGCGAATGAAGTGGATTTCTGCGAAGAAGTAGAGATTGAAGAAGAATAAACTGCCATTCTTGTACCCCTGTAGGAAAGGTATTCCAGCAGGGGTACCTTTTTGATTTTTATTGCCCCGGGCTGCCAAAGTAAATATAATGTAATGGTAGGGGGGCAGAGGATGTTATCACAACAGCAAGCGCCTGAAAACAAAAGATGCGCCGTAGCCGTTGTGGCTGACCGCATCACATCAAAGATTCGGGAACTGGTTAAACACATCCTTATGGATTGGCGCCTGACGATTCTAGCAGCCTCGGCAGCAGTTGTTTTAATCGGCCTGATAAGTTTTACTATTTGGTTTTCGGCAATGATTCAGCCTGTCGACCGTCATAGCGACGAGCAAATGCTTCTGACTGTTCCGGTTGGCAGCAGCCTTGGTCAGATTGCCGAAAAGCTTGAACAACGCGGCTTGATTAGAAGTAAAGAGGCATTTAAAATCTATGTTAAAGCAGCCGGTGCCGAGCGCAGTTTAAAAGCTGGCGACTACCGTCTTTCGGCACAGATGGATGCCAGACAGCTGCTCGAACGCCTCACTACTGGCGAGTTATCCTATTTTACTGTCACTTTTCCGGAAGGCACCACTATTAAGGATATTGCCCGCATTTTGGCAAAAAAGGGCCTGGTGAATGAACAGGATTTTGTGGAGTCAGTGCAAAACCCTGATTTTGCTGAAAATTACAGCGATCTGACATCCAAGACTGGTAATCCGGAAGGGTTTCTGTTTCCGGATACCTATCGCATTGCGGAAGGAACATCTCCGGAAGATATTGCATTGATGCAGATCCAACGCTTTCGGCAAATCTTCACTCCTGAAATGTATGAGGAAGCCCAGCGGTTGAAAATGACTGTGGCGGAAGTAGTGACTCTGGCATCAATTATTGAGAAAGAGGCCATGCTTCCGGAAGAGCGGCCGATTATCTCGGCAGTCTTTCACAATCGACTCAGACTTAAACGACCGTTGGAATCCTGCGCTACCGTGCAGTATGCGCTGGGCTATCATAAACCAGTGCTGACGTATGCTGATTTGGAAATAGACTCGCCGTACAACACGTATCGTCATGCGGGACTGCCGCCAGCACCAATTGCCAATCCTGGTCTGGATTCGATTTTGGCGGCGCTATATCCGGCTGAAGTTGATTATTTGTATTTTGTAGCCAAAAATGACGGCAGTCATGTGTTCAGCAAAACCTATAATGAGCATTTGAGGGCTCAGAGGAATTTGAAATAAGGCAAACGAGTGACGAGTCGCCTCTCACAAAAGAGGGGCGGCTTTTTTGTGTGCCTATTTAGGCTGGTCGTTCGTTAAGCTCGCCGTTAAGTCTGTCCCAAAACAGATCAAAATGGCCTGATTGGGGACAGTCCCCAACAGCTTGTTTTCATCCGAATGGGGAC
>JBMNNY010000198.1:0-3704 GCA_050942765.1 Bacillota bacterium | reverse complement strand
AGCCAATTACAGGTACCAACCAAAATAGATTAGAGACCAGTCTTTCAATCATGGAATCAGACATTTAATTGCCACCTCCCTGCGTTGCGGGGCATTCAAAAATCTCCGCCCAATTTATTATAATTCAGTTTTTCCTCCTGCCTTCCTCTAAAAGTCGACAAAAAATGATAGAATTGATCATCCAATTATGGTAACTACAATCAGGGATGCAACACTGTTCCAAAGCCTCTGCGTGCATGATATGTGCAAAAAAAGGAATTTGATACTTGATGGTGAACTGCAGAGAAAGTAACTGTACGTCGCCAGATGCACGGCAAAAGAGCATGAGAGCGAGAGAGTAAAAGAGCAAGAGAGCGAGGGAGTAAGAGAGCAAGAGAGCGAAAGCGAGAGAGCGAGAGAGCAAGTGGGCAAGAGACATAGCATTGACATTGAAATGGAGACGATGAATGATATGGTAATGGATACAGCAGTTGTGACATTACGCGAGATTACCGCTGACACAGTACGAGAGATTTGCAAGTTATCGGTGGCGGAATCCCAGAAAAATTTTGTAGCCCCCAATGCGGTTTCGATTGCAGAGGCCTATTTCTGCGATAAAGCATGGTTTCGTGCCATCTATGCTGATGAGACACCGGTTGGATTTGTGATGCTTTATGATGATCCCCATGATCCGGAGGGACCGGTGTATTATCTGTGGCGCTTCATGATCGCTGCCGAACATCAGGGGAAGGGGTACGGGCGCCGCGCACTGGAGCTGCTTATTGAACAAGGGCGGAACAGGCCCGACGTTGATAAATTTGAACTTAGCTGTGTACCGGCCGAAGGCGGTGCCGAGGCTTTTTACGAGAAGCTGGGTTTTAAACGCAATGGGAAATGGGACGATGATGAGGTTTGCATGGAGTTGGCTCTAAAATAATGGATTAAGGATGGATAGCGCTGTGAGGTATCGGCATCAGCGCCACATGATGATCCGTAAATTTGCCCCATGAATCTAGGAGGTTTTGCAGATGGATCAAATGGACCAGATTGAGCAGATGGAATGGAAAGATTTGTTTCCACCCGAGACAAAACCGGACATACGGGACATGGCCATTTTTATCGGAGGCGAAGCCGGAGATTTGTGGCTGGCGCTGGCAGACTACATGGAACGAGCTTATCGGGCCAAACCCAAGATCACATACAGCGTTTGCTCTGGAAAGCCCGGATGGAACGTCAAATTTCAAAAAAGCGGGCAGTCTTTCGGTACGTTTTATCCGGAAAAAGGTTCTTTTTCTGTCCTCATTGTCATAAGTTATAAGCTGGATTCTCAAATGCAGGAGATTCTTCCGGCGCTAAACCCTGAACTGGCGGAGGCTTATCGGCAGGCCGGCGACTTTATGAAAAATGGCAAGTGGATGATGTTTCGCATTAAAGACGCTGCCGGTCTGGAAGATTTTAAGCGTATCGCGGCCGTTAAAATTCCGCCGATGCAATAGCGCCAACGAAACCGCGGCCCAAGACCGCGGCGCGATAACTGTGCGACAAAAGGGCAGGTGGACTGATTGGACAAAGGAAAAATAGGGGAAATGCACGCATTCCTGAACTTGCTGGTTGACTCAGCCAACAAAGTGAAAAACGAGTTGCGGGAAAATGGATGGGAGTGCGTATTGCGGCATTCTGCTGGTAACTACGTGAAAATAGAGCAGCAATATGAGGAACAGCGTTATGCCATTCCCCTGATAATCGTGGATGGTATCGGTGATATAGGGTTTAATCTGGATGGCGTGTTTTTTGAGTTTGGACGTGATCCAAAGCGCTACGATTTTGCAGAGATGATAGGCCGGCTAACAAGGATTAGCAGCCAGGTCGAGATCTACGAATACAGGGATGATCAATACATTGACTATTATTCCCCCGGAATCGATCCTGAAGAAGCCGGACAACGTATTGCGCAGGAAGGCAGCTATTGTGTCATGATTAACATATACTTTCCGGGATCATATACGCCTGCGAAAATGGCTGACATGTTTGCCGAAGCAGTGCAGCAGATTAATGCCTGTGAAAGGGCGTAAAGCGCCATGATCAGAAACTGGGGTCGGAAGCTCCTGACCCCAGCACGCCGCATCATTGAATCACGTTCCCCAAACCGCTCCCTTAAGTTGTGCTCGTGAGACCCATAAAGCTAATTTTCCAGCCGTCATCGGTACTCTGCAGATGGAAAATGATGGCGAGATGGAAATCCGGATCGGCACTAATAAGCGTTTCAACAATGGCATATTTCTCAAAAAGCTCGGTACTTTTAATACTAAAGGTAACACCAGGATATGTCGCAAGCGGCAACTCCGTAACCAGAAACTCCGCCAAATCACTGCCGGGAATGCCCTTATCCGCGACTTCCGCTGAAGTTACGTGCATCATTATGCCCATTTCGACAGTATCGGTCATTAGATCAGCCATTTTATCGGCATTGCCTGCTTTCCAATGTTCCCAAAAGCTTTCTACTACTGCGTTTACTTCTTCGGGCTTTGGCACACAGGCTGTCAAGGCTGTCATCCCCAGAATCAGGGCGAAAAGTAATATCTTCCGTTTCACTCATTCTGCCTCCTTTCCTTAAGGGTAAATAATATCTTTAACTCCAATGAAATTAATCTTCCAGCCATCATCAGTATCATTCAGGTGGAATACAAACTCTACCTTGTCAGATGGATCGGAATTTAGGCTGAACAAACATGTTACAATGCCGTATTTCCCATATGTTTCTGTTGAAGTGATACTAAGAGTTGCTACGTCTTGAAGTGAAGAAGCTATGAGCATATCTACGATCGTTGAGGCGGGTACTCCCTTTGCAGCGGGCGGTAGCGTAAGAGACGTTGAGGAAGTACCGTCCGGAATCAACAACGCATATTCAATTTCTTCAGTCATTAGGTCAAGCATATTGGCTGCGTTTCCAGCCTTCCATTGCCCCCAGAAATTGTTGACTACCGCGTTGAGTTCATCAATTGGGTCGCAGGCTGTAAGGACAGTAAAAACGCCGATTAGCAAGACTAACGCAATCAGACGCTTCAAACAGCATCCCTCCTTTTTATTACATATATTTAATCCTGCGTAGAAAATGACGACTATTATGCGGTAATCAATCGAATGTGGCAACCATTCCTGTGGCAGCAGCAGTTGATCAGATTTGTGAAGTGTCAATTGATAATAAAGAAATAAAGAAATAAAGTCTTGGAGTAAGAAGGAACATTGACAGTTATAGTGAAATTCTGATAAAATTCCCCGGAAGTTGATCATATGATGATACCAATTGAAATAAGCAAATATGAGGAGTTGTTAGTATGAAAAGGATAGCCTTGCTGGCTTTAGTTTTGGCGGCACTCTTGACTGTAATCGGATGCGGCAACAAAGAACCGGTTATTAACTCCTTTGCACCGTCTTCACTGAAGTTTGCAGTGTTTACTGGAGAAGTCACACAATTTTCGGCGCAGGCCTCTGATCCGGATGAGAACACTACTCTGGTCTATTCATGGGCGTTTACTTCCGGATCCCCATCCAGTGCCAAAGGTGCTTCCGTTGAATGGACCGCTCCTGACAGTCCCGGAACTGCTAAAGCTACGCTGACAGTCTCCGATGGTGAAAAGACGGTCACAAAAACATGGGAAATTACTGTTAAATCAACAGCGGAAGCAGAAGTGACCGTACAACTGGTTAAACAGGATGACAATACG
>JBMNNY010000162.1:0-4797 GCA_050942765.1 Bacillota bacterium | reverse complement strand
TCATTCGAGCTATTAACCTGCTTGCTGACAAAGGCAAGTGCTTTGTTAATCCAGATAGAAGCAATTATTCCAACGATCAAAATCAAAATGGCCATACCCATTGAAGATATCCGCAGCCATCTGGCATATTTAACTGTTTCATCGGAATCATCCTGCAAGGTTGTCCATGCCATTTCAACTATAGGAAGAACATCAGCCTTCATTTCAACGAACAAGGCATCCATCTCGGCGAACTGCACTGCTCCGGCATCCGGAGAGTCGAGGTCGACAGAAGCCAACAACTCATGCAGCTTCTCCAGATTCTTCAGCGTTATGTTTAAACTACTCTGGAATCCCTTGTTAGTAGTAATCTCCAAGGCCCTCGACATGGCATAATGCAGTGTTTCATAGGTACTCTCGGCCTGGAAATAACCGCTGGAAACGCCTAAGCCATAGTCGGTGATATTTTTGCTTAAAACGTCAAAGGTTTCATCAATACGCACCATTTCCTGTGCAAATGGAATACGTTCGACTTCCATGCGATTGGCTATTGAACTAATCATTAAAGCTAATACAATAATTACCGATAATGATACTAGCGAAAGTACGATCAACATACCAAAAGATAACTGAACCTGGTTTGAAAGGGTCCTGCCAAAGAGTTTCAGCCCGCCGGGTACACCCCGATTTTTAGACTCCCTAGGTTCTTTTTTTACCTTGGGCGTATTTGACGTTTCTCGCTTTACAGCCATTTTTTATCATCCTTTCTGTGACGGTATTCGGATGCTGTCTGATGATTTTCCTTTGGTTGTCCGGCCAAATAATCTTGAACTAAAAATTTCTCTGTTAATGCCTGAAATACCTTTATTTCTTTCCACAAACATGACAAATGAGCATGATAAATGGATCTATATAAACAGCAAATAACCTTAGCTCCCAAAAAGCTAAGGTTCCATCTCAAGATAACTCAGCCTTGTAGTCAATGAATCGAGATGACGCTTGGCGTCCTGAGCCATCTCATTAAACATTTTTCTCACATCTTGATCCTGGGTATCGGATTCAAACTTGGCATACAGACCCAGCTGCATTTTGACCGCTGCCACTGCCCGTTCGAGATCCTGTTGTACGGTCATACGCTTGCTTCCTCCTTTTGAACACTTCCAAATTGATTATTTCCAATAGTGGTTTTTTCCTAATAAAGATCATCTCCTAAATGATGATCATATTCAGTAATGATCATTTACGATGATCATTTCCTAATGATGATCATGTCCTAATAAGGATCATTCCCCAAATGATCCCCTCCAAAATGATCACGCCCTGTCCAGCGACGCAAACCATTCTGAAGCCGCGATTAATCCAATTAATCCTTAGGATTAAAAATCAGCGCCACAAAAAAGGCAAACACTATAGCGGCGGTAATGCCAGCGCTAGTTAACTCAAACATGCCGGTGAGTACTCCAATCACGCCACTGCGCTTCGCCTCAGAAATGGCACCTTGTACCAGGGCGTTGCCAAAGCTGGAGATTGGTATCGTAGCGCCAGCCCCGGCAATTTTTTTGAATGGCTCATAAAGGCCCAGACCGCCCAACACTCCTCCAATTACAGTAAGGCCGGTTAAGACATGTCCGGGAGTTAGCTTAGTAAAATCCAACACCAGTTGCGCCAGCATACAAATGCCGCCGCCCACCAAAAAAGCCATCCCATATATTTTCCAGTCCACGGATATTGCTCCCCTTTATGCCGCCGTCCTTTGAAAGTCAACTTCGGACTTCATCTTTGGGATGTCATCTTTGCGATGTCATCTCAAGACTTACCGCATGGGCGATCACCGGAATATTGTTACCTTGCTGAACTGAAGTGGGACTATGCAGCGAACCTGTCGCACACAGCAGGACCCTTTTAAGCTCTCCGCGCTGCATCCGGTGATAGAGGTGCCCAAAAGTCACCAGCGCCGAACAGGCACATCCGCTACCGCCTGCATGGACATCCTGTTTATCGAAATCATAAATCAACACGCCACAATCCTGATAATTATCTGACAATGTAAAGCCGCCCCGCTCAGCTGCCAGACGTACAACAAGTTCATGCCCGAAACTGCCTAAGTCCCCTGTTGCTATCAGGTCATAATAATCCGGCCCCCGGCCCGTATCAGCAAAATGGTTGATGAGCGTGTCTACCGCGCCAGGTGCCATCGCAGCTCCCATATTAAGCGGGTCTTTTATGCCAAAGTCATTAACTTTGCCAATGGTCACATGGGTGATCTGCGGAAGAGTGCCCGATCCACCCGGCGTACCTGTGCTCGCCGCTCCCGATGCACCCGACGCCTCCGTACGCGCCCTACCGGCTGCGTCCAGTCTCCCACCTGTCCCCGGCCTCCCGGCTGCGTCCAGTCTCCCTGCTACGTCCGGTGCCGCCACCAAAGCCGCACCCGCGCCAGTCACTGTCCACTGCGCCGTTGGCTTACGATGCACTCCATATTCGGTCGGATAGCGATACTGTCGTTCTGCTGAAGAATTATGACTGGAAACCGCCGCCAGCACTAGTCGGGCAAAACCGGCTTCTACAAGCGCTGCTGCGATAATCAAAGATTCTGCCGATGATGAACACGCCCCATAAATACCGAGATATGGTATCTTAAGCTCTTGAGCAGAGAATCCGGAAGTAATTGTTTGATTCAACAAGTCGCCTGCCAGAAAAACGTCTATATTGGAAGGGGCCAGTCCTGCTTTCTGCAATGCGGTGAAACAGGCATTCAGCATCATCTCGCGTTCAGCGGCTTCAAAACTGCTTTCACCGGCAACCGGATCCGCATAGATACTATCATAATCTGCGCGCAATGGGCCTTCCCCTTCTAGTGGTCCGGCGACAGTTGCTGTTTCTAAGATCACAGGCGGTCGCATTAACTGCCAGGTCTGATTGCCTACTTTAACTGCCATCCGCAAGAACTGCCTCCATTAACTCCTTCAATAGACAAATATCGCATAGATCAACCCGATAATGAATGCTGTAACGACTCCAAAAGTAATGACTGAACCAGCCAAAATAAACATTTTGCTGCCTACTCCTAAAACGAGACCTTCGCGTTTGAATTCCAGTGCCGAAGATACCATTGAGTTCGCGAAGCCAGTGACTGGCACAGAAAGGCCTGCACCAGCATAACGGGCAATTTTATCAAAAACGCCCAGTCCGGTTAAAAGCGATGCAATGAAAATGACTGTGGCTGACGCAGGACTGCCAGCTTCCTGCAATGACATATTAAAAACAAGCCTGTAGAAATCGGTCAGCAGTTGACCAATGACTGACACCAGACCGCCAAACAGAAAAGCCAGCGCAGCATTTCTCAAATAAGGCGGTTTAGGTGACAGTTTATCCACCATTTCGGCATATCTTTTTTGATCCACACTGAGCGGCTTTTTCTTAGGATCTCGCTCCTGCGTCATTATATCTCCTCCGTTCCCGTGCACCGCCCCCCGCCGACCCGTCTGCCGGCCCGTCCGCCAGCACCATTTCTCGGCACCGTCCATCGGCTTTGGCCTCTCGTAGCCGCTTCGATCCTTGCCCGAATATTACCCGGTTCGAGCATTACTCAACAGCCCTGAGCCTGTCATTGAGTTGCTTCAAATGCTTTTCCATATCATGTGCCATACCGGCAAACATCGTTTTTGCCCCCGGATCTTGAGATGATGATGCAAACGCTGAATAATTGCCCAGTGCCTGTTGTGCCAGAGCAATTGCTTTCTGTAGATCATCAGCTGAGGTCACGTACCAATGCTCCTTTCAACGCCATTTTCATTGTTAGTATGTCGTTTTTATTGGTGCGGCGTAATGGAATCTGTTGGAATTTAACTGCTGCGCGACCATATCACCATTGAGTCCGCTTTACAAAGTGCTACTATATTGCCTTTCACTATATTTTAGAATTTTTATTTTATAACATGCAGGAATTGCTAATCGAGGGCAAGTATGAAGACGTAGACCTGTTGGATTGGACCCATTTAGACACCTGGTTTGAAGACGAAGAAGAAAAGAAAGCTGCCCCTGAACAACCTGAGCATCTCTATGCTGACTTCACGATTGCCAAAGGCTATAGCACTAACCCCGCCCTGAATGGTTTCCAGTTGCACAGCCTGAATGTGGAAGCTGTAGTAGAGGGCAAAACATACGTTTTTAAATCAATTAATCCGAATGATGTTAAACTGCCGGCATCGATCTTCGGAGAAGGTGACATCTTCTCATTGAGTACAGGTACCCGCCACTTCCCGGCCGTCCTCCCGGTAACTGAAAACTATGAAGAGGTCACTGAAGGAGCCTTCTGGCTTACCCAGTATGATGAGGAAAACGACACTTTAGTTGCCAACATTTTGGTTCTCATAAAATGGGGAGAAGGTTTCTTTGAGCAGTATGAAGAGCCAGAAGAAGGAGAAGAACCAGATCCAGACGCAGAATTTGTATATCCGGAATTCGTTGCTGTTCTAGAACTGGTAGACGGAAAACTAATGACCACTTACCCTTTCCTCTTTGTTGACGGAGTGCCTTATATGCCGACTGAGGAATTGGATTAATAAATCTGAATCTATCCCGTATGAATCTATCCCGTATGAATCTATCCCGTTTCAAATACATACACCCTTATTCACTAAATAGACAACAGTTCTCTAAAACAAAACCCGCCGGCATGAAGCCGGCGGTTTGTTTTTCTTCTGCTATTGCTGAGTGCATTTGGTTCTGGGACTGGTTACTGTAACTTGTGCAACTAATTAGATGACACCTTGATCGATCATGGCATCGGCAACTTTCTTGAAGCCAGCGATATTA
>JBMNNY010000161.1:0-4804 GCA_050942765.1 Bacillota bacterium | reverse complement strand
TATTGGTAAAGGTCACTGCCAAAATGGCGCGGGGATCAACTCCGCACTCCCGGATCAGATAAGCTACCCGATGCGTCAGAACTCTGGTCTTTCCGCTTCCGGCGCCAGCCAATACCAGGAGTGGACCGGTGGTATGCTGTACGGCGTTTTTTTGTGGTTCATTCAGCCCGGCCAGGATCTCCGTTTCGAAGACATTTTCCATAGCTTTCACCCCAACTAGATTAAAATGCGTGACCGACAATTAATATTCCCGGTCACGCCTTGTTTACGCCCTGTTCCTTACTGTGCCGTCTGACTCATAATCCATTGAGCTATGTCGTCGATCAGCTGCGCATCTACATGCCCTGGAGTTTCATATTCCTGAGGATTAGCAGGGCCGCTTCCGGTCATAAACAAGTGATTCAATGAAGGGTAGGATTTGAAAGTATAGCGGCCTGAGCTCATATCAAGGGCGTCACGCCATAACTGCCAGTCTTTCATAGTCACCTGATAATCGCGTTCACCCTGCAGGAACAATGCCGGTTTGCCTGAGGCTCGCAAGATCGCGATCGGATCGCGGTTCATCAAATCATACCAGTATGCAGCGGGAGCTCCCAGGATTAACTCATTGGATGGCAAAGCTTTTTCACGCAATGCTGCTGTTTGGGCAGTCAGTCCATCGATGGCTGCCTGCTCCTCAGGAGTGATGATCCCGTCCAGCCCCGAAAGATATGTGACCTGTTCCACAATCAACTCTGACAGAGGCCTGGGAGTACCGGCCATAATAATCATACCATGGGCGTATGGAGTACGGGAAGTGATTTCGGGAGCCAGAGTTCCGCCAAGACTATGACCTAGGACAAACACCCCGTCCACATTGGGAAACCCGGAAATGTGCTCGACCGCTGCTATGGCATCCACGATCACTTCATCATCGACAGTGACTGTCAGGGGATCCATGCGCTCACCATGCGTAACCGTACGCTTATCATAGCGAAAAACGCCAATTCCGCGGCTGGCCAGTCCCCACGCGATATCCTTAAACATCTTGTTGGGTCCCATTGTCTCATCCATATCCTGCGGACCAGAGCCGTGCACCAAAACTACCACAGGATATTTGTCGGAAGTGAGCGGCATCGTGAAAACTCCGCTTAGCTCCCACTCCGGCAGACCAAATTTAAGGGCGGTCTCGTTAAATAACTTCTGATCTACATAGTTCGGTGGCTGCCAGCTGTCGCGTAGCTGATGCGGCACAAAATACAGCCCGGCGACCAGTCCATCTGCGTCAACTACGACTAAGACATCCAGTATGCCGGTATTAAAAGAGCAGGGGATATATACCAGCGTAAGAGTACCTTGCGCTTCCACAAAAGGTTGCCCGATATCCCGCAGTGGCCCGGCTTGCTTGAGCAGGCCTTCCCATGCGACTTTGAGTCCGCTGGCATCAATGGCTCCCTGCATTTGAGCATTATGCATCGCCTGGGCAGCCTGATAATCTCCAGAGATTAAATGCTGCAGGTAGAGTAGCGCTGTTTCGGATGGATTGGAAGCCCCGACCGCCAGCTGGGCCATAAGAAATAATACCAACAACATTAACGGCAAAAATCTCTTGACCTTAATCATTAGCGGAACCTCCCCTTCATTTCTGCACGCTCACCGATCCATGCGGCATCTCATCTTCTGAAACCGATCGGCCGAGCGCTGCCATAGCGCTAAAGGCACCATATTTTAGTACGTAAATACTGGAGAATAGTTTCACCGGATATTAGTAGCGCCGAGATATTGGCACAAATTCTCAAGTTCAGCATTCAAACCAGACTGTAGCTTCCGCCGGGCAGTCTGGCCAAGCCAGGGTTCCCAGGCGAGTAAATTAACAAGCAAGGTGCTGGCGGGACGATCATATTTCAGATCAATGCGTCCGACTAATCGTTCGTCAGCAAGTATTGGCATGGTATACGGTCCATACTTCCTCTTATGCTCGGGAATATATATTTCCCAGGTGTAATCAAAATCTAGAAGGTCCTGCAGTCGTTCGCGCCGCCACAGGAAATTATCCAGTGGAGATAAGATGCGCACGCCCCGATTGCTTTTACCGTCGCCACCGCCGCGGCCTGCACTGCTATTTTTTCCGCGATTAGCCGCTGCCGTTTCACAAGCCACCAGCTCATCTGCATCTTCTGCCAGAATCCAGTATTTGCGACGAACATCCTTTATGGTTACTGGAATCAGGATGCCAGCCTGAACATCTTTCTCGATGAGCTCCAGCCGCTCGGCAGCTTTCATATTGCTCCAGCCAAAAAACTGATGATTGGCATCAATCAAGCGCAAAGCACGATAATATTTGCGGCGTCTATACTCCACTGCCTCGCGAATACTAATGTCCTGACCTGCTTTTCTCAAATCCTCAGGTATCGCTCTTTCAGGTAAATCAAAGACAATCTCGCCTTTTGGCCGCGCTGCCGCAATCACGCGTCCGCATTCCCAAAGAATGTGCAGTGCCAGCGTGGATGCTTTTGTTTTTGGATACTGGTCCCAATAGCCCTGTACCCGGTCTCTGGCCTGGTCGAACTCAATTTGCCTGGAGGTTTGGGGACCTTTTTCTGCCAGCGTTCTTAGGACGTAGGCAGCTGCCTCCCCTACTTTTGCCAGCTGCTCGCTCTGCTGGCATTCCCTGGCGCGCATCAGCGGCGCAAACCAAGGATACTCATGCATCGGTATGAAACAACGATTCGTGAAGATATAATCAAGCAAAAGGCGGTTGGCAACTGCCTCTTCCAGCCATTGCGACTGAAAACCGGATAAACGATTGTATAAAACCAAATGATGATTCCGATCCACAGTTAAAACCGGATCCAGTTGCACAATCTCCAGCATTTTTACCATGGCCGCCACTGCCTCAGAACCGCTGAGAGCACTCTGGCGCCTATCCAGACCCTGTTTTTTGATGAGAAATTGAACTGCCCCGTTTTTGGAAACTGTCAGCATTTTGCCTCCTGCTAACCGCTAAATGATGTGGCCCTGGCGCCACTTAGCTGCCACACAATTGCAGCCCTGGCCCCTTGTTGCCACTTTTGCAAAGCCGATACGCAAAAGAAAAGCCCGGTATAAATACACCGGGCTTCTCGAATCAAAGTTAGTAATTACTTGGTCAGACCGATAATGCCGAGAACGACACCGGCAGCACCAAGAATGGCAGCGCCGATAGCAACTGTCAGGTTGGTTTTGTCGGCTTTCTTCAGCTCTTCTATGTTGACATCAATGGCGTCCAAATTACGCTGCATACCTGCGGCCTGTGCTTCGAGCTGGACAATGCGGTCTTCATGGTCGTTGACTTGCTCTTCTAATGTTGTTACGCGAACACCCATGGCTTCCAAATCTTCTTTGAATTCTAACTCAAGAGCGTTAATGGCATCCCACAGGATCTCTACATCTTCCTGCACGATTGAGGCATCGGCATAATTGAGATTCCAAAGAGCTTCCTCGATCAAGCCTTTGATTTCCTCTTCCTGCAGGTAAATCGGATGAGTATGTTCGGCAACTTCCGGGCTGGTGGTTACAATTGTGGTAATCGGTGCCAGATTGCCAGTGGATTCTGCTAACCTTGTTTCGAAGTATTGCAGCAGGCGAGCCATAAATGCAACTACTTCATACCGTGTAGCAGCTTTCTCACCTTTAAAGGTCCCATCGGGATAGCCTTCAATCAAACCGGCATTGTAGAGCATTTCATAATAGTCATATACCCAGTGGCTGGTTGCTGGAGCGTCTTTCAACGGAGCTGCGAAAGACGGAATGGAAACTGTCATCAATAATGCGAGTACCAAAAAAATCACTAAGGATCTTTTCACTTTGCATTTCCCCCCTATGCGAATATCGGAGTAATAAATTCTGGTCTTCCTTTTCACAAAGTTCGAAGACCATTCCGCCAGGAGCGTCCACCTCCCTTCATTAATACAGATAGAAGCCTGATGGACATACGGCCATCGTTCTCCGCAGCCCAAGGTCAGCTATCTTATTCCTTTCGCCTATTGCTGGAAATATCCTGCTGATTATACAATGTTTTTTGTTGTCTCCAGCTTTACATTTACTTATTTAGCTCCGAACTCCATAAATCCTTCTCCAAAAACTTCGCGTGCAGAAGTAATTATTACGAAAGCGCTTGGATCTATTGACTCCACAATTTCTCTGAGCCGGCTTTGCTCCGACCTGGAAACCACACACAGCAGCACCTGACGGTCAGTACCGGTATATGCTCCGCGTCCCTCAATCGTAGTGATGCCTCTGCCCAGCACCGTAAATACACTCTGGACGATGTGGTCAGCTTCTCTGGTAATAATGAAGGCTGCCCTGGCATAATCCTCGCCTTCCAGGATCAGGTCAATTGCTTTACTGGTAACAAATACGGTGATCAGTGCATAAAGCGATAAATCCGGCTGACGGAAAACGATGCCTGCCAGGATGATGATCGCCATGTCGATAAAGAGCAACGCACGGCCTACACTTAGCGAGGAGTATCTCTTAAGCAGACGGGCGGCGATATCGGTACCACCTGTGGTTCCATTAAACCGGAATGTCAAGCCCATGCCAATCCCGGCAAAAACCCCTCCGTACAAAGCAGCCAGCAACGGATCCTTGGTCAAAGGCTCCCGTATTATGAGCGCCAGCAAATCTATCAGTAAGGAAAGCAGAGCTGTCCCGAAAATAGTCTTGGCGCCGAAATGCTTGCCAAAAGTACGTACGGAAGCCAGAAACAAAGGAACATTAATGCAAATCATTAACAGACCAACCGGCAAGTTCGTTAAGTGATGAATTACAGTTGCCTGTCCAC
>JBMNNY010000010.1:0-25237 GCA_050942765.1 Bacillota bacterium | reverse complement strand
TTCTTTGCCATCTTTGCTGAAGCCGCCATAGCCATTAAAGAACTCAAGGTCTGGTGCAGGGAACTCAGCGCGGGGATATTCTTCATAGCGCTTTTGCCCTTTCAGGCGGGGCGGCCAATGCGTATTTTCTGACTGACTGCCAAGCTGCTGGGCCAAGGTACCTCTGGCCGCCACCAGCAATACCCTGGCACTGGCCAAGATCAGCAAGACATCATCATCCGGCATATGACTGATAGTGCGCAGGAAAACGCCACCTGGTTGATCCAGACCAGTCAGCATTGAATGGGCCTGAGCCATGCGGCGCAAGCTTTCTTGTAATGGCTGATAATATCCGCTAGATTCGTAGTTCAGGATTACCAAATCGGCCTTTAATCCCTTGGTGCGTAAATAAGCGTGCGCAGTCAAAATTTCATGAACAAAGTCCAGTTCTTTAACGTCCGTGACTGTTAAGGCAATGATCGGCAAATCCCCGGAGATACCATAGGCCCACAGACGTGTCTTATTAAGGGAACTCAGGCGCAAGCGTCCTCCGGTGGGGCGCAAACGGGGATTAGGATACAGGATATGATTGGCCAGTTCCTGAAAACGGCGGACAGCATCCGGTTGCAGACGCAAATGGCGCAGTTCAAGCTGCGATTGTGTCCAGGCCATTTCGAAAGCCGAATCGGTGGCGGCGGCAGTATTGGGATTCTTGAATTTCTCGAATATGGCGATTAACTCTTCCCGGGATTGGGCGGCAGCTGTTATCAGAACGAAACGGGCTCTTTCCCCGGGTTTGATGGTAACGCGGGTGCGCAGGCTGAAAATTGGATCGAGCACGTAGCCGCTGCTGTTGGTCAAATTGCCTTCCATTGCCCGTGGATTACGCACGCTGCGGTCGCGACCCAGGAAGCTTTCGCGGCTGGTCTCATAGCTGATCAACCGCTCCGGCTCGGTTGCAGGCGCGGGCGCGGATGCGTAGGGGAGCGCAGACGGGGCAGGCGCAGGTGCGGAGGTTGCAGGCGCGGAGGCAGGCGCGGAGGCAGACGCGGAGGCAGACACAGGCGCAGACGCAGGCGCGGATGCACAGGCGTTTTCAGATGGCGACAAAATCTCCGCAATCATATGCCCGGCCCAAATCGTTTTTTCGTCCCGCGATTTAGGCTTCCGTCGGGCGATGAGTGCCTGATATTCTTTCAAAAAGGCAGTTTCTACGAATAGCTTACTGAACGAAGGGTGCGCCAAATCTTCACTGTGCTTGGCCAAGGCCAGCTCCATATAGCTCGTTAATTCCAGCGTCCTGGTGTGGGCGGAGCGGTTGGTCAAAGTCACGCACCTGATTTCCGCATTTTCTTCAGGAGAGACAATAACCTCCATAGTCGTTTCAAAACCGGCGTCGCGGCGCCGAAATTCGGCGCGATCCGGAGCAAACGAAACCGAATAGCGCTTACCGGCATGACGGGAGGGATGGTAGGCCGCCGACCATTGTGCATCACTATCGCAGTCCCGAATGTAAAGAAACTCACCCCAGTTATCACGCGTTGTATCTGAACGCCAACGGGTAATGTCAGTATCCAGATAACGGCAATAACTGCCCCCGGCGTTGGTGATCATAACATGTAACGTTCCGTTTGACAGCAATTGGGTACGCGGAATAGCTGTATGCGGAGTGAGAAAGCGTCCCGATACCGGCGACTGAATAAGCGGTGCCAGCTTGGGAGTAGCTTCATAACCGGCTGGTATCCGGCTCATCTGCGGCTTGGTAGGAATGCGCTCATAGAGTAAAGGTTCCGCAGCTTTGACACGCAGATTGCGGTGGAATCGTTTCTGCATGATGCTGTTATTGAGGAAGTTGTTCATGGCAACCAGAGACATTCCTTGATGATGCGCCATGGTGGCATATACAATTACACCGCGTTCGCCTTCCGGACGGCGCTGGCGGGTATAGTCGATGGAGTCATAAAAGCCAAAGCGGCCCAGCATACCGATACCTTCAAGTGTCTTGAGATTAGCGACAGCCTTTTTGGGCGCGACAAGCAGGGCAAGCATTGAGGCATAGGGTGCGACCACCAGATCCTGTTCTAATCCGCGTTTTAGGCCAAGCCCGGGAACACCAAAGGCCTGGTACTGGTAAATTTTATTGTTGTCGAGGGCGCTGAAGGCTGCTTCGGAAATACCCCATGGTATACCTCTGATCTTCCCATAAGTAATATGACGCGCCACCGAAGCCTTGTAAGCGGCTTCCAGTAAAGAACCCTGGAAGACACGGTTCAGCAATAGCGGCATTAAGTATTCAAACATAGTGCCATTCCAGGATAAGAGAGTGGTACGGCCGTCTAAGATCGAGAAAGGCCGCCCGAGTGCAAACCAGTGTTCATTGGGGACATCACCGCGGGCAATGGCAACATAACTGGCCAGGCGCGCTTCGCTGGCAAGGAAATCATAATAGGAGTCATCCAGGCGGCACTCTTGAACATTATAGCCGATGCTAAACAGGCGACGCTCCGCGTCATATAGGAAACGCATACTCATGCCGGAGGCCTGAGTCTGCGCCAGTTTGATTAAGCGTTTAAGCCGATCCAGCAGATCGCGTGCATGGGCCTGGGATGCGGATGGTTGCGGCGCATCGGCACCGGCTGGCGCATTGTTCATGATCAGATCATGCAAGGTAGGACTGGATGGCGCTATCTCATCTTCATTCGTCGCCTGCGCTTTAGTCTGCGCTTTAGCTTCCGCTTTAGCCCGTGTTTTTTCCGCTTCATCCGTCACTTTCGCCAAATCATCAAAATATCTATCAATGAACCTGTTCCAGTCCGCCAATGAATGCTGGAGCGCTGCTGCCCAGTAAGCGGGTTCGGAGTCTGATGGTGACTGATCCTTAAAGATATGGTAAATCGTCGCCGCCGGCTTTTGACACTGGCGCAATGTTTGGACCGTTACTCTCCAGTTTTTCACGGCAAGAGCGTGATCAAGCGCTTGCTCAATTTCGGCGAGAAGCTCTGCCGTTGATGGATCAGCTTTTGCGTCAAGTACGCGACTCAATATGTTGATCAGATCCTGTAACCCTTTTAACACCGCATTGTCAATGAGCGGGCGATGCAGCAACTCCTGACAGCCTTGTTCCAACGTCCATAGGCAAGCCAGGAAATTGCCGCTGTCCACCACCGAGACGTAACGAGGATGGAGCGGCTCCATGCTCTTAATATCGTACCAGTTTAGCAGATGTCCGGCATAGTGCTCTAATTTGCCAACGGTTTCTAATGTTGCTGTGGCGCGCTCAACGAATTGCTCCAGCGTCAGATAGCCAAGGTCATACGCAGATAAGGCCGATAGCAGCCATAACCCAATATTAGTTGGCGATGTACGTGGAGCTGCTTCGATACGCAGCTGTTCCTGATAATTATCAGGGGGCAACCAGTTCATTTCGGAATTTACGAAATCATCAAAATAGCGCCATGTCTTACGGGCGTATATGCGCAGCGTCTGCGTGTCATCCGGTGGCAGCTGTGCCACAACTGCCTGGGCACCGGTCCTTTCGGTAGGCTGAGCCGGTGTGTTCAGCCAAAAGGCCAAAAGGGGTGCGAAAAACCATAGCAGCAGAATCGGAGCGGCCCACCAAAAGGATGCAGTCGCGGACGCGGCTGCAGTTGCGGGCGATAACTCACGAACGGCTAAGACTAGAAAAAGCGCGGTGGCTAAGACGCTGCCCAACAGTACCTGCATTAGAAATTGTTGTTCTTTTTTATTGGATGGCCGGTTTAGCTGGGCTGCCTGAGCGGTTTCCCATTCCAGCAAGTGGCGGTGCGACAAGACCCGGCGATGCCATACACGGAAAATGGCATCCAGCGACACCAATGCCTGATGTGGCAGGAAGGCGATTTGCATAATGGCCTTTAGCAATATGGCCTGCGATGTTCGTCGCGAAGAATAGGGATCTTTTTCTGAGAGTACATGGAAAAGCAGCGGCAGTCCCAAAATGAAGGCCACGAAAAATGACCATAAAAAGATCTGATCGGTTAGCAGCCACCCAAGGACCAGCATTGTCAGGAGTGTTGCCGGAAGCAGACTGCGCCTTAGGTTATCAAAGATCTTCCACCGTTCAATAAGATTAAGGCAGTTGGGGACGCGTTTGTGGCCAGGTCCAGGGACATAGCGGAACAGCCAGTCAATGATCTGCCAATCGCCCCTAATCCAGCGATGTTGTCGCTTGACATAGGATTGATAGGTGGTTGGGAACAAGTCAAAGAGTTCAATATCGCTGGCCAGGCCTACCCGTACATGAGCGCCTTCCAACAGGTCGTGGCTCAAAATGGTCTCTTCCGGAAAACGTTCTGATAAGACTTTATGGAAGGCCTCCAGATCATAGATTCCTTTGCCATAGAATGTACCGCTTCCAAACAGATCCTGATAAGCATCGGAAACTGCCTGGCAGTATGGATCCACACCAGCAGGATCGGAGAAAATGCGTGTGAACACGCTCGAATAAGAGCTGGGCAAGCTGGTGCTGACGCGCGGTTGAATAATAGTGTAGCCTCCAATAACTTTGGATTCAGTGCGGTCAAACTCCGGCCGATTCAGCGGGTGGGCGGCGGCTTCCACCAGTTTGCGCGCTGTATCGCGTGGCAATTGCGTATCGGAGTCGAGCGTCAATACGAACTTAATGCCGCGCAGGTCTTCTGCGTTGCCGACTAGCAAGTATTCATGACCCGGAGCAGGCTCGCTATTTTCGGGCGCAGTGGCACGGCCGTTGCCTGTGCTAGCGTTATGTGCGTTATGCAGGTGCGGTTTTCTCTTGGAATTTTCGACTAAGAAAATATTTAATTGCTCTATTTTGCCACGCTTGCGCTCCCATCCCATCCAGCATTGCTCGCCTTCGCTCCATTCACGGGTACGATGAAACAAGAAAAAGCGGTTTGCTTCGTAACGTTCGTTGAGTTCTTTGATCTGGCGCACGGTCATATCCAGAAGCTCCGCATCCAAATCCGTTGTGCGTGTCGGCGCATCACAAAAATCGGTAACAAGGCAATAAAGCAGGTTGGCATCAGAATTAGCCAGGTAACGCATTTCCAAGCGCTTGATCTCATCGGTAATGGCCTTTTTGCTCAAGAGCATGGTTGGGACAATGACCAGGGTCCGGAACTCATCCGGAATGCCATTTTCAAAGGAAAGTCTTGGCAAAAGGGTTGGCGGGATCACCCGGGAAACCCAGCGGTTGGTTAGCTGCACGCCTAGTTCGGTGGCGGCCAGAAATAATGTCAGCAAAGGCAGCCAGGTTGCGGGCTTGTCTAATTCCAGGCGGAAAAGCAGAGCCGCGGCTGCCGTAGCCGCCGTAGTAATGGCCAGAATCGTTCCCAAGTAGATTCTGCCAGGGCGTTTTTGCAGGGTGTTGCGGATCAACCTGTGAAATGACGGCCGGTAATGGATCTTACTTTCCAGCGTTCGGCGTCCGCGGCCAATTAGGTAATAGCCTACATGCGACTGGCTGGTCGCACTTGCCGCACTTACGGGCTTGTGGTATTCGCTCGCCAGATCAATGGCGAGGGAGACAACTTCGATTTCATTTAGATTACTGCCTTCAGACAACTCCTCGACCGCATGACGGTATAAGTCGCGTGTGCAGAAGTCCATTGCGCCATATACACCGGCCGGATCGGTCTGTAATAATTGTTCAACCGGGCTGACCGATTCGAAAACGCGTGGCCATTCAAGATGGGCAAGCATCCGGAAACTACCGATCAGATGTGCCATCATGCTCTGATCGGACGTTTGATGCTCCTGCTCACGCCGGGTAATTTCACCCAGTGGAGCGTCGAGTTTACGTTCCAGCCATTCCTGAACAGGAACCATTGTGTTGGCTTCATTTTGCAGATAACTGGCCAATGTGACGGCAAAAAAGCCGGATGGCTCAGGAATTTCATAGGCCATCTCCGCCAACAGAAAAAGCAGTTGGTCGGCGTTGCGGCGGGAGGCATTCAGCAGGCGATTAGCCCAAAACTCTGCCTGCAGATATTGCTCTTGACGCCGTCTAATTGTCAGACTGAGATTCATGAGTTGTTCAACCAATGCAAAGCGTAAAAAAGTTGGAAAAGCCCACAGTTCCGTACTTGTTAGCGGAACCTTTTCCTGAAAGGTTTTCAGAAAGGAAATAATCAAATCACGCTGCAAGGCGGCATTGTTGTGCTCAAGCAAAGCCCGGCATAAGATGAGAATACGCGGTCCCTCACGCTTAAGTGTGGAGATTGCCGGTAGTTTTTTGTACATTTTGCGGGGTAGGTTTTGCGTTATTTCCGAAATTTGTCCTTCGACCAGATATATATTATCCAGCAGCCATTCCGCTCCGGCCATCATGTTTTGCTCCAGCCCGGCGGCTGAAGTTAAGTCGCGTCGAACCATATCTATTATTTGGCGATATTTCTTCAAATCGCGCATAATTTCGCTGCGATAATCCTTTTTAATAACCGCATCCTTTAGATCAGCCGCCAAGTTTTCCGTCAACGCTCTCATGCGCTCACCGCTCAAGTGTTCGCGGCGGTGTCTATGGCATGGCGTGGATTCCACATTATAATCTGATTGATCATTAAAAGCGCCGAATATGGTAGCCTGGCCGCTGCCAACCCTTCTCAGGATTGCCAGGGCTGAGCGCATGTTTTCCTGACTGGTACGAACCAGCACGACAGTTTCTCCCGCCAGCATCCAACGTGTATAGCGATTGATCAATGATTGATTAATTCGGTTGCGTAAGGAGAAGCGTGCTGTCTTGGAAACACTGATCCGACCATGTACATTTTTGCGAATTACGGCTGAGTTCGGGAAGCCATTCTTACGTAGGGTATGCAATATCTGACCGGCAGCACTTTGGTCCTGATAAAAGCTTAGTAAAATGCGGTAATCTGACATGAAGCGAAATCTCCTCCAATCCCACTCCTTAGTATGGATTTAAAGTGACTTTGTCAAACAAAAAGGTATAAGAAGGTTTCAGCGAAGGGCAGCAGAAGAAGGTTACCAGACAAACACTGAAACTTAGGATATTAGTAATGCGTACTAGTAACAGTGGCTAGTAATGGCGATGTATACCCTTTCATGATCCATGACGCTGAATGTGTTGAATAGGCCTTTAGGAGGGATTTGATTGAGTGTTATCCAGCTAAATCAATTGACCAAGTATTATGGAGCTGTCAAAGGGGTGGAGAACCTGAATTTGACAGTAGAACAAGGGGAGATATTCGGGTTTATTGGTCCGAATGGGGCCGGGAAATCGACAACCATTCGCATGTTGATGCAGCTAATCTTTCCGACAGCGGGATCGTTTTCCATTTTTGGCACCAAGATTACGGGCGATATGCCTGAGATCCGGCGGCGCATTGGCTTCTTGCCCTGCGAGGTTAACTACTATTACGGACTGAGCGGCCGGCAGATGCTGGAGTATTCAGCTGCGGTTCACGGGGTTCGGAATCCCGGGAAAATGATCGAAAGTTATGCAGAGCGCCTGGACCTTAATCTTGAAAAAAGTGTCAAGTCATATTCGCAAGGCAATCGCAAAAAGCTGGCCATTATTCAAAGTCTGCTGCATGACCCGGAATTGCTGATTCTGGATGAACCTACGTCCGGACTGGATCCGCTTATGCAGACGCGCTTTTTCGAAATTGTCAAAGAGAAAAACAACCAGGGCATGACAGTTTTCCTTTCGTCTCATGTTTTGTCCGAAGTGGAGAAGCACTGCGACCGCGTGGGATTTATTCGCGATGGCGGGCTGATTCACTTGTCCGATATTGGTGATGTTCCAGGCAGAGAGAGCGTTTTCATTGAAGTGCGGTTCAGCGAGGAAGGGAATCTGATCGAAAAATACGGATTTAAGAGCATTGATCCGCAGGTGATCTATGAAAAACCGGATGAGGCTCATGGCGCTCATGGGATTAATGGTACCAATGGTACTAATGGGAATGGGGTTCACATTTTTCATGCCAGAGGTTCGCTGCACAATGTGCTGCATAAGATTTCAGAGCACCCCATCAGTGACATCTCGGTTCGCAAGCCGACCTTGGAAGAAGTCTTCATGGACCTGTATGAAAAGAAGAAAGAGGTGGCGCAGTAATGAAGTTAAAGTGGTCGATTCTGCGGCATGAGCTCTATCTGAACCGTAAGACGCTGTTGGTTTGGGTACTGGTAATGGCAGGTTTGATGGCAATATTCGCCGGCTTTGCCGGTATGGTGATTGAGAGCAGCGAGGACCTCTTGGTAGTGTTAAAGGCTTATCCGAAAGCATTGCTGGACGCCTTTAATTTTAGTACTATGTCTTTCGCTTCACCCGAAGGATGGATCGCCAGTGAGCCATACTTGTTTTTGGCATTGTTATCCGCATGTTTTGCCGCGGTAATGGCTGGGTCCACGGTTTCCCGTGAAATTGATAAAAAGACGGGCGAGTTTCTTTTTGCACTGCCGGTGACCAGACGCTCGATTTATTATACCAAAGCGCTATCGCATCTTATTATGTTGACTGTTGTGGTTATTTTGGGGGCGGCGGCTGCCTATGGCGTTGTTGCCGCTGGCTTTGAATTGACCAACGCCGGTGGACTGCTATTGGTATTGTTGTCAGCATATCCTGTCAGCCTGGCGGCTGGTGGCGTGGGCTATTTAGTTACTTCCCTGGTTGATAGTGAGAAGAATGCGATGTTTATTGGGATTGGATTTGTGCTGGTCTCATTGTTTTTGAAAACGATGGCTGCATTTGGCAAGTCCCTTGAATGGCTGGGAAATTTTAGCATTTTTGAGGCTTTTGACTCTAATGCCATTCTGGCGAGCGGGTCGCTGCCGGTCTTAGGAATTGTCATACTGGTGGCGATCTATGTGGTCGGACTAATCGTGGGCGGAGAAATATTGGTACGCAAGAACCTGACAATGTAGTTGTTGGCAATCGATTGGGGACAGGTTTATTTGGTCCAAAATGGACCAAATAAACCTGTCCCCAATCAATGCATTTTGATCCAGTTTGGGACAGACTACAGACTTCGATATTGTTACGTGATATAATATAGGCAGTCAGGTAGCCAGGCAGTCGCTTGAGTTGGCTGTCGCACTTTTGAGGTGTTTTGGCATGGCCGTTAATATTCTAGTTATTGATGCTCAAGGCGGCGGAATCGGTAAGCAGATTATCACCGCCATAAAGCAAAGAGTCCTGAATGCTGAAATCACTGCAGTCGGTACAAACAGCGCCGCAACAGCCGCCATGCTAAAGGCTGGAGCTCATAATGCGGCGACCGGAGAGAACGCTGTAGTTGTTGGGTGCCGCAAGGCAGATATTATTGTGGGTCCGATTGGAATTGTGATTGCCGACGCATTGCTCGGTGAAATTACACCGAAAATGGCCCAGGCTGTTGGACAGAGTAAAGCCAAGAGGATACTAATTCCAATCAATCATTGCGACAACGTTGTTGTCGGCGTTCCTGACCTGTCAATTGCTACTATGATACAAGGCGTAGTTGAGCAGATTCAGAGAATTATTGAGTCTAGGCCTAAGTGACAGGCGGGACAGCATTTGATTTGCTTTTTTACTTGTTCTGGTGACCGATTAGTGCTCCATGAAGGAGCAAATGTTGGTCTTCTGAAGAAGGCCCGAGGCCCGGCCGATGAATGTGCGCATGTACGCACCTATTTTCCATCCGAGTGATCTGGTGCAACGAACTCATCTATATTCATATCAGCATTTATACTATCGCAATAATTACCGCGAAGGTGATTGGCACTCCTGAAGGAGTTCCAAAAGTCTTGGCGGTTTTTTTACTTTTGTTACGGTTACAGGTGGTACAAGTGACGCATCACACCGCGCATCTTGCTGCGCAGAAGCTTGCTGGCGAAGGGGGAATATATTTTGATCGTTCAGGGCAAAAACATTTCATATTCTTATTCCTATGACTTCGCTAACAAAGCTTTCGCCCTCCGAAACGTGGATTTATCAGTTGCTAAAGGTGAACTTGTCTACATCCTGGGATGCAATGGTTCCGGGAAATCAACTTTGGTAAGGCATCTCAATGCCCTTTTGAAACTTCAGCACGGAGAACTTTCTGTGGCTAGTTTTGACGTTACAAATGAGAATGATATGTGGCGGCTGCGCCGCATTTGCGGCATGGTGTTTCAAAACCCGGATAATCAATTTGTATCATCGGTTGTTGAGGAAGATATTGCTTTCGGATTAGAAAATTACGAGGCTCCAAGGGAAGATATTCCCGAAAAAGTCAAGGCTGCGCTGCGGATTGTCGATATGGAGGGCTACGAAAAAAGAGCTCCTAACTCACTTTCCGGTGGACAAAAACAACGGGTCGCCTTGGCCGGAGTAATTGCGCTTGATCCGGAGATTATCATTTTTGATGAAGCAACAGCCATGCTTGATCCTGACGGGAGACGGGAAGTTCTCGCCATGATGCGCAGGCTTAATTGCCTGGGTAAGACGATAGTTGCGATTACACATTATGTCGAAGAAGCCGTTCACGCCGACCGGGTTATTCTGATGCATGAAGGCGCTATCATCGCTTCCGGAACGCCGCGGGATATTTTAACTAATGATAATCTGCTGAATCGGGCAGAGCTTTTGCCGCCCATGCCTGTGCGAGTATATTATGATTTGCTTGCTTCTGGCATACGGTTAAGCAGTTGTCCGCTAACTAATGAGGAGCTTGCTGAAAAGATATGCGAATTACGGTCGAAAATCTAAGCTACACATATGGCGGCCTCGGCCGCAATGGGCGCACGGGCACGTATGGCAGTGAGTGCGGGCGTAGTTGTGGGGATGATTATAGCCGCGAGGGCGGGTCTCAAGTCCAATGTGATCGTGAGGGCTTGCGTTCTGGTGACACTGTCGATGCCCTACGAAATATCTCTTGTACCATCGAGAGCGGCGATTTTGTCGGGATCATGGGAAAGACTGGCTGCGGGAAAACCACCCTTATTAAGCTTATGGCCGGGTTGCTTGTTCCCACAGGAGGACGCATTTGCCTGGATGGTCAGGACATTAATGACAATAGCTTTAATCGTAATGTGCTGCGGCAGTCGATTGGCGTAGTGTTTCAGTATCCGGAGCAGCAGCTTTTTGCGGCCACAGTCGAAAAGGATGTGGCGTTTGGCCTCAAATATAATTGGAATAGGCCCGGTTCCAAATTCGATTCCGGCTCGAGATCCGATTCTGGCTCCGGCTCTGGCTCTGGTTCCGGCGAAATTGATGAGCGTGTCCAATGGGCCCTTGAAACAATGGAGTTTGATTATGAGGAAGTCCGAAAGCTGTCGCCAATGGCACTTTCTGGTGGTGAGAAACGCAGGGTGGCCATTGCCGGTGTCCTCGCAGTTAAGCCAAAAATTATCATATTTGATGAACCAATTGCTGGCCTTGACCCTTATGGCAGGAAGAATTTTTTGGAACTTGCGGCAAAGCTTAATGACAATGGGACGACAATCATCATGGTATCGCATAATATGGATGCGCTTGCCGAATACACTAAGCATCTACTGGTGCTTGAGGATGGCAGGTTGATCATGTCCGGCGAGACGAGGGACGTTTTTCATCGCTTGAAAAATGACAAGTATGGTCACATGTTTGGCTGGACTGAGCCTCAGCAAGTGGCAGCGCTAATTTCGAAGTTTGAGAAATGTCAGGCGCACGATGGCGCTTATCATGACGATTTTTGCGATGACGGTTTTCGTGATGACAGTTTTTGCAACAGCGGCTTTTGCGATGACGGTTTTCGTGATGACAGTTTCTGCGAAAACGTAGTTACCTATGATGATTTAATCTCAGCCATCAAGCGCTACGTGGCGGGTACAGAAACAGGAACGGAAGCAATAGCGGGTGCAAGCACGGAGGCCGCAGAAGTCGGAATCAGAGCTAATGCAAAAACTGATGGAAGTATAGAAGCCGAAAACGGACCTAAGGCCGCGACAAACGCAGCCGCGACAAACGCGGCAAAGGAGAACGAGGCGGCGACAAACGCAACTGCGGCAAACGCAGCAAATGGGAAGGAGGCCGCGAAAGCGGAAGATGAGAGCAGGAATGAGATTAGGAGCGAGAGTAGGAACGAGATTGGGGGCGAGAGTAGGAACGAGATTAGAGGCAAAAGTAGGAGTGAGCACAACTCTTTTCTACGCCGCCTGGACGCAAGGGCCAAGATAATATGCCTGATTGCCATGTTGGGTGTCGTTATTGGGGCATCATCGCCTGGCAGCTATGTGCTGGCATTGTCGGCCGTTGGCATAATAATCCTGTTGTCAAAACTGCCGCTGCGCCATGTGTTCGGGAAAGTAGGCCGACTGTGGCTGTTTTTTGTAACGATCTTTTTAATGAATGCATTTTTTTATCAAACAGAAAACGTGCTGTGTTCGTGGTGGATCTTCAATCCTTCAATTGATGGTATTAGGCAAGGCTTCAGTGTGATTGCCAACGTCGTACTGGCGATAATTCTCGGCAATGTGCTGACATTGACGACAACTCCCACGGAGATCACGATGGCCCTTGAAAGTCTGATTAAGCCATTGAGACTGCTAGGTGTCCCCACAGAGGATGTTGCCATGATTATCAGCATTGCTATTCAATTTATTCCGACACTGATGGAAGAAACGGAAGTAATCAAAATTGCGCAAATCGCCAGGGGTGCCAGATTTGAAAGTAAGAAACTCAGCGAGCGAGCCTTAAGCTTCGCACCTTTGGTTGTACCCGTGTTTCTTTCAGCTTTTAGACGGGCGGATGAGTTATCTTTGGCTATGGAAGCACGGGGCTATCGTAATGCCAAGAATCGGACAAAACGAAAAAAAGAACCGTTGGAGTTGCGGGACTATATGGCGGCTTGCATGTGCGGCGCGCTTTGTCTGATTCAGTTTTTGGTATTACGATAGCACGGCAGTACGGCGAAAATGATCAATTTATACTGATTATACTGAACTCAAGGAGGAATTATCAGTGCAAAGAATGTCTTATGTGAAGCGGTCGATTATTACGGCTACCTGTATCGCGCTATGCCCCATCCTGCCGATGGCATTTCACTCTATCCAAAATGCGGGCAGCATTTTCTCCCCAATGCATATTCCGGTGCTTCTTTGTGGACTCATTTGCGGTCCGGGATTCGGATTGCTTTGCGGATTGGCAGGTCCTCTGCTGTCTACCATTTTTACAGGAATGCCACCAACGGCTTACTTGCCTCCAATGATGATTGAGCTTGCGGTTTATGGGTTGGTTGGAGGGTTAATGATCAACCTTATACGCACAAGGAAATTATACGTTGACCTTTACAGTAGCCTCATTATCGCCATGATTGCCGGACGAATCGTTGCTGGTGTTGCCAAGGCTCTGATCTTTGTGCCAGGCGGCTATTCGATGACGGCCTGGATTACCAGTTACTTTGTAACTTGCTGGCCAGGTCTCGTTATGCACCTGATCTTAGTTCCGATGATAGTCTTGGCGTTGATGAAAGCCAGAATTATTCCTGAACGTTATCCAGCAAAGGCTTGATCATGATGGGGCAGGATTTTGTGAATTATTTAAGAGAGCAGGCTTTGCGGCATCCGAGTATGATGCCGCAAGACGCTGTCAAGCTGTGCTTTCAGGTGGCTTTTGGCGTGGAGCATCTTCTCACTGAAAGAAATGCGGCTATGGGATATTTGCAGAAAGAGTATTCGCAAACGCCAGCTCAGGATATGGCGGTTTTTGAGCCGATCAGTGACGAATATGTCAGATGTAATCTGGCAGCCTGGAAGTCTAGAGAGCTGCCATTGGAGTGGCTTTTTGAAATGTTTTGGCAGTCTGCAGATCTGGAAGAGGATGCGGGGCTTGAGGGGAAGAGCAAGTGCTCGGAAGCTTTGTTCATGAAGTATTTGGACTCTGTGGGAAGATGCGTTGAAGAAGGCTTGCTGCCATTTGACAAGCTAGCGTGGCTATCCTTCAAAGAACGCTATCTTTCTTTGGGTGGTGGCGAACCGCAACCGGTGCATCACAGCGAAGAGTATCGTAATCAGGAATGCCCGGCATATCGGGTTATAAAGAAAAAGTACTCGCTAGTTTTTCCGGTTCTTGAAAAGGCTAGTGCGCTTCTAGAGGCGCTTAGAGCGTCAAAAACCGAAGCGGAAGCGAAAGGGCAAGGGCAAGGGCAAGCGCAGGCACAGGCACAGGCGCAAGCGCCAATAATCATCGCCATAGACGGACGGGCGGCGGCTGGAAAAAGCACTATGGCAACTATATTATCAGCAGTTTTGAAAGCGGATTTAATCCATATGGATGATTTCTTTTTGCCGCCTGAATTGCGTGCCGCCGAGCGGTTTGCGGAAGCGGGAGGAAATGTTCACTACGAGCGTTTTTGCCTGGAGGTACTGCCCTTCCTGAAAAATAGGGCGGGGTTCTCTTATCGCACCTTTGACTGCAGCATTATGGACTATGGCAAATCTCGCTTTGTGCAAAGCGAAGCATGGAGGATCGTAGAGGGTTCCTACAGTTGTCATCCCAAATTCGGTGACTATGCCGATTTGCGGGTCTTTTGCGATATCACGCCTGAAAAACAAATGCAACGGATTAAAAAACGAAATGGGGATGCGATGGCGCGCGTATTCAAAGAAAAGTGGATTCCATTGGAAGAACAGTACTTAGTAAGTGCGCAAATAAAAGAAAAAGCAGATATCATCATGGCCGATTGATTAGAGGGATCGGATCTGCCACGGAGACCGATGATCGGGGACAGGCAGAGCGATCGATTGGGGACAGGTTTAAATGGGTCAAAATGACCCATTTGGGGACAGGTTTGTTTGGATCATTTTGATCCGATTGGGTCCGATTGGGGACTGGTTTAAATAGTTCATTTTGGACTAAATAAACCAGTCCCCAATCGGATTTTTTATTTTCTAAACGGATTTTTGTTTTGTGCCAAAAAAAGGAGCTGGAAGACATTTCAAGAAGTATCTCAATATCGCATAATGCGAAAAAGAGGACACCACATTAACTGCATGCCCTCTAAATAGCAACAATATTTGAAAGAGGTTGATTCTGATGCATGATAATGCCGGTGCTACCACTCCAAAAAAGGCGCGACAAACCAGGGCAGTGATGTATCGCATTTTAATGATCCATCGCATGCTGGAAAGCGGTTCGTGTCCATGCGTTAAAGAAATTGCTGAGAAACTGGAAGTCTCACGTCGTACCATTGAACGCGATATTGAATTACTGCGTGATCAGTTCAGCGCCCCGTTGGAATATGACCATTTTAAAAGAGGGTATCGTTATACTCGCCAATACACGTTGCCATCAGTTAGGCTGACTGAAGGAGAAGTAGCTGTTCTAATTATGGGACAGCGTTTATTGACAGAGACGGCTGGGACTATTTTTGCTGAGTCAGCGCGGCAGGTTATTGAAAAGCTGCCATTATTGCTGTCTGATAAAGTGAGTATTGATATGAATGCATTCATGAACCCGTTCTCCGGAGAAATTTCATTTGGCGCGCTACCGGTACGAGGCGATGAGGATGTCCTTACATCGCATTTTCGGTTGTTGTCAGAAGCGATTGCAAAAAACCATACCGTAAACATGGAATATTACACAGCCACGCGAGATGTTTCCAGCCGACGCGATTATGATCCCTATCATCTGCGCATGGAAGACGGAGCGTGGTATGTTATTGGATATTGTCACACACGAAAAGAGTTGCGTACATTGGCCGTTGACAGAATCAGATCATTGACGGTGACAGATCGCGTCTTTAAGCGGCCGAGCGATTTTTCAATTGATGAATACCTTGGTCATAGCTGGGGAATCGAACGCGGGAAGGAATATACGGTCAAAGTGGCGTTTGATCCGATACAGGCCCGCTGGATCAGAGAAAGGCAGTGGCATCACAATCAAAAATTAACTGAGCTTGACGATGGCGGAGTAATGCTCGAAGTAGTCGTTAGTGGGTTGGAGTCAATCAAAAGATGGATTATGGGATTTGGCAGTCATGCACGAGTGCTTGAGCCTCCCGAACTGGTATCTATAATCCGTAAAGAAGCCCAGGGAATACTAAATCAAGAGCCTGAATAAAACTACTGCCGCAACAACAATTGCTATCGGTCCGCTCCATTGGGGGATACCCGGTGTGAGCGGATTATTTTTTTGGTGCTTTGGGTATGAACGGTTGCGTGGACGGTTGTTTTAAGTTAACTAAGTCTGTTAACTAAGTCTGTCCCTAGATGGGTCAAAGTGTGCTGATTGGGGACAGTCCCCAATAGTCTGTTTTGATCCAAATGGGGACTGTCCCCAATCAGCACATTTCGATCCAAATAAACCTGTCCCCAATCGGGTCAAAATGGCCTAAATAAACCTGTCCCCAATCGATCGCACCCAATCGATCGTCGGTTTAGAACTGCTGTTGGCTGGTCAGACTATAGCAGGGAGTAAACTATGAAAGCAGAGGTTTGGTTCAATGACCAATTTTCCAAATGTATTTAAGCCGGGCAAAATTGGCCGGCTGGAGCTAAAGAACAGACTCATTTTACCTGCCATGGGCAGTAATTTGCATGACAAAGAAGGAGCAGTCACTGATGAGTTAATCGATTATCATCGGACAATCGCCGCTGGCGGCGTAGGAATGGTGACTGTCGAAATTGCCAAGGTGCACCCGACCACCGGCGGCGGCGTGGGTGTTTCCCTCTATGACGATTCCTACATACCTGGATTTAAACGGCTGACCGAAGCAGTTCACAAAGCCGGAGCAGCAGCCTGTATACAATTGTGGCATGCCGGGCGCCAAACTAATTCAGCGGTAACCGGCAGGCCGATCGTATCTGCCTCAGAAATTCCGTGTCCGGTATGCCGGGAAAAGCCAAAAGCATTATCGGTTGAGGAAATTCATGAGCTCACACAAGCGTATGCCGAAGCGGCACGCCGCGCCAAAGAAGCCGGATTTGATTGCATAGAGCTCCATGGCGCCCACGGATACCTGTTGGCCCAGTTTATGTCACCCTACTCTAACCATAGAACAGACGAGTATGGCGGTACACTGGAGAAGCGGGCTCGTTTTCCGCTGGAAGTCATTGAGGCGGTTCGTAACAAAGTCGGCCCCGACTTTCCGATTATCTACCGCCTGAGCGGTATCGAGAATGTGACTGGCGGTATTACCATTGAAGATACGAAGAAAATTGCACCCATGCTTGTCAGTAAAGGCGTAGACGCGATTCATGTTTCTATTGGTGTTTATGAAAGCCTTCAGTATACTGTTCCGCCAATGGATTTGGATCGCGGCTTCAATGTCTGGGCCGCCACGGCAGTCAAAGAAGTGGTGGATGTCCCGGTTATTACCGTAGACCGCATCAATACACCCGAGCTGGCCGAGGAGATAATTGCCAGCGGCAAAGCCGACTTTGTAGCCATGGGAAGACCACTGCTTGCTGATCCGCAACTACCTAATAAGGCGATGCAGGGCAGGGTATCAGAAATCCGAAATTGCATTGCCTGTAACCAAGGGTGTGTGGATCGTCTAACTATCGAAGGCAAGCATGTCAGCTGCATACTCAATCCTGCCTGTGGTCGCGGTTTGCAACCCGAGTTTCAGTTCGAACCGATTCAGGGACAAAAGAAGGCGGTGGTAGTTGGCGGCGGTGCCGCCGGTATGGAAGCAGCTCGTATTCTAAGTGACCGCGGAGCCAAGGTTGTCTTATTCGAAAGCTCTGGAAATTTGGGAGGACAGTGGCGCCTGGCTGGCAAAGCCCCATATAAGTATGAAATTGCTGGCGATGTGCAGTGGCTGGTTGATAACCTTTATCGCAGCGGGGTGGATGTAAGACTCAACACTCCGGCGACACCGGAACTGGTCCGTCAAGAACAGCCGGATGTCATAATCCTGGCTACCGGTTCAGTGCCGCGCATTCCCGATCAGATTGAAGGCTCCGATTTGTCACATGTCTTTCAAGCCCATGAAATATTGGAGGATCCACAAAAGGCCGGTTCAAAAGTGGTGGTAGTCGGCGGAGGAGCTACCGGTCTGGAAACGGCTGAAACCCTTGCCGAGCTTGGCAAAGAAGTGACTGTTATTGAAATGATTGAAGAAGTGGCCGCCACAATTGGCCCAGCCCGCAAGTATTTCCTGATGGAACGCCTGCATAAATACGGTGTCAAGCTGCTGACCAATACCCGCCTCAAGCGCATTACTCCACAACATGTTGAGACATGTTGTGATGAGGCGGCCCGGATTCCGGCAGATACGGTTGTGATTGCGACCGGTGTCAGAAGCGTCAATGATCTGCAGAATCAGCTAGCCGGTATTGCCAGACTGGAGGTAATCGGAGATGCGCTGGAACCGCGCAAAGCAACACAGGCTTTCTATGAGGCGAATGTCGTAGCGCGTACCCTGTGGTCTTCCCATGATCGCGGGCACAAAATCAGTTTTCGCGAGTATGGCTTCAAGGATTCCGAGGATCATAAAGATCATGCGGTAAACATAATACCACCGGATCTTAATATGGGATCAGGAAGTGGTATTAGTGAGAGGCCCCCCACAAACTAGGTTTAAGAAAAGATTTCGGAAAAAATATGGTGGCAGAAAGAATTAGTGCTTCGCTTGGCTCGGCTTAGCTTAGCCGTCTCCGATACAGGAGGCGGCTTTTTTGATAAAAAAATCGCACCCGGCAGGCTGCGGCTCTCTGCATGCAGAATACTTTTTAGGTAGCTACTCATATATCAAATATCAAAGTAAAGCATAGGTCACGTCATAATAAGCCACGCCATAGATGAAGAGTGGGGCAGGTCGGAAAGCCAAGTCAATAAAGACCGGGCTGCCAAATCGGGAGGGTATGTGATGCCGCCAATGCCAATACGGGTACTGCATCTTGCGGACTTGCATTTAGGATGGAGTCCTACTTTTATGGGAAATCTTCAGGAAGAGCGCCAACGTGAACGAGACGACCTGCTTAAGCGGGCCGTTGATTACGTGCTGTCCGAAAAAGGCGCGATTCAGATGGTCATAATTGCCGGGGACCTTTTTGAAACCCATCGGCCGGATCCTGCTCTGGAGGATGCGGTGGTCAAAGACCTGCGCCGCCTGATTGACAATGGGATTAGTGTTGTAACAGTACCGGGTAACCATGACGAAATTTCCTATCATGACTCAGTTTATCGCCGCAGAGCAGCCAATTGGCCCGGCATATTGGTGCAAAATCCCTATCCGGAGCGTGTCGCCAATTTAGAGATTAACAACACGCCGATTTATCTTTATTCATTAGCTTATACTGGTGGTCTCACCAAGCCCATAATGGATGCTACCAATTTACCAAAGTCAGGAGACACACCAGGAGTACATATTGGAATTTTCCATGGCTCTTTGGATTGGGATGCTGGAGATCGCAGTCTGCCATTGGCGTCAGATGCCTTGGCAACGGCCGGCTATGATTTTGTGGCACTCGGTCATATTCATAAATATCAGGAAAAAAAGAAAGGGAAAACCTTTTTCCTTTATCCCGGTGCCATTGAAGCGAAAAGCTTTTCGGACCCCGGTACCGGCTTTTTCAGCATAATTAGCATTAATGCGGACGTAAACGCCGCCATGAAATCATCCGCAACGGGAGCTACAGTGATTTCCATCGAAAAAGTTCCCGTTCCGGGCGTGCGCCCCTGCCTGCAGGACACTTTGGATCTGTCGGGTTTTACTAACGAAGAAGATGTCTTGCGCCGTATTAAAGAACTGGCGGAGAGAGCCAATGTAACGGAGCGCACCAATGCTGCAGACCGCGCCGGTGTAACGCACCACGCCAACACGGCCGCGGCCGCTCCTCGCGCCGCACTCAGGCAAATTCGGCTGACTGGGGTTCCAATTTTCTTAGTTGATCCCGAACGGCTGCGGTCATTGGCTTCTGATTCGTTCTACTTTTTGGATGTGGTTGACGAAACCTCATACCTTGCTCCGGAACTGCTCAGCGCCTATGCTAATGAACAGACTGTCAGGGGCTTTTTTGTACGCCGCATGATGGCCGAACTAAATGAAGCTACCGATGAGCATCGGCGTAAAGTGATCAGTATGGCAATGCTGAAAGGTATTGCTGCCTTAACAGGGACGGGAGGTGCACAGTAAATGCCCCGCATCATACTTCGCAGGGTTGAACTGTCTGGCTTTGGTCCCTACCGGGACACTGTCGTTATCGACTTGGAAGATGGCCTGAATGTGTTTTCTGCCAGCAATGAAACTGGCAAATCATCTCTGGTGGCTGGAATTGCGGCAATCATTTTTGGTATTCCGCAGACATCTGATCAGGCAGGATTCGGGCAACGCCGGTTTAGGAACTGGTTTGGCCCCAGACGGTTCGATGGCAAACTTGATTTTTCAGCTGATGGAGTGCTATATCATATCGAACGGGACTTTGATAGCAATCGCATTTCTTTCACAAAGGAAGAGGACGGTAAAATAAAAGAAATATGCACCGGCGAACACAACCCTGGTGCCCGTCATCGCAATACCAAGTATGAAACGGCAATTCAAGAGCTCTTTGGGATGACAGATCGTGAACTGTTTGAAGCCACTTTTTGCCTGACACAGCCATTGCCAGAATCTGAAACGCTTGATGAAAAGCTGCAGGGACTATTATCTGGTTCTGGCAAATCGTTTGATCAGTCTCTGGATAGGCTGGCTACCGAGTTAAAGGAATATACGCGCTATACCGGAGAAAGAGGCGTGACGCCGCGCGATCTTCGCGAAGCGCGGCAATTGGAGAAGTTGACTGCAGAAATTGAGGCCTTGCGGCAGGCGATCGCTCAAGAACAGGTACAGGTTGATGAGTTTGAAGAACTGAAAAAGAGAGCCGCCGAACTGAATGATCAAAAACAGCAGGCTGAGAAGGATTATCAGTCCAATCAAAGTGTTTTAAATGCCATGAACGAATGGCAGATAGCAGCAGAGAGATATCGCATGTGTTCGAAGAACCGCAGAGAACTCGACAATGCTGTTCAAAATGCATCTGCCATCAAACAACAGATTATTGCGCTGGAAAACCAAATCGCCCATGATTTCCCAGAGTTCATTAATGCCCCGGATGCTACGGGTAATGAAATAGAACGATTGACCAACTTGGATGAAGCAATCGCCCAGTTAAGCAAGAAGGAGCAGGAATATACCGAAGTCTATGATAAGCTTCAGGCCGAACTGGGCTTTAGCTATAATTCAGACTCAAGTTCTTTGTCAGCGCTGGAACGCTGGGGAGCATGTGGCAGCGCCGGAAAAGCCATTGCAGATGTCCGTTCGAACAGGCGCATTTCTAATGAGTTTATCAAACGCTGGGAAGAAGATGAGCAATCCCGGCGCTCGTTGGCAGAATGTCAGGCCAGATTATCCGAGTTATCAGTCTTTGATTCATATGCATCGGCAGATCAGGAACTGCTCAGGGCTCCCAAAGAACGGGCCAATCAGCTCCAATTTGAACTCGAACACCAAAAAATGAAACTGGCTGCAGTTAAGCAGGCCCGCACTGCGGCGGTCCGAAATACCGCCATATTTAGCCTCCTGGCAGCGATCATAATTGGAGCGGCTGCTTATCTGCTGAGAGCGCCTTTGGCGGCGGTAATAGGGCTAGGGGCTGCGGGGGCAGCGCTCAGTTGGTTAATTTGGCTGATACAGTCTTCAATTAGACGCAATCAAAGCCATCGGGGTCATCAGGTACAGGTTGCTGTCGGCAGTATGCCAGATGCATCAGAGCCTGATAACATTGAGGAGAACATCCGTCAAATTCAGAACGAAATTGAGCGCTTGGCATCGTTGACTCAGCCACTAATCAAGCGCTTTGGTGATCTTGACCACGTTAAGGCCGCTTATCTTGAATGGGAAAAAGCTCGATCGCAGGAACAAGCTCTCAAAACAGCCCTGGAACGTTTTGAGACTGAGTACCTGAAAATGGGTCGTACTGACTTCTTTGATTTTGGATCAACGGGATCAACAAGCGCAGGCACAGGAGCAGGAGCGGGAGCAGGCACAGGAGCAGGTGTAGGCGCAGGCGCAGGGACAGGCGCAGACACAGGCGCAGACACAGGCGCAGACACATGCGCAGACACATGCGCAGACACATGCGCAGGCGTAGCTGCAGCCAACGGCACAACCGGTGGCGCAGCTAATGTCAATGGCACGTCCGATACATGCCCGGCATACCCGGATTTCGTCAAAGAGTTGGTTGATTTCGCCAGGATAGCTGACCCGTCAGCCCGCATTCAGCGGCCAGCAGAATTGGCTGATTGGCTGCGCACTGTCGCTGCTCATAGCTGGCAAAATTGGCTTGCTGAAGCAACTGAATATGAAAAACGCTGTCAACAAAAGAACGAAGCGCAAATTCGGCTTGATGCCCATCAAAGCGAGTTGGCTAAAATCCGGCAGGATCTTACACAGTTAAAGCAAGAGCGCCGCACAATGTCTGCGATGCCTGTGATGGTGGCGGTGCTTACAGCAACAGCTGACGATCCTAAGTTAGCGCGCGAACGTTGGCAAAGTCGTGTGTCATTGAATAACGAGTTGGCTACTTCGAAAAGTACTTTAAGTGGTCTTTTGAAGGCACAAGGGGTTCAGAATATTGACGGACTGCAAGAAAAACTTGATCGCGCCAATGACGAAGCCTCAGATGCCATGCGTAAATGGAAGACCCTGATTGAGTCAATGCCAGGATTGCCGGGAATTGATGCCGCTGATGATCCAGCGGCCATTGCATTGAAGCTGGAGCAGCTGCGCACTAAAGAACGCAATTTGAGTCAAGTGCTCAACGAGCTCACAGTTGCGATCACTCAGAATGCAGATAAATTGCGCGGGATTCAAGGGCAGAATCCGCTGAACATTGCAGAAGCCGAGCAAATGCTAGCGGATCTAGAGCGTAAAAGGGACGAAGTGACGGATTTGGTGGAAGCTATAACATTGGCGCACCGTGCCTTGCGAGAATCGATCATTCAATATCAGACGACTTATCGTGACCGACTGGCCAAGGCCACCAGCGCTTTCTTTGCCCAACTGTCGGGAGTACCGGAGGAAGAACGCCATGTTGAGCTTGACGAAGGCTTTCATCTTTCCGTCGTTACGAAAGGGCGGGCGGGAGAGCCAGTTCAGCTGAGCCGCGGCGCGCAGGATCAACTATATATTGCCCTAAGGCTGGCAATTGCGGAACTGCTTTCCGGAGGAATTGATCTACCTTTTATTTTCGATGATCCTTTCTTAAATTGTGATAATAAGCGTCTGGAATTTATTCGGAAATGTCTGGCCAATCGCGCCACCGATCAGCAGTTGTTGCTGCTGACTCATCGGGATGATTTCAGTTCCTGGGGCCGCAAAGTAGAGTTAGCGCAGGAATATTAAACGAGCGACGTAAAAAATGCTATAGGCAAAGGACAATAACAGCGCAAAAGCAGAAGAGAACGTAACAGTATGAGAGAGACGTAGCAGCATGAGAGAGACGTAGCAGTATAAGAGAGACGTAACGGCAGAAGAGGGACATAACAGCAGATTAGGAGTAAAGCCAAGGCAACCAAATCAAAAGGCCCGGTTCACAACTGAAACCGGGCCATTCTTCATGTTCGCGCTATCGCCACATACGTTCGCGCCACTTACGCTTTAAGCTGAAACACCAGTCCCAGTATGCAAGGGATCCGGTTGGCCGCTAAAAGGCGGGTACTCATCAGTCAAGAAAAAGGTATAGGCAATTAATCGCGCTTGCCAACGATATGTGCCCACCAGAAAACGATGCATATCTTCGGGCATTTTGCCAGTGAACAGCACGACCCACCAGGCAACAAAAGTAACAAAAGAATGGGCGATCAGGCGGAATTCGAGGCAGAGCCCATGTGGAATAAGGATATACAGCCAGCCGAAAAAGAGTCTCGCCAGTAATTGCGCTCTGGAAAGACGCTCAGGGTATTCAACAATAAATTCGGCCGGGTGATAATCGTACATGCTGAACGGCGGATACTCATCAGTGAGGAAATTCATATATACTGTGACACGAAGTTGCCACTGCAGCGTATTTACAACAAACTCAAACAGGCTGCGGGGATATTGGCCAGTGAACAAAACCACCCAAAACGCAATAAATTGTGCAAAGGCAGCACATAATCCAATGAAAAACATGCAGATGCCATGTGGGATGGCAACATATAGCCATCCAAGGAGCGTGCGCAACAAGAGAAGGCCTCGTGATAGCTTTTCGGGGTAGGGGACAACAAACCGGGCATTAGCCATTGAGTTTTCCTCCTCGCGTTTAATAGGATTTCTTTATTGAGAATTATGCGTCATCGTGATAAAAATTCCTGCCACATTTGATAAAAAAATGTGAAAATTGCGCTTATGTTTATTATCAGCCCAAGCCCCTATTGTGCCAAAATTACGCGTAATTGCGCCTTTCACGCCTTCATGCCTTCACGTTTTCACGCCTTCACGCTTTCACGCCTTCACGCTTTCACGCCTATTGAACTCTCTCTTGCCGTTTTACCATATCAACATACATCCGACTGTAATATTCCTGCAGCATCCGGCTTGCAGAAAACCGCTCCACAGACATGTCGATTGCCGCACGCATCATCCGCACCCATTGCGGACGATTCTCATAAAAGGTCGGAGCGACCTGATCCAGCATTACCTGATAAAGCCCAGCTAAGTCAATTTCATCAGCCAGCGGGCCTTCATAGCCGTGACCAAATTCCCAGCCATTCACGCCATGAATGCACCCTTCCGGCCACCACCCATCCAGCACGCTGACGTTTAATATCCCATTCATGGCGGCCTTCATCCCGGAGGTGCCGCTGGCTTCCAGCGGGCGCTTCGGATTATTAAGCCAGACATCAGTGCCTCTGGTCAAGAGTCGGCCTATTTCCATATCATAATTCTCCAGGAAAACAACGCTATTAGGGTAAGCTTTGCTGAAGGAAACCAAGCGCGCCACAATCGCTTTACCTTGATCATCCAATGGATGGGCTTTACCGGAGAATATGATCTGAATGCGGCCGTCGCACAGGTATGGCTCAATGACCTCTGGATTACTGAATATTAAGTCGCTGCGCTTGTATGGCACAGCGCGCCTCGCAAAACCGATCAAAAGGTTATCAGGGTTAAGCTGCGCACCCGTGCGAGCCTGGACAGCGGCAAGCAGCTCTTTCTTAGCTTCCATGTGGGGTAACCATAAATCTGCGCCAGTCTCATAGGCATTGCGAATGCGGGCGTCCTGCCAGGTTCCAGTGTGGACTCCGTTAGTGATCGCGATTATGGGTGCGGCATTGGTAACGTCTTTCCACATATGCTGTGCAGTTTGACCGTGCAGG
>JBMNNY010000159.1:0-4920 GCA_050942765.1 Bacillota bacterium | reverse complement strand
CGATGGCATGCTTGATCTACAAGATCCGCTTTTATTTCAGCGCTACTACCGCGAGTATTACAACCTGGAGGGGTTGGAAAAAGAAAAGGATGAGTTATTTGCATTGTTGAGAATCTATGATTTTGTAGGGGTTGCAGAGCGATATCGCCTAATTAAGAATGATACGATTAACGTATTAGTGCCATATAACGAACGGATTGAACAATACTACGAACTCCGCAAGCTTGCACTGCAGCAGGGTATCTCACGCAATTGGCTGCGACAGGCCAGGCCATTATCAATCAGCCTGTATAAGGGTGCTCTTAAGAAAGGCCTTGGAGATTGGCTTGAACCGATCAAAAGTCGCGATTCAGATACGGGATGGTACATATATTTGAACGAAAAACACTATAGTTCAAAGCTTGGCTTAGTGGAACCTGAGGTACAAGATTTTCTTTTTGTTGAGGATGAAAAATAGTGAAAAGGTGGTGATGAAAATGGGTGATGACGGAAAATTCGTTATCGAAGTCTGGGGTGATCTGGCTTGTTTTACGAGGCCGGAAATGAAAGTAGAGCGGTTCAGTTATCCTGTAATGACACCTTCGGCTGCTCGTGGGATTTTGGATGCCATCTACTGTAAACCTATTGAGTTTGGATGGCGTATTGACCGCATAGAGATTTTGAAACCGATTCGGTATATTGCCTTAAGGCGGAATGAGGTTAAGGAGAAGATTAATGTCAATGCACTCAGGGCGCCAATGTCACGGGGAGGCGAAGTCACGCCGATTGTTGCAGATGCGACCAGAGATATGGTCGGCAGCGACCAACAAGGCCGTACTCAAAGACAAACAATGGCACTGGTAGATGTGCATTATCGCATACATGCGCATATGCAGCCTCGTGCTGAATTCGCCGGCAATTTAAAAGTTCTTACTCAACAGATGCAGCGGCGGCTCGAATCTGGAAAATGCTTTTGCCAGCCTTATTTTGGCTGTAGAGAGTTCGCAGCGTTTTTCTGCCAGGCTGAGATGACCAATGCACAACCAGCTCAGCCGATTAATTTGGATTTGGGGTTCATGCTTTACGATGTCTTCAACTTGAATGAAGTTCGCTCTGATGGCTATGCGACGCCCCAGATTAGTGTGTTTCGTGCCAATGTAAAAAATGGCGTTCTTGACATTCCTGCCTATGAAAGTGATCTTGTCTTAAAGCCTGCGTGATAAGGAGGTGATACAATGCTGAATCAATTGGCGGCATATGCGCATCGTCACGGAATAGCAATTGAGCCAGGGTATTGTCCGAAAAGTGTGCGTTGGGCTATTTGGCTAAATAATGCCGGTCAACTAATCGATTTGCGGGAACTAAAAGCTGGTGAAAATGGCGATTTCCCGAAATGCCCGGATTTAAGGCAAAACGAAATGATTGCCGGCGGTATTACGCGTAGTCACTTTCTAATCGACTCAATAGAAGTTGTTGTACTATTTGGAGCAGAGCGGCTTAATGAGGCCAAACGCACTAAAATAAATGCCAAGCATGAATACTTTATAGAGTTACTTGAAAAAGCAGCTGAAGACTTCCCGGTCCTAAAAACCTGTGCTGAGTTTCTGAAAAGCCCGGATAACCTTGCAGACATACAGCAGCGTCTAGCGGCATCAAAAGCTTCTGCCACCGACAAAATTACTTTTCAGGTGGATTCTGAGTTTCCGGTAGCAGCTTCTGAATGGCATGATTGGTGGAACAAGTTTCGCGCCAGCCTAACAGAGAAATCAAAATCAGCAGCGAGTGAGAATCAAAAGCGCATGCGCTGCTTTATGTCAGGTGAGATGACAGAACCACTCAAAACACATTCGAAAATAAAGAACCTGACAGCGGTAGGAGGGCAGCAATCAGGCTGCGTGCTAATCGGATTTGACAAGGAGGCTTTTGCTTCCTACGGCTTTACGCAGTCTGAAAATGCGGCCATTTCAGAAGATGCAGCTGCAGTATATGTAAATGCACTGAACGATCTGATTCAAAAGTCTGATGGACCAATTGCGGGAACGCTGATGATTTATTGGTATAAAGAAGATGTTGCCGCAGAAGATGATCCGCTGAATTGGATTAAGGGCCTATTAGGAGGCAGTGAAGAAGACGAAATAGAAGCACTCCAACGTGCACAACGATTAGTAACAGGCATAGTCGAAGGCAAACGTCCTGAATTAGGCACCAACACATATTATGTAGCTGTCATTTCGGCAACTGGTGGCCGGGTGATGCTGCGCAGTTGGACCGAAGGTAGTTTTGTCCAACTGGTCGAGAGCGTCACGCGATGGTTTGAGGATTTCGCGATTATCAGCCGCGACGGTGCAGGATTAGCAAAGGATCCCAAGTTCTACGCGATCTTATACTCTTTGGTAAGAAAAGACCTTAGCGAACTATCGCCAGCCTTTGTGGCTGACATGTGGAAAGCGGCACTAACTGGACAGCAGATTCCCCATTCAGCATTGGCGATTGCCCTACAGCGGATCAGAGTAGAGATCATTGATCCGGACAAGCTGCCTAATCAAGCCCGAATGGGCCTGATAAAGGCCTATCATATTAGAAAAGCAAGGTTCTATGGAGGTGAATGTCGTTTGAAACCGCTTCTCAATGAGGATCATCCGAGCGCTGCCTATCAGGCTGGCCGGTTAATGGCAGTCCTGGCTGCTATTCAGTGGAAAGCGCAAGGCGATGTTGGTGCAGGCATTATACAAAGATATTATGCCGCCGCCTCAACAACGCCGGCCTTAATCATTGGCAGATTGATTCGCTTGAGTCAGTTTCACTTGAATAAGCTGAACAAAGGTCTGGCCAATTGGTATGAACGGTTGATTAGAGAAATTTCCTCGAAATTTGGCGATGGCATCCCGAAGGTACTCGACTTGGAGGAGCAATCTCTGTTTGCGCTTGGCTACTACCAGCAGATGGCTGATTTGTATAGCAAAAAAGAACCAGTAGAAGTAAAGGAGGATCAGAACAATGGGTGATAACATCAAAAACCGTTATGAATTTTTATATTTGTTCGACTGCATTAATGGCAATCCGAATGGCGATCCTGATTCCGGAAATGCCCCGCGTATTGATCCGCAGGATCTGCATGGTTTGGTATCAGATGTGGCGATTAAAAGGCGGATCCGCAATTACGTCCAAACAGCTTATGAAAATAAGCCGCCATACTCCATTTTTATTCAGAAATCTACTAATCTGAACAAACCAATCACCAAGGCTCACGAGGAAACCGGTGGCCTTACCAAAAAAGTTAATGTTGATAAAGTTAAAGCGGCGCAGAAATGGCTCTGTGACAACTTCTACGATATCCGGACGTTCGGAGCAGTTCTCTCTACTGGGCCAAATGCTGGTCAAGTACGCGGACCTGTTCAGTTGACTTTTTCACGTTCGGTTAGTCCAATACTGCCAATGGATATTTCGATTACCCGTATGGCCGTAGCAGATAGCCTCAAGGGTGCTGCCACTAGTGCTGATTATGAAAAATGGGAACGCGAGCAAGCTGAGGACACATTGCGAACCATGGGACGTAAAGCGTTGATTCCCTATGGTTTATACATGGGACAAGGCTTTATTAGCAGCTATTTGGCAGCGGATACTGGTTTTGGTGATGCGGATCTTGAGTTGCTGTGGGATGCCCTGTTGAATATGTTTGAGCAAGATCGTTCTGCCAGCAAAGGATTGATGTCAACTTTACAGCCGATGATCATTTTTAAGCACGTTGGTACAGACAGTGATTTGAATCAGCGCCAAAGGCAGGCCATGCTTGGATGTGCTCCAGCCCACAAACTCTTTGATTTAGTCTCTGTTGAACTTAAGCAAGGTGTTTCAGTCCCAAGAGGGAAAAATGATTATCAATTAATTGTCAAGTCCAGCGCAATTCCAAAAGGCGTTGAAATCGGCTTTGCCGTTTCTGAAGACTGTAAGACAAAAATCTATTGGAACCAGCCGCCCGCAGGGATGGATTGGTTGATAATTCGGTAAGATGTATGACGAAGAATGCCTTTTACCTTTGTCTGCTTTAGCCCAGTATTATTATTGTCCCAGAAGAGCTGCCTTAATTACTATAGAGCAGCAATGGGAAGAAAATGTATATACAGCCGAAGGGGCAGTAATGCATCAACGAGTGCATAGCGAAGAAAACGAATCGCGGGTGGATTTGCGCATTTACCGTGGAGTCAGAGTGCGCTCTTTGACGCTGGGCTTAATCGGAACATTGGATTATCTTGAGTTAAAACTCCTTAGAGAAGATAATTCCAATGGTATTAAGCTAGAGGGCGTCTCCGGGCTGTGGCAGCCAATTCCCGTTGAGTACAAACATGGCATTACACGCGAAGAAATAGAGTATGAGGTTCAGTTATGCGCTCAGGCAATTTGCCTGGAAGAAATGCTGAATATCGCAATAGGTGAAGGTTACCTCTACTATGGGGCGTCCAGGAAAAGGCATTTGGTGCAGTTTGATCAGTGCTTGAGATTATTGGTGCAGGAGGGAGCGGCACAGCTTCACGAAATGGCGGCCACAATGACAACACCTCCTGCCCAATATGGCCCCAAATGCTCCAAATGTTCAATGATTGACATTTGCCAGCCGCATTTGACAGAGTCAAAGGCTAAGAGCTATTTGAATCAAATACTACACGAACTGATTGGGGATAAGGGTGAAAAAGCTACTTAATACACTGTATATCACGTCGCATGATGCTTATCTGCATCGCCAAGGTGAGACTGTGGTTGTTAAGGTTGACGGGGAAGAGAAGATACGCGTTCCTATTCATAACTTGGATAGCATTGTTTGTTTCGGACCCATGACTTGCAGCACTCCTCTTATGGAATTATGCGGGGCGCGCAATGTTCATTTGGCTTTTTACTCTGAGTATGGCAAGTTTTACGCGCGGGTTGAAGGTCCTATTCATGGAA
>JBMNNY010000155.1:0-5112 GCA_050942765.1 Bacillota bacterium | reverse complement strand
GTACCCCGACGCCGATGCACCAGACGCGACGCTGACCTGAGCGCAGTTTTTATTTTACATATGAGTTCACATTAGTTCACAGTGCTGTTTTGGCGTTCAATCCTGTCTAGCACGTTGATCACACGCTGCACTTCAGTCATAAGATCGTTCACTTCTCTGAGGGTATTCTGGATTTTGCTCTGCACTAGCCAGTCCGTGAGAATGTTGTCGAAGGCAAAGTCCATGAAGCGTTCAAAACCGGTAAGACGAAACTCCGTTGCGAAATTGACGCGTACATCGCCCAATTCCCTTTGCAGAATAATCAGCTTATCCCGAACCTGACGCAGCAATGTCTCTGCTTTATCTACCTTGCCATGCTTAATCAGGGTGCTAAACATTCCGCCACCAAGCATGTCATAGATCCCCCAATTGCGGGCGCTTTTTAGCTGGCGTTCCACTTCCCTGAGCAAGCTTAATACGTCATAGGCTGCCGATCTGGCTTCGTAGATTTCTCTCCGGTCGATCATTACGCGCCACCTCTTTCTGTTTCAAAATCTGACGCCTGCCCGGCATCATTTTCTTTATCACTGCTATCTGCATCAGCAGAATCCTCTTGTGCATTTTCCTTCACGTCTTCTTCCGCATCTTCATTTGCATCTTCTTCCGCCGCAGGATCTGTCGGATCAATTAACGTCAAACTCTTGCGCACTACAAGCAGTTTCTGGGCAGAAATGCTGATCTTGAGCGGAATACGGGTATCCAGTTCCAGCCAGGCATCCATAATCAGGGTGCCGCCAAAGTTCAGTGCTATTCGGCGTGCCTGCAGAGTCGCGCTATTGGCTGCGCTATTGGCCGCGTTACCAGCTGCGCCATTGGCATTAGCTGCTCCCACTCCCTCAATCGTAATCTTTTCAATGCCGCGATCTTCAATGGTTACACTTAGCAGGCTCATCGTGGTAGGGATTAAGACCTGTGCCTTGATTGCGCCCGCAACTAATGGTGTTGTTACGGCGGTTGCGCCCGTGATGGCACCTGCCGCCGCTCCGGACGCGCCCGTGGTGGCTCCTGCCGCCCCGCCAGCCGCCCCCTCCTGCGCCCAATTAAAGCCACTGACCAGATACATCAACTGGATCCAAACATTGTTTTCCCATACCAAATAATTTTCCGGCAGATTGATCGTTCCGTTCTGTACGCCGAGAGCATGCTCCGCCCGGTATTGGCATTGGTTAGCGGTAAAAGTCGCATCCAGTTTTTGAGCCGCCCCGCGTACTTCCGCCTCCATATAATACGCTTCCGGACGCTTGGTGAAATTATTAATGATCAGCATGTTGCGCATTTTCAAAGGCTGTGGAGCAGTCATATTAATTTCGGAAGAGATGATAAGGCGTTGATCGTCATTAACAATCATGCTGCGTTCAGTACTGACCACAACATTATTCAATGACATTTCATATTCAACGACATAATCGGCATTGGTCACCTCTGCTGCCGCAGCCCCTGCCGCAGCCCCTGCTGCCCCTACCTGCCAGGCTGCTGCAGACACAACCGCCGCTGCTGCTGCCAGGATAAATACCGCCAAACAAACCAGTCTTAGCTTTCTCATAGTTAACCCCCGATTCTCTTCCGAAATCTCTGTTCAAAATTACATAAGCTGAGGCTTTGGTGACCACAATATAAGGCGAAGGAAGCCAAGGAGGAGAGCATATGGCGAAAATAAAAAGTAGAATCGACAACATTGTACAGGACTATCTGGATTCCTGGAAAGATCCCTACAGCGACTTGGAGGATCTGGATCCTTCCGAAAAAATGGATTTACTAAATATTATACAAGAGGAGACAGGCATTCTCCTTGATGAATTTGATCTGCAGGAACTTTCCGAGAAAGATGATCTATCCATCAATGATATCATCGAACGCCTAGATCAAGCCCCCGACTAATATTAACGTTATTTGAGAGCCTCGCATTCCAGCGAGGCTCTCTGCCACTCCTGCCACTCAGTATGCTTAATGCTTAATGCTTAATACAGTTCCGCGATTCTCTCAACTATATCCTCTGTTACAAAACGCTTTACGCGTACCTCATCAAGATCGGTGTCCATCGTACGTCCATTGCGGAAGCCAATCAGCTTGCCGAACCCGCCGGCTTTAACCATGCGGTATGCTTCGCGCCCGAACTCAATCGAGCGGGTTACTTCATAAGCAGTCGCATCACCGCCGCGCGCCACATAGCCCATGATATGGCAGCGAATTGTAGATCCTAATGTGCGCTGCAACTGATCGCGCAACCCATAGCCGATACCGGCGAGTTTCTTATGCCCGAAAGCATCAACCACCTGTTCAATGCGCTGACAACCTTCAAGCTCACAACCTTCAGCCACAACGATCACACAGCCGTTGTTACCTTTTTGATGAGCATCGGCGATTTTGGCCGCAACAGTATCAAACGAAACCGGATACTCAGGAATAATGATTGCTTCCGCTTCAGAGATCAGTCCCGAAACAGCCGCTAGCCATCCGGTTTCGCGACCCATCGCTTCTACGACCACGTCCTGCCCGTGCGACTGACTGGTGGTTCTGAGACTGCGGATATCTTCCACAATGCGGGTGACAGCGGTATCAAATCCGATACAATAGTCCGTGCCGCCGACATCATTGTCAATCGTCTGGGGTAATCCAACGGCTTTGAGACCGAGCTTGCAGAAATGATTCGCGACTCCCAGGGTATCATCGCCTCCAATGGCAATGATAGCATCCAGATTAAATTTATCTGCCACGCTCAGAGCAGTATCAAAACCATTTTCAACCTTGAACAGATTGGTCCGCGAACTGCCAATCATCGTACCGCCGGTATACATAATATGAGCCGTATTCTCAAGTGTCAGCCGCTTAAGATTGCCGAGCAGCAGCCCTTCCCAGCCCCTGAGAATTCCGTAAACCTCATCACCATTGCGATCAGCCTGTGTCACGATTGTACGAAGCACGGCATTGATCCCCGATGAATCACCGCCACCGGTCATAACGCCAATCCTCATCTATTGATTCCCCCCTAGATTTTTATAACCATGCATCTTTATTACAAAACCCTTATATTCAACAAATATCTATTTTCCCCTGCCGCTTTCCATGCCTAAGCCATTGAAAAGCCGGCCTTTTCTCATTCCGGCCGGCTCCAGCTTTGTTCTAAATTTCTTCCACTCCGGTATTTGTGATTCTCTTGAATTTTTCTTCCTGACCAGTCTCGGCGTTGATATAGACTAAAAAGCGATCATCCTCGATGGTTCCTTCCACTTCATAACAAAGCACTTCCTGGAACAACTCATCGACAATTACGGCTTTGCGTGTCCGACCAACTTTCAGGCGCGGACTGATAATCTTCTTAATCTGTGGCAGCGTCAGACCCTCAGAGCCTGGTGCCGGACGCGTATGATGAAAGATCAAGTAACCGCTGGCATCATAGGCCAAAATTTGGCCATTATCCCGGGCGACCTGAACTTTCACTGTGTCCGGATAATAAAAGACGTCGTTTTCAACCGGCACAAAGGTAATCTCCGCGATGTTTTGATAATCGGCATACATGGCAACTTCCATGTTCTGATAATTCTTGGCTTTTAAAAACTCCTGCGCCGCCTGAATGGACTCTTCCATTGAGATTTTACTACTACTAACGCCACGTTCCTCAAGCATCCATAACACGTGCCCGCCTTTGCGGGTTACCTGCAGCCGGATCACATTTCTGGCATCGCGCGTCGGTGGGATGGCCTCCACAAAATAGACCGGAATTTCGCCTTGCGAAAGCGCTTCCGTATTGAACTGGTAATTCGATAGATCCCGTCCCTCCAAAAACTCCTGCGCCTTGGCCACGGCCTGCTGTGCATTGATACCATTGCCACTAATGCCAACCGGCTTAATCTTCACATTGAGTGTGTTTCCATCGAAACTGGGATCTGGCAGACGCCGCAATCCATCCTCGACCATAATGAAATTTTTGGTGATCTGCCCGGTATTGCCTTCGACTGTACCATAGGCGGCAACAGTTTGCGGTGAACCCTCATCGATCCATCGGATGGCGCTATCTGCGATGAAAGTCTGCATCTGATCCAACTCATTGGAAAGAAAAGCAGCCTGTTCTTTGAACTCGCGCACTACCTTCCAATCCTTTTCCGCCAACTCTTTGCCTTCGGCCGATTCTTCAGAGATTCGATAACTGAACGACAAAAGCTTTGCCAGGAAATTGCGCGTCGACGTCAGATCTGCATCGGTGAGCGGGAGTGAATATAGGTTTTGCTGAGCTGAATAACTATGCCGCCAGATATCGCTGAAGACCTTGTTTCTCTGAACCGCTGTATTAACGACTGAAGCTTTCGCCAGCAGGTTTTCCATGCCATTAACGTGATAGGTGAGCTCGTGAAATGCACGCTGAAAATCGTTTTCAGCCTGCAGCTCCCAGCTCTGCCTGGCTCGCATCTGCAGAAAACCCCATATGCCAGTCAGGACCAGGGCTACAACCAAAACCGGAACCAGCCACCTACGCATCTGTAATTCATCCTTTCTTACCTGTCAAAACATCATGTTTGGTTATTATTCTTTTCTTCAACTCCCGTCTTTATGCCGAACTGGCTGGATATACCGCCATGGATGTACCCGGCATAATTGGCACTGTATGGCTTGATTATCTCCCTGCGCGCGCGGAAATAATATCGTTTGGAGGTGATTTGCATGCTTAAGAACGGTGTCCTGTTTCCTGATGCGGTTTCTCAGGGTGAGCCCCTCACAGTGGAATATGATGGCCTGCTGTCACGCTGTGGTGCCGACCGCATCTATTTGCATTATGGATTTGACGGATGGAATGATACCCGCACGATCCCCATGAGTCATCGCCCGGTTGCGGGTTATATGGCTACCATCGTTGCTGATGGATCACATGAAGTTAACTTTTGCTTTAAAGACAGCGCCAGCAACTGGGATAACAATAGCGGATGGAACTGGAACTGCAGAATTAAATAGACGCGCGATAATGGGCCAGGCGTTGCACACAAAAAACGGCCGACTGAAAGCAGTCGACCGTTTTACTTAGTTTTGATTAGCTAACGCTTAACAATGACGAGGTGGGTGGCGAGGTGACAGTGACGGGGT
>JBMNNY010000154.1:0-5127 GCA_050942765.1 Bacillota bacterium | reverse complement strand
GAAGAGAGTTCTAAGTTAAATGCCATGATGGCATCAAATTCTGCACCTGACATAATTTTTAGCTATGACACCAATATGATCATGAAATATGGCAGGGACGGCGGTTTGACTGTACTTGATGATCTGATTCAGGAATATGGCCCCAACATCCTCGCAAATCTCTCGGCTTCTTTACCTTATGGAAGATATGAAGGAAAACAATTCGCAATTGTAGCACTGCGTAGCCAAACTGGCCGCTATGCAAACTACATCCGCAAGGATTGGCTGGATCAGATGGGCTATAATCTTGAAGTGAATGCAGATGGAAATTATCACATGAGTGTCGAAGATTTTAAGAAGCTGCTTTATGACGCAAAAGAAAAAGATTTAGACAAAACCGGGATGGAGATTTTCCCATTAGCGGTAGCCGGAGCATACAATGCAACCCAAACAAAGCCGATCATTTTCGCATTTGTTGACCGTTCGAAATTGACTGATGAGATAGCTGCATGCTATCCACACATGCTTTGGCCTGGGTTTAAAGATGGTGTCCGTTTCTTGAATCAACTGTATAATGACAGAATCATTGATCCGGACTTCATGATTGATACGGATACATCCTACCCGTCAATGGCGTCTCTGATTAGTACAGGACGTAGCCTGGCATTCGGGCATGATGACTTCTATAAGGATGGTATCATAGCGCTGTATGAATCAAACCCGAATGCTGAGTTTGTTGTTTTTCAATTGGACAACATATATGGTGAGCAGGTTGGAACGGTGTATGCGCCTACAGGAATGTATATAGCTGTACCGAAAACATCTAAGAATCCTGAGGCAGCTGTAAAATATCTGGATTTTTTAGCTGATTACGATACCTGTAAAATACTTATGTATGGTTTTGAAGGCATACATTATGAGATGGTAGATAATGTTCCCAAAGCGATTGAATACACGAGTGAGGAAATATCAAAAATTGAATCGTACGATCGCACCACTTGTGGCGATATGGAACTTGTTTATAATGGGAATCCATTTGGATATCCGCCGTACTTGAGCAAGAATACCCCTGAGGAAATTAAGTGGTATCGCATGCACATTAATGCTAAAGCGATTAGCCAGATAGGCGGCATTCCGGAGTACTACTTTGGAGGAATCATTACGGACGCGCAGGATAAATACTCCGGTTTCCTGCCAGGGTTGGAATCTGAGCTCCCATCCTTGATCTCGGCTCCAGTAGCAGAGTTCGATGCTATGTATGACAAAGTTGTCAATGAATATCTCGAAGCTGGCGGACAGGAAGTGCTTGATGCGCAGGTAGAACTATATCACAAGCTTGAAGCATCCAAATAAAAGCCTTACAGTGCGCCCGTGAGATTTGCTTCTTGCGGGCGCTTTTTAGCGATATTTATAATAGAAGATATCTGTTTTTATCATAACGCCGTGTAAACGGCAGAATGGGGGTAAACTATGAAAAGTACACTTTTTGCAAATAAGGTTGAAGCCGGACAGCCCATGAAACCTTACATGGTGACCGGTGTATTGGAAAAGGAATATGAGGGAGAACTCACACAGGAGAGTTTCGCAAAAGCTACCGAATCCATGCTGCAGCAGGTGGGTGAAGTACTAAGAGGAAAAGAGTTCAAGGAATTTGATGAATTTGATGCATGTGGTTATCATGGCCGGTGGCGCTTTTGCGATGTACCATCGCCTAAATATGCGGACGGGCACTACTATAAGACTGAAAAGCTGGCGTTAATGCCTGTATATGCATTAATTGAAAGCAGCTGCGATCAACAGATAACCATGAAACTGAATGCAGGCCGTGTTTGCGCATGGCTAAATGGAGATATGGTTTTCGACAATAACGATTTTTATTATCGTGAGCGTGAGAGGATTTATGTTTTTGAACATGCGGAAAAACCAAATCATGAGTCGGTAAGAATGCAGTTGAAGGCTGGAATGAATTCTCTTTTGATATTAACAGGCCATGTTGGAAGAGGAACAGGTATTAGTATCAGCATGGAGCTTTTGAGTTGCGATGAGCCAATCGTCATGCATGTACCAATCCGTTTGGATACCGGAATTCGGGAAACGATCGCCCTAAGCAAGAGGATGACACATATGGTGGATGACTGCTATAAAGTGGGAGAAACACCGGTTCTTCATGTGGGTGACTTCCCGAAAGACGGATGCAAGGTTTCTGTAGAGCTGAGCAGTGCAAACGGAGAATGTATGCGTTTGGAGAATATCTGTGAAAACGAAATCGCATTTCCAGGTATTCTAGTTGAGGGGAACTATTCGGTGCATGTTGAATGGCGGCTAAGCAATGGAGTGCTTGTAGATGACTTATCCACTGGATTTTTTATTGTTGATGTGCTGCAGCCGGATCCAGGGTTCGAGAGGTTTGGCGCACGAAGGCAGACAGCATTAGAGCTTTTGGCAGAACAGGGCGATCCTCTTGCATTATACCGTCTGAAAAGATTTAATGAAATAAACGAAGAAAAGATCACCGAAATGTGTGAAAGGATTGAGCAGCGTGCGGATTGCGCAGATTTCGATTTACTGCCTCTTTTATGGATGGTATGGGAAGATCGGGATATAAAAAAGCTTGGAGATAATTTTCACGCGAAAATTAAAAAAGCTGCTTTGGGGTTTCGCTACTGGGTAGATGAGCCGGGTACTTCATCTATGTTCTATTGTTCAGAAAACCATCGTATTGCTTTTCATGTCTGTGAATACCTGGCAGGGTTACTATATCCAACAGACTTATTCACCAATAGTGGACAAAATGGCATGTATCATTCACTAAAAGGGCGTATGCATTTGATAGAATGGCTGGATCAGCGCTGCCGTATGGGATTTGATGAGCCTCACTCCGACACTTATTTGCCAATTACGTTATCTGCAATTTTAGTGTTGCGTGAGGTATTGCCCCGCGAGGAGTATCCACTCCGCAATATGGTCAATGTGCTTCTTGATTTTATGAGCTTTTTGTTTGCTGTCAGCTCCTTTGATGGAATAATGGCAACGCCACGTGGCCGTAGTTATAACGTCCCGTTGCGTACAAAGCTGCTCAGCAATATAGGAGGCGTTTTCTGGATGATGTTTGGCAACAGCAGCACGAACAGAAACCGTTTGCCATCTGAATTGGCGTTCAGCTATTATGTACCGCCTAAGGGAATCTGTGAACTGGCGTATAATCAGACACCGGCTACATTTACCTATAAACAGGGCCTGATGCATTTTGATAAACATAACGCAGACTTTGTAATACGGCGTACTCCGGATTACATGATAGGCGGTGTGCGGGACCATAACGTTGGTATGTGCGATATGCATTTTGTTCCTGCGATGATTGCTTTGAAAAATGATATTACCATCTTTTTTTCGGCACCGAATAATGTGGCGGAAGGAAGTGGCCTGCGTCCTGACTATTGGGCGGGTCAAGCCTTCTTACCTCGCGTGCTGATGGCAAAGCGTACTCTTGCAGTGATCTGGCATAATGTAAATGATCCGGACATCTGGATGACGCATTGCCATTTCAATGTGCGTAAATTTGATGAAGTCGTGTCCCGTGATGGGTGGACGTTTGGACGCAGTGGAGATGGATATGTAGCGATTTATTCAAGTTCTCCACATTCTTTCCGGCTTGAAGGTCCGTATGCCGGACGGGAATTGATTAGTGACGGAAACGAGACAGTCTGGATTGCTGAATGTGGGAGCAGCACGGAAGATGGGAGCTTTGAGGCTTTTATTCAAAAGATTCTCTCTTCGCAATGCTGGCAGGATGACGCAGGTTTTCATTTCAATTCGCCGGGAAGCGGACTGATGGAATTTGGCCTCTGCGAAGGATTTTCTGTTGATAGGAAAGATGTGCCGATTTCAGAGTATATGGTAGACAGCCCGTGGTTACGTTCTCTTTATGGTAGCGGGAAGTTTGAATACACTTGTCCTGACTACAGTGTGACACAATGGACTTATCCGGCTAGTAAATAATTGCAACGATTTAAAAGCACCATGTAGAAAGCATGAAATGATGGTTGCTTCTACATGGTGCTATTTCATGTTTGATATATTAAGCACAATAAGGGATGACAATCGAAGAATACCGCAGAGTATTACTGTTAAAAAAATTAATTAGGATGGGCTCAAAATAAGTATTGGATTTGACATGCTGCTTTCATGATAAAAAAGTGATAAAATACCTGATATGAGACCAAATTTTAATTAATATAGAGGCAGGATGATTTATGTCAAAGGAAATTGAGTTAACTATAGAAAGACCTGAGGAACTATACACAGTCACTAAGGCTCTTGCTTCAGAGGTTAGAATTGAAATTATCAAGCTTCTGAACCTGTATTCTCTGAATGTAAATGAGATTGCGGAGCATTTAAATATACCTAGCTCTTCAGCAGGATTGAATGTAAGAGTGCTGGAGGAAGCGGGACTGATCCGAACAGAGCTTCAGCCCGGAGCACGGGGTTCTATGAAGCTATGCAGCCGGAAACATGATTTAATAAAAATCATACTGGAAAACCCGGGGCGTTTTAAAGACAAGTCCCAATATATAAGCATGCCAATAGGCAATTATATGGACTTCTGTATTGAGCCTACCTGTGGGATTGCAGGAGAATCGGACTTTATCGGCTTTGAAGATGATCTGAGGGCATTTTACAGTCCTGAGAGGACGAAAGCACAATTAATTTGGTTTTCTAAAGGTTATCTAGAGTATAAATTTCCAAATATCATACCAAAAGATAACAAGACCAAGTATATAGAAATATCCGCAGAGCTCTGTTCAGAAGCACCAAACTATCGGAGCAATTGGCCGTCTGATATTACCCTATGGGTAAATAGCTATGACTGCGGTACATGGACTTCTCCAAGTGATTTTGGGGACAGGCGTGGCAAGCTCAATCCTGACTGGTGGTCTAGCGGATCTACCCAGTACGGGATACTTAAAGCTTGGAGAATCAGTGACGCAGGTTCTTATATGGATGATCGAAAGGTCTCTGATATTACTATTAATGACTTGAAGACAGAAGACAAAGACTATATCTCAGTAAGGTTTGGCATTATGGAGAATGCAATAAACGCCGGTGGTATGAACCTGTTTGGCGAAAAGTTTGGGGATCATGCACAGA
>JBMNNY010000153.1:0-5138 GCA_050942765.1 Bacillota bacterium | reverse complement strand
TCTTAAAAAAACTAGGGACGCGTTTTGTGTTTGCCGCCGATGAATGGTATATTAAGGCGGCGGCTCCTTTCCCGGCAGATGAAGAGTACGAGGACTATCTTCAGATAGACAATGGAGTGGGCTCGGCAAGGCGTTTTCTGACCGAACTGGCAGAAAGCGATCTTTTGTGGCCACAGGCGATGCAAAAAGAGACCGCTATTTGGATTGTTACCGGCCTATCGGCAGCATCGATTTTGGAGGAAGCTGCCGTAAGAATGAACCGGATTCACCAGATGCAAGTCAGGGTTTTGCCAGTGGAAAACAGTTTCTTTGGCAAGACCGTTACTGTCACAGGGTTGTTAACCGGATCTGATATTGGGAAGGCTTTGGAGGTATCGGTTATCGGCACAAATGATTATGTTTTCGTCCCTGATATCACCCTACGTTCCGGAGAAAACGTTTTTCTGGACGGAACCACGGTTGAAGATTTGAAAAAAGGCAGTTCTGCTAATATAATAGTAGTGCCCGGTTGCGTCAGTGGATTAATCGACGCTGTGAATTCCTTAAATGGGGGTTATCATAATGGCTAAACCGATCGTTGCTATCGTCGGGCGGCCAAACGTTGGCAAATCGACCTTATTTAACAGGCTCATTAAAGAACGTCTGGCAATCGTGGAGGATCGGCCGGGGGTTACCAGAGATCGACTCTATTCAGAATGCGAATGGTTAGGCCATTCATTTTTGCTGGTGGATACCGGCGGTATCAAAGTGGCTACCCAGGATCCGCTTGAATCGCAGACTTCCAGACAGGCTGAAATGGCAGTCAAAGAAGCGGATTTAATAGTTTTTATTGTAGATGGCCGTCAGGGATTGACCATGCAGGATCATGACGTCGCCAATTTGCTGCGGCAGGCAAAAAAGCCTGTTATTTTAGTGGTTAACAAAGTAGAAGGCAATCCGGACCTGATTTATGATTTTTATGCGCTGGGACTTGGCGATCCGCTGGCGGTTTCAGCCGAGCATGGACTCAACACCGGAGACCTTTTGGACATGATCGTCAGCCATCTGTCTGAAGAAAATGAGGAGCAGCTAGACGAAGCCGTTATCAAGGTTTCAGTGGTCGGGAGGCCTAATGTCGGCAAGTCGTCACTGGTAAACGCCTTGATTGGAGAAGAACGCGTGATCGTCAGCGACTTGCCAGGTACGACCCGCGACGCCATAGATATTGATATCAAATATGGTGAGCAAGAATTATTGCTAATTGATACGGCTGGCATGCGGCGGCGTGGTAAAATCGATGATCCGGTTGAAAGGTACAGCGTGATGCGTGCCTTAAGAGCGGTTGATCGTTGTGACGTGGCACTGCTCATTATTGATGCTACAGAAGGCATTACCGAACAGGATCAAAGAATTGCCGGTTATATTCTTGAAGGCGGCAAGGCCTGTGTCATTATCTTTAATAAGTGGGATCTGATTTCCAAAGATAACGATACGATGCGTCAGTTTAACGAAGAAGTACAGGACAAGCTGTCCTTTTTGCCGTTTGCCCCAGTCATGTACATATCTGCGAAAACCGGTCAGAGAGTCGCCAAAGTGTTTGACACCGTTCTGGAAGTAGCCAAAGGCTACAGCCAGCGCGTACCTACTGCCCGACTTAATGAGGTAGTGACAGAAGCAGTGGCCATGCATGAGCCGCCTTCAGGTACCGGACAGCGGGTTAGAATCTTCTATGTCAGCCAGCCGCAGGTGAAGCCGCCGCTGTTCGTATTCCATTGCAACCGGTCCGACATTCATTTTTCGTACCGCCGTTATTTGGAAAACAAGTTACGGGAAGCTTTCGGCTTTTCAGGCACCCCGATCAAAATGATTTTCCGGGGACGCAAAGATAAAGATAATTAATTTCGGAGGGATTATCGTGAACCACAGACATCTGGCAGTGATTGGTGCTGGCGGATGGGGTACCGCTTTAGCCAGGTTGATTGCCAAAAAGGGTTTCCGTACGGTAATTTGGGCTAATGAGGAAGACACTGTCAGTGCCATTAACGAAAACCATGAGAACACGTTCTTTCTGCCTGGCGTGGCACTACCTGATAATCTCAAGGCGACTGCTTGCCTCGAGATGGCCCTTGACAACCCGGAAGCAATTATCATGGCTGTTCCCTCGCGCTTCGTCAGAACGGTTGCGGCTCAATGCAATCAACACTGGCGTCAGGAATATATGGTTATTAATGCCGGTAAAGGATTAGAACCCACTACCGGAAAAACTCTATCGCGGGCGCTCCTTGAAGAGATCGGCGAACTGACTGAAGACAGCGTGGCGGTGCTTTCCGGACCGAATCACGCAGAAGAAGTTGGACGCGATATTCCTTCGGCTTCGGTTGCAGCGGCCTATGACTTAAGGGCTGCACGTTTTTGGCAAGAGCTTTTGGCGACCGATTTCTTCCGAATCTATACTAATCAAGATGTGCTCGGCGTTGAACTGGCCGGAGCCCTCAAGAATGTTGTGGCAGTTGCGGCGGGGATTTGCGATGGTATCGGATATGGCGATAACACCAAAGCGGCGGTTATTACGCGCGGTATTGCAGAGATTACCCGCTTGGGGAAAGCAATGGGGGCTCATCCAATGACCTTTGCCGGATTATCCGGATTGGGAGATCTCTTTGCTACTGCTGGCAGCCATCACAGCCGGAACAGATGGGCGGGGGAGCAGCTCGGCAAAGGCAAGACTTATGACGAAATATGCGGTAGCACCAGAATGGTTATTGAGGGATTCAACACGGTGTCGGCTGCCCTTAAACTGGCCAAGACGCATGGGGTTGAAATGCCCTTAACTGAGAAAGTCAATGATATTATCGCACAGCGTTGTTCGCCGTCTGCGGCAGTTGCTTCGCTTATGCGGCGCGAATTGGTCAATGAGATCGAACCGGACTTCATATGTTAGGTCTAAAGGCCGTCCTTTCCCAATATATATGTACCGTTAAATCGGCAGGAAAAGCGCGACACACTTTTACCTAGCGGCACCTTTCGGATGCCGTCCCGGCCGAGATAAACAGTATTGGATTGGGGGGATGCGGATGGAGCGGTTTGATATCTTGAAAGATATCGCCGAACGCACCGGGGGCGACATTTATCTGGGTGTCGTAGGACCGGTACGTACAGGGAAGTCAACATTTATTCGACGTTTTATGGATCTGATGGTGCTGCCAAATATCCGCAATTTCCACGAACGCGAAAGGGCAAAAGATGAGTTGCCGCAGGGTGGAGCAGGGCGCACCATAATGACCACCGAGCCAAAGTTCATTCCTAACGAAGCAGTTGAAATTTCAGTCAGTGATCAGGTGAAGATGAAAGTCCGTCTGGTGGACTGTGTCGGATACGCTGTGGAGGGTGCGCAGGGTTTTCTGGACGAAGAAGGCCCGCGCATGGTGCGGACACCATGGCTTGATGATCCGATTCCGTTTGAAGAAGCGGCTGAGTTCGGGACGCGTAAAGTAATCGAAGAGCATTCCACGATTGGGATTGTCGTCACGACTGATGGAAGCATTACCGATTTACCGCGTGCCAATTATGAAAACGCAGAAAGCCGCGTAATCAATGAATTGGCTGAACTTGGCAAGCCTTATGTTATCGTGGTCAACTCGAAGAATCCGTCTGGAGCGGAAGCCACGATTTTGGCGGCTGAGTTAAGCGCACGCTATAATGTTCCGGCTCTTCCGATGGATTGCCAGAACATGGAGCAGCAAGACATTATTGGCTTGCTGAAAGAAGCGCTCTATATGTTCCCAATTCGGGAAGTCGCGATTGATTTGCCGAGATGGGTGGAGGAGCTTCCCAATAATCACTGGCTCTATACCAAGTTTAGTAATGCCGTTTTAGAAGTTATTGCAGATGTTAACCGTCTGCGTGATATCGAGCCGGCTGTCCTGCAATTGGGGCAATATGATTTTATTGAGCAATCTATCTTACAGTCGATTACGCCGGGAGAAGGTTTGGCTACGATTGAGCTGTCTTGCAGCCATGACTTATTCTACCAGGTTCTCAGCGAACTGAGTGGCTTCCCGATTGAGGGCGATCATAATCTGGTTGGCCTGATTAGTGAACTGTCTTTTGCCAAACGCGAATATGATAAGGTAGCGGACGCACTTCGCAGTGTTAAGGAAACTGGCTATGGTTTGGTAAGCCCGGGAACTGACGACATTGTCTTTGAGCAGCCGGAGCTGATCAGGCAAGGCAATCGATTTGGCGTGAAGCTGACTGCCACCGCGCCCTCTTACCATCTAATCAGGGCTAATATCACTGCCGAAGTGACACCGTTTGTCGGCACAGAAAAACAGGGTGAAGAATTCGTACGCTATTTGGCCGAAGAATTCGAGAAAGACCCCGATCAGATTTGGCAGACTGATTTCCTTGGCAAATCCATGCACGACCTGGTGCGCGAAGGACTGCAAAGCAAGCTCACTAAAATGCCGGAAAATGCACAGGAAAAACTGCAGGAAACGCTGACCAAAATTTTGAATGAAGGCAGCGGAGGGCTTATTTGCATAATTCTCTGATGATATGACACACAATCTAAACAGGCAGCCGGTTAAGCTGCCTGTTTTTTATTATTGTGCTTAGCTGGGCTTTTGCTCAAACTCGTTGGCTTTTGCCACTGTGCGAATGTTTGTTCCCGCAAACCTGCGAAAACATTGATCAAATTTGATGAAAATATAACCAATCTTGCAGGAAAACACTCCATACCGTAGAATTAAGAGTTCCAAGGTGAACGGTTATGGAAGGAGGTGAAAGATGTGACAAAGACCGAGCTCATTGATAAGGTAGCTGAAAAAACGGGGTTAACCAAGAAAGATTCCGGAAAAGCCATTGATGCCGTATTTGAGTCCGTAACTCAGGCTCTGGCCAAAAACGACAAAGTGCAGCTAGTTGGTTTCGGTAGCTTTGAGGTTCGCAAACGCGAGGCCCGTAAAGGCCGCAATCCTCAGACCGGTGCTGAAATCAAAATAGCGGCCCGCAAAGTTCCAGTCTTCAGGGCTGGTAAGGCTCTGAAAGAAGCGGTGGCCAAGAAATAACAATACCGCTCAATGGGCTGTCTCGGAAGGGACGGCCCGTTTTTTTATGCGAACTCAAACTTATGATAATAATATGTTATAATCAACAAG
>JBMNNY010000195.1:0-3837 GCA_050942765.1 Bacillota bacterium | reverse complement strand
CCTCTACGCTGGCAATAAATTTCATTAGTTTTTGTACTTCCGGTTTATCAGAAAAAGCGACGAAAACGTCTGCTCCGCCTACAACCGGTGTCCCAAACGCTGGATTAATCGGCGGGAAGGCAAAGAAATCAATGTCTTCACCCGGTTTCAGGTTGGGAAGCGCTGCGGTAACGATACCACCAATGAAGTCGCCCTCATAATACATATATGCTTTGGGTTTCTCTTGGAACACGGCAATAGCAGCATTCTGGAAGGTGTTCGTGGCGTCCAGGGTGCCGCTGATTCCGCCAGCCAGGTTCTTGGGATTGCCAACGATCTGGCCCCATGTTTCAAAAGCTTTTTTAACTTGCGGATCGGTCCATGGAATTTCATGGTTATACCATTTGGTGTAAACTTCCGGACCAGCCGTGCGGACCATGATGTTTTCGACCCAGTCGGTCAAAGGCCAGCCAATATCAGCACCAATCGACCAGGGAGTTTTGCCGGAAGCCACGATCTTTTTGTTCAGTTCGAGCAGCTCATCCCAGGTTTTCGGTACTGCCCAGCCATTGGCTTTGAAGGTCTTCGGGTTATACCATATCACGGACTTGTTAGCAACTTTGAAGTAGACTCCATAGAGCTTTCCGGCATAACTGCCAAGATCGATCCAGGTTTGCTCATAATTGTCGAGATCACTCTTGGGTAAGTAATTAAGCGGTTTCAATACGCCTTGCTTAGCCAATTCCTGCAGTTTGGCCGGGTTCGGCAAGATGGCAATGTCCGGCAGGTTGTTCGTTTGAACTGCTGTCGTCAAAGCAGCATCCAATTCTCTGGTCGTGTTAAAGTTGATTTTCACGCCAGCCGCATCCGCAATTTTCTGGAAGATCTCCAGTTCACTGCCACCCCAGGTGCCAATCACATTGATGGCAGTCTGACCAAGCGCAGCCTGGCTGGTCACGAAAACTCCGAGAATGAGCAAAAGCAACAGGGCGATTATTCTTCCCTTTTTCACGTTCTTTTCCCCCTCTTGTTTTCTTTAATTCGCCGCCAATCGTGTTTTAAAGCAGCGCATACCGCAGTTATATTCTCGCGAACCACTCCCCCTCTTCTGTTGGATGCTATGAAAACCGATGTTATGTAAACGAACGCTCTGAAAACGAGCGCTATGCTAAACCTTTTCCTCCACAGGATTCGCGAATCTTTAAATCCAGTGGCAAAAGCACATGGCGCGTAGTAATTTCCTCTCCACGAATGGACTTAACCAGCAGCTCTCCTGCCAATAAGCCCATTTGATAAATCGGCTGCACTACGGTAGTCAATTTCGGACTGACCAGTTCACCGGAACGAATACCGTCAAAACCAACCAGAGCTAGATCTTGTGGAATTGAAATGCCGCGATCCCGGGCTCCGTTAATGGCACCGATCGCCATTAAGTCGTTGCAGGCAAAGATTGCTGTTGGGGGATTCTCCAGTTCGAGCAGCCGGGCTACAGCCCGCCTTCCTCCAGGTTCGGTAAAATCTCCTTCAGCAACCAACTCTTGCTGAAACGGAACGCCCGCCGCTGTCAGGGCAGTAATATAGCCTGCCAGACGATTAGCGCCAGAAACGAGATTCATAGAACCGGTTATGCAGCCAATCCGTCGGTGGCCTAGAGCCAGCAGGTGATTGACTGCCGCCCGCGCGCCACCCACATTGTCACCGTCAACCCAGATTACTTCAGTATCAGTGGTCTGTCCCAGAAACACAAACGGAATTGCTCTCTCCCGCAGGTATGCAATGCGCTCATCAGCCTGTTCTGGTTCTGTGAGAATTAATCCATCAATCTGATTGGTTTCCAGAAGCCTGACATGTCCGGGTCCTTGCTCACCTAATGGAGAAAGCAGAATATTGTAACCTTTCGTAATAAGAAAATCGCCCACCCCGCCGAGAAACTCCAGATAAAAAGGATCCGACAAAGCCCGCGGAGCAGAAGGGATGACAAGTCCAATCGTATTTGTTCTGCCCCGTGCCAAACTCACTGCGGCTGCATTAGGCCGATAGTTTTGACTGCTGGCAATTTCTTTGATTTTCATTTTCGTTTTTGCACTGACTTTAGGATCATCCGCTAGTGCCCGCGAAACAGTCCCTTTAGAAACACCAGCCAAGGCAGCAATTTTCTGCATGGTAACCGCATGCTCGTTGCTATTGCCGCATTTATTACTAATGTCTTTTTTAGCGCTATTGCGGCGCATGCTGTCTCACTCACTTTCAATGCTTATTACTTCTGGTCGAAATTGGCGGACAAGCGGATTAAAAATTAAACCGGTTGCATTATGATGACTATCTTTCTTCAGCATTTTCATTTTTCCTCCCTTATCCAACCAAATATTTTTTGGAAGCCCCATCTATCCCGTCAGCTCAATAAAAACGATTACTGCTGCAATTAAGGTCAGGTCTTGCAAACGATCAAGGCGCTATGATAACATTGTGATGGGAAATGATGCTACTAAGCGTGAATGAGGATATATTATTGCAACCGGTTGCCATCAAGTGTGACGGCACACGCTTTCGGCAAGGGAGAAGAGCACATGCCAAATAAAGTGGAACGCCAAAATATTTCGGACAACGCAGCCTGGGAGATCATCGAAGATGCCTTTAGCCCGGGAGAAAACTGCCGCCGTGAGACTCTTTTTTTTCTTGGTAATGGCTATCTTGGTACACGGGGTACTTTCGAAGAGGGGCTGAAGGCCAGCAACATCCAAAGCGTTGAAGGCACCTATGTGAACGGCTTCTTTGAAAGCAGTCCGATAACTTACGGAGAAAAGGCTTATGGTTTTGCCTCTCATACGCAGACCATGCTGAACCTGCCCAACGGTAAAGCGATTCGCATTTTTCTTGCCAATGATGAGGAGTTTAATCTCCTTACCGGAAAGATTATTGATTATCGGCGCATTTTGGACTTGCGGCGGGGAACTCTTACCCGTACAGTAACATGGGAGTCTCCCCGGGGCCGGCGTGTGCGTATTATCTGGAAGCGCCTGGTATCAATGCAACGACAACATATTATGGCTCTGCAGTGTTCTATCATGCCGCTCAATTTTAACGGCCGCATTAAGGTCATTTCAGGCATGGATGCCGCCATTTCCAATCTTCCTGCTGATCACGAAGATCCCCGGGTTGGATCCGGATTTGGCGATCGGGGATTTTCCCTGGAAGAAGACATGCAGAAAGGCTTAACCGTAGCCTTCAGGCTGAGGACAGAAAACAGCAACATGTCTTTGGCCTGTGCCATGACTCACGATTTGGAGATTTTGGATGATTGCCGCGCCAGCCGCTTACTGCCCGCGTATGCGATCAAAAAGGACGACCTCCTGGAAGTCCATTGCGAAGCCGAGCTCATTCAGGATAGCACATTAGTCTTGCGCAAATATCTCAGTTATGTCGATGCTTCCGCTGCGGCAAAGCCTCTAAATACACTCCTGCCGCTGGCAGTTGATTTGGCGGAACAAGCCCGCCTGGACGGCTTTTCCACTCTCTGCCGCGAGCAGGAAAACTACCTGCAAAACTTCTGGCAGCATGCGCAAGTTGTAATCGATGGGGATCCTGCTGCCCTCGAGGGACTGCGGCTAAATATGTTTCATCTGCTGCAATCTGCAGGACGGGACGGCCGTACCAGCATAAGTGCTAAAGGCCTTTCTGGCCAGGGTTACGGAGGCCACTACTTTTGGGAAGCCGAAATCTATATGCTGCCATTTTTCTTGCATAATTGCCCTGCGATCGCAAGGGGCCTGCTGGAATGCCGCTACAAAATGCTGGACAAAGCGCGTGAGCGAGCCCGTCAGATGGCTCATCCCAAAGGCGCGCTCTTCCCATGGCGTT
>JBMNNY010000015.1:0-22372 GCA_050942765.1 Bacillota bacterium | reverse complement strand
AATTAATGGTGAGGAATGCTCCGCCTTTTTTGAAGCCGGCACAGCCCAGTATCATATCAACGCTGATATTGCGCTGGCAATACGCACATATGTTGATTCCACTGCAGACTATGAGTTTCTGCGCTCCTATGGTGCGGAAATAGTCTTCGAGACAGCGCGTTTATGGGCTGACCTGGGTACCTTCAGTCCAAACAAAGGCGGCCGTTTTTGCCTGAATGAAGTAACCGGTCCGGACGAGTACACTGCGCTGGTAAACAACAATTTTTATACTAATCTTATGGCCAGAGAACACCTTTGGTATGCTGCTGATACAGCCGCCTGGCTGCGGCGCAATCATGCACAGCATTATCGCGACTTGGCCGCGCGATTAAAACTGCAGGATGAAGAGATATCTTTTTGGCGGCAGGCTGCTGACAATATGTACATTCCCTATAACGGCGAACTGCGTGTGCATCCCCAGGATGACACCTTTCTTGATAAAAAAGTATGGGATTTTACCAGCACTCCTGCGGACCATTATCCACTGTTATTGCACTACCATCCGCTGGTGATTTACAGGCATCAGGTCTGCAAACAGGCGGATGTCGTGTTGGCACTGTTCCTGCTTGGCAACCGTTTCAGTCTGGAAGAAAAGCGCAATGACTTTGATTATTATGAACCACTGACGACCCATGACTCGTCGCTCTCCCCTGCCATATTCAGTGTGATGGCCAGTGAGCTTGGTTATTATGATAAAGCTTATCGTTATTTCTACAGCTCGGCACGTATGGATCTCGATGATTTATACAAGAACACCGACTCGGGAATTCACGCCGCCAACATGGCCGGTTCGTGGCTGGCGCTGGTTTACGGTTTCGCCGGGATGCGCATCTACGAAGGTACTCTGTCTTTCCGGCCATATCTGCCCGCCGGATGGAAGCATTACAGCTTCCGCATTATCTTCCGGGGCAGACTGCTGGAAGTAATCATTGCAGCCGCGCATGTGACATACCGGCTCCTCGCCGGAGAGCCGCTGTTATTTGATCATTATGACACCCGAATAGAGCTGAGCGAAGGGCAATTTACGGTTACAATGCCAAACAGGATCGGCAGCTGCGCCACAACCTCTGAACAGGAAGCTGCCACCATCCGGGAGGCGCGAGAATGACCGACAAGCAGATTAGAGCTTTCATCTTTGATTTAGACGGAGTATTGACAGACACCGCTGAATACCATTACCGCGCCTGGCAGCAACTGGCTAATGAGGAAGGACTCCCTTTTGATCGGCACATTAATGAGCAGCTGCGTGGCATTTCCCGCAGAGAATCCCTCCTTTTGATTCTAAACGGACGGCCAAAAAGTGAGGAGCAAATCGCCGCCCTGATGGAGCGCAAAAACAAGTATTACGTCGCTTCGCTCCGAACTATGAGTCGTGATGCCTTACTGCCCGGCTCCCTCGAAATACTCACGGCACTGAGGAAGCAAGGTCTCAAGACGGCAATTGCCTCCTCAAGCAAAAATACGCTGATCGTACTTGAGCGTCTCGAGTTGGAGGGATATTTTGATGCCGTGGCTGACGGCAACAGTGTCGAACGTACCAAACCAGCACCTGACATTTTCTTGCACGCCGCCCATTTGCTCGCCGTACCGCCGCAACAATGTGTGGTTATCGAAGACGCCGCCGCTGGTATCGAAGGTGCTTTAGCCGCCGGTATGATCACGATCGGGCTTGGGCCTGCCGAAAGAGTCGGCAAGGCACATTTCATCTATCCCAGCCTGGCAGAAGCTCAGCTGGATGTAATCCTAAGAAGTATCAGATAATGCATCCTCCGCAATCCTGAAGTTGCTTTGGCAATTTCAGGATTTTTTTGCCTGCCATGCTCCACAAAAAAAATTCTTCTATATCCGTCACTTGAGCGATTTAGCGTCCATTTCCTGTTCCACAGGTGCGATTTGCGCTCGTTTATGCATGTAGCGCATACTAGACATGTGGTCTAAAATTATTAACGTGGGGTAGGATTTGAGATATAAATTCTACAGCCAATACATCATGACCGGCTCCCCGGTAAATAAGGAGATGAACCAAATGAGCACTAATCGAAGTATTCGGATCACCGAAACCATCCTGCGCGATGGACAGCAGTCCCTGCTGGCAACCAGAATGAAAACTTCCGATATGCTTCCTGTGGCCGAAGCCATGGACGAGCTTGGCTTTTATTCAGTGGAGGTCTGGGGAGGCGCTACATTTGACAGCGCAATGCGCTTTTTAAGTGAAGACCCCTGGGACAGGTTGCGGCAGCTAAAGAAGGCTTTCAAGAAAACACCTCTGCAAATGCTGTTGCGCGGACAAAACCTGGTCGGATACCGTCATTATGCCGATGATGTTGTGGAAGCCTTTGTCGAGCGTGCCGTTGATAATGGCATCGATATCTTCCGTATCTTTGACGCGCTGAATGACACTCGCAATATGGAGGCGCCTTTTAAAGCGGTCCAAAAGGCGGGCGGCCATATTCAAGGCGCCGTTGTTTACACTACCAGCCCGGTACATGATCTGGATCATTTCGTCAACACTGCCCGCAAACTTGCAGACATGGGCGCCAATTCACTTTGCATTAAAGATATGGCCGGCTTGCTGACTCCCCGGGCTGCTTTCGAACTGGTCAGCCGCATCAAAGCCGAAATTTCTCTCCCGCTGCATATCCATTCGCACTTCTCAAACGGACTATGTGGCATGTCCTATCTGAAAGCCATAGAAGCAGGTGCCGATGGCATTGACACTTCGCTGTCCGCTTTGGCATACGGCAGTGCTCCTCCGGCATCAGAGATTATGGCAGTAGCCCTTCAGGACGCCGGTTACGAAACCGGGCTGGATCTGCAAGGCCTGATTAAAGTCAATCGCCACTTTAAAGATGTCCGCACTAAATACAGTCAGTTTCTGGCTCCGTTCAGTGTGGATGGCGAAGCTTTATCCTATCAGATTCCAGGCGGTATGTTGAGTAACCTGCGTGCCCAGCTGGGCGGCAGCGGCATGCTCAATCGCCTGCCCGAAGTACTGAATGAAGTTCCTGCAGTCAGAGCGGAACTGGGATATCCCCCGCTCGTAACGCCCATGAGTCAGATCGTAGCCACGCAGGCAGTTATGAATGTCATTACCGGCAAACGCTACAGCGTACGTCCTGCAGAAGTGAAAAACTATGTCCTTGGCCGCTATGGTCGCTCACCGGCCCCAATCGATTCGGAGTTACGCAAGACGATCCTGGAAGGCGAAGACCCCGGAACATTGGATGTCAGGCCGGCGGATTTGCTGAAGCCGGAACTCCCGGCAGCGCGCCAGGCCCTAAAGGGTATCCATCATACTGAGGAGGACGTAATCTCCTATGCGCTCTTCCCGGAATACGCCATGCCGATAATTCACGCCAAGGCGGAAGCCAATGCCGGGCAATTGGTTGCCCCGGTCTGATTTGTCCGGTCTAGAGTCCAATCTGATTTGTCCGGTTTGATTTGCCGTGTAGAAGGCGCCAAGCGGTGTGCGCCATGCATTCCATGTAGTGTGTGCTGCGCGCCGCTTTTGCCCCTCGATGTGCATTTCATGATGTGCATCGAGGGGCTTTTTCTTGCAAAAAATAGGAACCATTGCTTTGACATAACACCCGGTCATGACCTTTACCCGTGGGTCGCCTGTTTATTTGTCGAGAAAAAAGAGCGCGGCCATGAATATGGTAAGCTATTATTGGAACACGCTGAACAAGAAGCGAAAAACATGTGCTTTTCAGCGGTTTATCTGACCACCGATCATGATGGGTATTATGAGAAATATGGCTGGCAGAGAATTGAAGACGGGATTGATCTGTTTAGTGGCGAACCCTCACGCATTTATAAAAAACAGTTATAAACCGGGATCTTTTATTGGGCTCAAAATCATGGGCGATGATTCGAAACCCATCAATATGAGACTGGCGAGATTCCTACATTGGAAATGGCCATCAAAAAATGTCGATGGTTTATTGATAATCAAAAATTGCTCCCAGCGGAAGGTGAATCGGCATGGTGCAAGAGGGCCACATGTGCGAAGCGCGATTGGTAAATGGCAATTGGAACGATGAATTTGTATTCACTTTACTGAAAAAAGACCTCCAATAAAGCGAACCGTTCCGCCATGCATAAAGTGTAGCAAACAGGGCTGCCTACTGGCAGCCCTGTATCTTACTAATCATTATCCAGCCTATTGAGCACTTTAGCCGTTATTCCTCGTCTTTAGCCGGGAAAATCCTGATCATCAACTTGATTAGCAACGCAAATCCGATTAAAACGGCAAATACTGTTAACAGCCCGATTCCACAAACTTCCCAGGCCCTGGCTGCTACTTCGGCAAAGTTTTCTTCCATCGTACTGCCTCCCCCTATTCCTAATCACCACAGTTACTGCAGGAGCGCCAGAAGCACACCGCCGGCAACAATCGAACCAACCTGGCCGGCCACATTGGCCCCGATGGCGTGCATTAACAGGTAGTTAGACGGATCTTCTTCCAGACCAATTTTATGAATTACACGGGCTGACATCGGAAAAGCTGAAATACCTGCCGCGCCAATCATCGGATTGACTTTGTTTTTCAAGAATAGGTTCAACAATTTTGCGAACATAACACCACCGGCTGTATCAAATATGAAAGCCAGCAGTCCCATGACCATGATGAATAGTGTGCTGGGTGCCAGAAAATCTTTGGCTACCATTGTCGAGCCGATTGTAATTCCAAGTAAGAGGGTGACCAGATTGGCCAATTCGTTCTGAGCCGATTTCGACAACCGCTCGATTACGCCGCATTCGCGGATGAGATTACCAAACATTAGGGCTCCGATTAGCGCTACACTGATCGGCGCGACCAAACCGGCGACGACGGTCACGATGATCGGGAATAAAATCCTGACGGTCTTGCTGACTTTGACCTCATCAAAATGATCCATACGAATGACGCGTTCTTTTTTGGTCGTAAGCAGCCTGATTACCGGAGGCTGAATCAAGGGGACAAGCGACATATAAGAATATGCCGCTACAGAGATTGGTCCAAGCAGTTTTGGGGCGAACAAAGAAGCGACATAAATTGAAGTCGGACCGTCCGCCGCTCCGATAATTCCAATGGAAGCCGCTTCTTTTAAAGAAAACTGCGGAATGATATTGGCGATGATACTGCCTTCCGGAAAAAGTCCCTTCAGCTGGCCAATATAAAATGCGGCCAACAAGGTGGCAAAAATGCCAAATTGAGCAGCAGCGCCAAAAAACATCATAAACGGTCTGCGGAGCAAGGGTCCGAAGTCGATCATGGCCCCAACCCCGATAAAGATTAGAATTGGAAACAACTCGTTGGCAATACCGGCATTATACAACACGGTCAAGAAGCCGTGTTCTCCGATCGCAGAAGAGCCGGGAATATTGGCCAAAATCGCGCCAAAACCAATTGGCAGGAGCAGCATTGGCTCATATTCCTTTTTAATCGCCAAGTAAATTAGCAGGCCTCCGATTACCATCATTATTGCTGTCTGCCAATACGTGGCCACAAACTGCCCTATCGCACTAAACATGCAATTCCACCTCTCGTTGAATCCTTACTGAATCAAAACAATCCTAGTGGCTATTCGCTACCGTTCAGAATTATCCTGCCACTTCCAATAATATTAATTGGCTTTCATAGTGTCAACAAAACTGCTACTCAAACTGCTACTCCCACTCCATCGTCGCTGGCGGCTTACTGGTCAAGTCATAAACCACCCTGCTGATGCCAGGTATGCTCTGCAGACCGCGCACAATTTCCTGAACACATTCCCATGGAATGTCGCCTGTAAAAGAAGCCGGTCTCCCGGTCATATAATCGGCAGTCATGAAGGGACGCAGAGCAATGCTGCGTCCGCCGTTGCCTGCCAGATCAACCGGAAACATGGTTACAATAACCTGACTGATCCGTTGGTAAACCTGATAAGACTGAAGGACTCGCTTAACAAGGTCATCAGCTTTGCGCAGCAGTTCCACTACATCCGGCTCCAGCAAAGTCGGGATAATTGTGCGAATCGGCGGCACCTGACTGCCATTACCTATACTACCCAGGCAATAAACCACCCGGTTAACCTGATGTACAACCTTGGTAATCTGCGAGGCCGCCTCCCGGAGCCTGTCCCAGTCAGGCGCTCCTGCCAAAGCAGCCAGATAACCGTAACTGCGTCCGTCTCCTTGAACGCCCACGGTCCGAATCGGCAGCAGTCCTCCGCTGAAACCGTACTGCGCAGCCACTGTGGCCGTCTGTGCGCCGACCTGCTCAAAATCATCCGCGGTATATGGTTCTCTGGCGCAAATGATGCGGGTGGCCAATCCCGGTCCGGGGAATGGCTGCCGCCAAACCAGCGCTTCCGGTAATCCTACCTCCAGACCAACCTGACGCACTTCATCTTTATGCCAGTCTTTATTGGTCTCGATCACCCGGCCTTTTTCGCGCAATTCACGCACGAGCGGGGAGTCGTTATGGTGGGTCTTAATCGTATGGGCTTTCTTGGTTACCATCGCACTGGCGCTCTCAATCAAGTCCGGACGCAGCGTCCCCTGCGCCAACATTGTATGTTCGGGATCCAGTCCCAGTGCTTTGGTTTCCCGGTCAACAATATTCATAAAGACATCGCCAATAATATGTCTTTTCTCCTCGGGATCAACAGTCTGACGCAATGGACCAATGGTCTTTTCGCCGCGCACTGTTACGCCATTCAGGAATTCCCCGGCGGCATGCACCACCCGGAAATGCTTCAGCCCTAAGATCTGCAGCGAATGCATCACTTCGTCTGTTTCGCCAACGCGCATGAAACCGCTGTCGACATGTACCGCAAATACTTTATCGGGATCCAATGCTTTCAGCAGCAGCGCGGCTGTCACCGTGGAGTCTACCCCGCCGCTGACCAGCACCAGCACATTGTTGTCGCCGGCGGCCTGGCGAATCTCATCCACCGTTTTTTGAATGCGGTTTTCCATGGTATATGCTCCGCTCAAGCCGCAAATATCATATAAGAAATTTCTAAAAAGCAACCGGCCGTTAATGGTCAGGTCAACTTCCGGATGGAACTGCACTCCATAAAAGCGGCGTTCATTGTCTTCAATGGCAGCCATTATCTCGCCGGAAGCGGCAGACATTTCGAATCCGGCTGCCAATTGGGCGACACTGTCTCCGTGACTCATCAGGACTTGCTCACGCGCGGCAAATCCTTTCAGCAGAGGTGAGTCTTTTTTGAGAATATCAATCATGGTCTCCCCATATTCCTTGATCGCGCCGCTGGCCACCTGGCCGCCCAGTGTCTGATTCAACCACTGCATACCGTAACAAATACCCAGCACGGGAACGCCTAATGCCAGAATGCCCGGATCACAGGCGGGCGCACCTGGCGCATATACGCTTTCCGGACCTCCCGAGATTATAATCCCGCGATAGCCTTTTAACGTATCAGCCGCAGTCTCCCAGGGGAGAATGTCTGATTCCACGGCCAGTTCTCTGACTCGTCGATCAATTACTTTGGCATATTGTGCACCGCAGTCAATAATGGCTATTTTTTCAGACAATTAAAACCCACCTTTGAATAAATTATAGTCAGCCTAAATTGACGGAAACATTAAACAAATTTATATAGACCATTATAGCGCTTCCTCAGCGATTTAACCACAAAAAAAGAGCGGATGATCCGCTCTAAAAACCTGCTTATTCTCTGCCTGCCACCCGCCGGGGGGCAGCGCCATCAACTCCTGTAACCCAAAGCGCTTCTTCCCCGCCTCTGGTCGAGATAAAAGCGATTTCGTTATTAAGAGGCGACCAGCTGGGCAGCATATCACTGCCCGTACCTTTGGTAACCTGCTGTACGTTACCGCCGCCGCGATCCACTTTCCAAAGCAGCCATTCTCCTGAACGGTTGGAGCTAAATATAATCTGTTCACCATTGGGCGAAAACCCGCCCTGCCGGTTGCCCAGTGCCGTTGGTGCCAGCCGGGATATCGAATTACTTCCCAAACGGTACACCCACAGCTCGGAGGCTACGCGCTCGATGTTCCCCTGGGCATTCTCAACGGGCCGCCAGTTCCAAAAAACTACAGCGGAATAATCCCGGCTTTGTGCCGCCCCGCTGAAGTTGGCGACCGTTGCGTCGACTTCAATGGCAGCCGCCGAACCGGTTGCCAAATCCCAGTTGATAAACTCATATTTGATCTGATTAGACGTATCAGCTGTCCCGGGCGAACGCAAGCCAATGATATCCCGGCCATCACTGGACCATCCCAGCAGCCGGTAGGTTTGATTTGCCCCGCCAATCCGGCGTAACACGACACCGTCCAGGGCCACTACTCCCAGAGCCGTCACATCGTCCTGCCGGGTGCCTCCAGGCCCATACCACATTTCCAGGGCCAGCCGGTCATTACCCGGAGCCCAGATGCATTTGATGTCCAGCGGGCCGCCCAGCGCTTCTGAATCAACCAACTGTCTGAGATTGAAGCCGTCATTCCCGCAAAGCCAGACTTCTGTTGACTTGCCGTTGTCATCCAGACGCGCGAATGCCACGCGCCGCCCATCCGGCGAAATTGCAACCTCCGCATAAGGCACCACCCGATCGGCGACTCTTTGCTTCCAGCCGCCCCAGCGCGGTGTACGCCACAAATGCCAGCTTGCACCACCATCGAAAGAAGCGCTGAAAAAGATGAAGTTGCCGTCTGTAGTCCAGGTCGGACGTCCAAAGCGAGCCTGACTCTGATAGGCGGTGCGGAACCGCAGATCCACCGGTCGGGATAGGCTGTTACCGGCGGTATCCTTAATGCTCGAAGTGACTTGCAGAGTGTAAATGCGGTCCGGTAACAACTGATTGACCGGCTTGACAATCCATTCCGTAGCATCAGAACCTTGCTCCGTTACTAAAGCGACCGATGGCTGCAAAGCAACGCCTGTCTTTAGCGTGGCCGGATCGACACTGCGGCTGAATTTCAAGCGGAAGGAGCTGGTAACTGGCACATCTGTCAAACCGCTTTCCGGATAGGCTTCTGACAGCTGAAACTGACCGGTTTCCTGCGCTGGCTTGCGCCCAAATGGTGTGCCTTTGAACGGATCATTAATATCACAGCCCTGCAAACCAATCAGCAGCAGTATCATAAACAGCGTCGTCATTAACGACGCACGCCTGACTGTTATTTTTAGTTTCATTGCACGCGGCCTCCCTACTGTTCATCTAATAGCATTTCCATCGGAGACCGCCTTACAGGTCAACAATCAGCCATGATGTAAGGTTTTTTTACGGTATCAAATGCTTTTATTTCCTACCTTGGATAAATAAAAACCGGCTCCCAAAAGCCGGTTAAATGCCCTGCCCCACTTTGCGCAGACGTACGGACTCAGCCAAAGCCAGCATCTCCTGTGCATGCTTCCTGGTCAACTCCGTGACTTCCGCACCTCCCAACATACGGGCTAGTTCTTCCACACGTTCCTTGAAATTGAGTTTTTGGATCGAAACGATCGTCCGACCGTCCCGAATCGTTTTTTCGATATGAAAATGGCACTGCGCCATACTGGCAATCTGAGGCAGATGGGTGATGCAGATCACCTGGCGGAACTGCGAAATCAGCAACATCTTTTCGCCGACTGCCTGAGCAGCCCGGCCGCCCACTCCGGCATCAATTTCGTCAAAGATCATGGTAGCAATGGCATCAACCTGAGCCAGAATTGACTTCAGAGCCAGCATCATACGCGACAGTTCGCCACCGGAGGCAATTTTGGCTAATGGCTTCGGCTCCTCGCCGGGGTTCGGAGATACCAAAAACTCAATATCATCGAATCCCCGCGGTCCAACCGCCAGCTTGCTGCCGTTCCAGAGCAGCCCATCCTCTGCAGTCCGCTGCTCGAATGAGACAATAAAACGCGTCTTCTGCATATGCAAATCAGCCAGTTCCTTGGCAATGGAATCTTCAAGCATCGTGGCTGTCTGCCGCCGCTTGGCAGACAGTGCCCCGGCTGCAGCGGCCAGTTCGGTGCTTATCTGCTGAATCTCCACCTCAATTTCCGCGCGACGCTCGTCATTTGCGGCATAGCTGTTGATTTCGTCCCGTATTTTCTCCGCAAACTCAAGTATTTCCGGAATGGATGCGCCATACTTGCGCTTCAGTTTGTGGATCTCATTAAGCCGCGCCTGCACTTCTTCCAGACGCTCCGGATTAAAATCAATATGATCCTGATAAGCCTTGATCTCCCGGGCAGCCTCTTCTGCTTGCGCGGCTGATTCGCGCAGCATGTCCACCACAGGCTTAAGGCGATCATCAACGGCGGTCATCTGATCCAACCGGCTGATTGCTTCCTCCAGTTGTGCAGTTGCAGGCGCAGCATGGTCGTCGCCTTCATAAATCAGAAAATATGACTCGGCGCAGGCTTCAAAGAGTTTCTCAGCGCCAGCGAGAACACTGGCTTCTTTTTGCAGCTCTTCTTCTTCTTCGGGCTGCAACCTGGCTTCATCAATTTCCGACAACTGAAAACTAAGCAGCTCCAACCGGCGCGCTTTTTCCTGCTCATCCGTACGCAGTGCATTATATTCTGCTCTTAGCGCCGCCAGCTTATAGTATTGCTGGCTGACTGCCTCACGCAATGATAAGAGCTCTTCTCCGCCAAAATGGTCCAGAATATCGACTTGCTTATCCGTGGAAATCAGTGACTGATGATCGTGCTGACCATGGATATCGACCAGTAAAGTGCCTATTTCCGCCAGCGTGCTGACATTGACAGTCTGACTGTTTACCCGGCAGCGGCTTTTTCCGGAACGTCCCACCTCTCTAGCTAGGATCAGCGGTTCGGCAGGATCGTAAGCTATCCCCAGGCGCGACATCTCTTCATTCAACTGATGATTATCAGCATCAGGTTCGAAAACAGCTTCAATATAGCAGGCTTCCGCTCCGGTACGGATCATCTCCGCCGAAAACCGGCCGCCCAAAACAAGACCTAAAGCATCAATGATAATGGATTTTCCGGCACCGGTTTCACCGGTAAGGATATTTAGTCCATTATCCCAAACAAGATGCAAACTCTCTATTAAAGCAAAGTCGCGCACCTGGATTTCCCTGAGCACTTACTTTTACCTCCTTAGTTTATGGAGCTTTTCTACCAGGGCTTCAACAACCTGCTTATGCCGCACGATCACTAGTGCTGAATCGTCGCCCGCGATTGTCCCGACAACTTCCCGCCAGTTTAACTCATCCAGCGCAGCAGCTACGGCCGGGGCACGACCATTCAACGTCTTGATCATGATCAGGTTTTCTGCGTAATCAATTCCGATTACCGAGTCGCTGAAAATCCGCTCCGCCTGTTTTAATACATCACTGAGGGCCCGGTCGAACGGAAGCGCATAGCGATAGCCGCCCTGAGGCATCGGAATTTTTACCAATCCCAATTCTTTTATATCTCTCGATATCGTTGCCTGCGTAACCTCGATCCCTTCAGCGCTTAGGACATCAGCCAATTCTTCCTGAGTCTGAATATCGCGTTCTTTGATTGCCGCCAGCAAGAGTGCGTGCCTTTTTCCCTTCACCTCAAAGCACCCCTATCATGAAAAATATAATTGAGCGCACTGGTGTCACACTTTCGTACTTAAAAATCTGATTCGCCAAGCCTTGACCAGAGACTGCGATAAAAATGCACCCGTTTGAGTCGCAATAGTTTGGTGCAATAGGGTGAATGACTGATTATGACACTGTCACCCACCCCGATGGGTTGTGGATTACGGCTGTCACTGGTCATTAGCAGCTCACGGCCATAACCAGGTCCGATTTGCAGATGCAGTTCTTCATCGCCGCTCAGGACGATCGAACGCTGGCTCAAAGAATGTGCACAGATTGGGGTTACAACTATAGCCTGCAAAGTAGGATTCAGAATTGGTCCGCCTGCTGACAGGGAATAGGCAGTTGAACCGGTTGGTGTCGCGACAATCAGTCCATCGCAAAGATAATTGGCTACCGGCTCGTCCTGGACTTTCAGTTCTAAACGGACTGCGCGCGACAGGGTCTTTTTTAGAAAGGCAAATTCATTCAGTGCGGGGCCTGCTGAGACCTGTTCGCCGCTGCTGGCGCTCTCGATCCTGGCTTCCAGCATCATGCGGCTCTCAATGCGATACTGTTCCTTTGCCAATGCTTCCGGTATCAGATCTATTTCATCAATCTGAGCGTCAGCCAAGAATCCAAGTTTGCCTAGATTAACACCCAGCAGCGGAATTTCTGAAGGATAAAGACGCCGGGCGGCGGCCAGCATCGAACCATCCCCGCCCAAGACAATGACCAGCTCCGCTCCTTCGATAGCCCGGGACACATCGGCATAGGCAAAGCCTTGATTATTACTCCATGGCGATTCTGGAGGCATTTCGGCACCGATGATCACTTCAAAGCCTTTCGCATCTAGCGCAGCGGCCAATTTTTCAGCAAGCTCCGCAGAACGCTGCTTAACTGCGCTGGGTAGCAGTGTAATTTTCTTCATTGCCGCCTCCAAACATATTTATCGATTATTTATTCGGCATGCCGCCGCTTTTTTCCTCTTATGCTTTTTCCATATTTTGTTACACACGTCAGTCATTCAGTCATTTCGTGCCTCAAGATGCGTTTTTTCCACCACGGATGCAATATGCTCTGCATCCGGTTCCTGATAGGGTCCGCGATACCACATCGCCAAAAACTCAATATTGCCCTGCGGGCCCCTGATTGGCGATCCGGTGATTTTTTTAAGAGCAAAACCGGAATCTGCCGCCGTTCTAATCACCGACAAGATCACATCACGCTGCACGGCAGCATCGCGCACAACGCCATTTTTCCCGACCAATTCCGGACCAGCTTCAAATTGCGGTTTTATCAGAGTGATTACCGGCCCATTGCCGGTGAGGCAGGCAGCGATGGAAGGAAAGATTTTTGACAGAGATATAAATGAAACGTCTGTCACGATAAGATCAGGGAGCGGATCAAATAAGGCAGGTTCAAGATAGCGTGCATTCATTCTCTCAAAAACAACAACGCGCGAATCTTCGCGAAGTTTCCAGGCTAGCTGCCCATAACCTACATCGACAGCATAAACTTTGGCTGCACCGTTCTGCAGCAGACAGTCTGTAAAACCGCCGGTAGAAGCGCCAATGTCCAATGCAATACGTCCAGTCGGATTAAACTCAAACTCCCGCAGCGCCTTTTCAAGTTTCAGACCGCCACGGCTGACGTACGGATGCACGTCACCCAGGACCTCAATGGTAATGTCACAAGGCACCTTCATCCCGGGCTTGTCCAGACATTTCCCTTCCGAACGTATTTGTCCGGCCATCAGTGCACGTTGCGCTTTTTCGCGGCTTTCGAAATACCCTCTGTCAACCAATAGCGTATCCAGCCGCACTTTTGCCTTTTCGCTCATACCCCCGAAACCTCGGAAACAGTTTTTGCGAAACCCTTTTTCTGGCGCACCAGATCACTGGCGGCTCGCTCAATCGCTTCCACACTTAGCCCGTATTTGGCGGTCAGAATGTCATATCCGCCGTGCTCAATGAAACGATCCGGCAAGCCCAGTACATTTACAGGAATGTTTAGATTGCGCGTCTGCAACAACTCCAGGACGGCGCTGCCAAAACCACCCGTCACCACGTTTTCTTCAATGGTAATCACTGCACCGGTGCGTTGCGCCCACTCCAGAATCAGTTCTTCATCCAAAGGCTTTATATAACGTATATTTATAATTGCACAGGAAATTCCGGACGCCGACAAACGCTCGGCAGCTTTCAGCGCTACCGAGACCATTGCACCGGCTGCCAGCAGGGTAATATCGGTACCATGCCGCAGCAGCTCGCCTTTTCCGTGTGGCAGCATACGCAGATCGCGGTCGAGCGCGACTCCCAGTCCGTGGCCTCTGGGATAGCGCAAAGCCACCGGGCCATCAATCTGGAAGGCTGTAAAAAGCATGTGCCGCAACTCATTTTCGTCTTTCGGCGCCATGATCGTCAGATTTGGAATATGACGCAGATAGGAAAAATCAAAAATACCGTGATGCGTAGGTCCATCCTCGCCAACAAGACCGGCGCGGTCAATCGTCAATACTACCGGCAGCTTTTGTAGGCAGATGTCCATCATAATCTGATCATAAGCCCGCTGCAAAAATGTGGAGTAGATCGCCACCAATGGCTTTAGCCCGCCACGCGCCATACCGGCTGCCAGGGAAAGCGCATGTTGTTCAGCAATACCAACATCAAAAAAACGCCCTGGATACCGGCGGGCAAACCGATCCAGTCCTGTCCCCTGCGGCATGGCAGCGGTGATCGTCACGATACGGTCATCAGCCGCGCCAAGTTCAGTGATGGTCTGTCCGAAAATACGCGTATAGGACGGGGGACCGTTTTCGGGATAGACTTGTCCGGTGGCAACATCAAAAGGATTCGTGCCGTGAAATTTCTGCGGATTTTCCTCTGCAGGACGATAGCCTTTTCCTTTGATCGTCCGGACATGAATCAGCACCGGACCGCCCCTTTCGAAGGCGTCCATTAGAGTTCTGCGTATCGCCCCGATATTATGACCATCTACCGGACCAAAATACGTAAAGCCCAGTTCTTCGAAAAGCATGCCTGGTACTACGAAATACTTCAAACTGGTCTTCATCCGACTTAACACGTGACCCAACTTGGGGCCGATAAACGGAATTCTGCGAATCCCCCGTGAAAGCCCTTCGCGGAACCGGTACATGGTAGGATTGGCGCGAATCCGTGATAGATATCCTGCCATTGCGCCCACATTTGGCGCAATTGACATTTCATTATCATTTAAAATGACGATTAAATCCAAACCGCTATGCCCGGCATGATTCAAGGCTTCAAAAGCCACCCCGCCTGTCAGCGCACCATCGCCGATTACGGCGGCAATACGATTGTGAGCCCCTTTGCGATCGCGGGCAATAGCCAGTCCCAGCGCTGCTGAAATGGAAGTACTGGCATGTCCGGTATCCATGATATCGTGCGGGCTTTCGGCGTGCTTGGGAAAACCGCTTAACCCTCCGTATTTACGCAGGGTTGAAAATTGATCTTTACGACCAGTCAGTATTTTATGTACATATGACTGATGACCAACGTCCCAGACGATTTGATCTTCCGGGCTATTGAACAGACTGTGCAATGCCAGAGTTAGTTCAACTACCCCCAGATTGGCAGCCAAATGCCCGCCGGTCTGACCGACTGAGTTTACCAGAAAACGGCGTATCTCTCCAGCCAGTTGGTACAGCTGTTCTTCGCTGAGATTCTTCAGATCCTGAGGGCCCGAGATGCCTGGTAACAATTCGCTCACATAAATTACCTCACCCGTTTGGAGCTTTCCTGCTCGGTTTGGAGCCATTGCCTTTGACAGCCTTTTTGCGCCGGTTCTTTTTATTGTTCTCCTCAACGCGCTTGGACAGACGCTTTCCTAACAGATCATCTATGGCCATGATGGCTCGTCCTGTCAGTAGCAGAATACTCTCAGGCTGCTTAAGGGCGTAATTCTTCCCGGCGGCCTTGCCGCCGACTGTGATGGCGGCAGTCAACCCAACGATGATCACGCTGACAATATTCTCCCTAATCCCCAGTACCACAGACAAGTAAATCACGAGCGCAGCTCCTGAAGCTCCGCTGGTAGTGCCACAAATATCGCCGATCACGTCATTGCAAATATTGGCGACACGGTCGGCTCTGCGGACCAGATAAATCGCCCAGCGGGCCCCTGGAACCCGATCAGCCGCCATGGCATGCAGCGCACCCTCGTCAGCCGCAGTAACAGATGTTCCTATCAGATCAAAAATAATTCCGACCCCGATAATCACGAGCAGGATTATCATAGCCGGCAAAAAAGACAATTGCCCGATGGCGAATGTCGACGTTAATATAACTGCTGAAAAAAAAGTGATTATTCCGGTCTTAATGGCTCCGGAATATTTACTCAAGAAAATAAACACCCCATTTGGCGCGTAATACGATTAATATGATATGCCAATACAATTTGCTATGCTGGGGGACGGTCAACTGCCGAGTAAATATTGTGGCTTAGGTCCAGCAGGTTTTCCCATGCGGCCTCCCAGGCGTTGCCGCCCAGGCGGTTTCCCTTTATGGCCGATTTGCTGCGTTGCCGACAGCAAGACTGGATTACCACTTAGTCCACACTGCAATCCCCGACAGAATACCAAAATGGAACAGCCTAGGAGTTTTCCTCGGCAGACACAAAAACCGCTTAGCCTCTTTTGCAGACCAGATTTCAAACGGCAGAGAGTTCACGTCTCTGGCCAGAGACATATGAACTTGACCCGTTATCCCTCCCGCTCCACTTCAAGGCAGGCTACACTGCACCCGGCACTTAAGTAATCAAAAAGAAAACCGCGTACCGAAATGCAGGTTTACCCCCAAGCCGTAGTTTGCCTCTCGGTTACCCACGAACTTGGGCCTCCACGGTGGCGGGGTCATCACCCGCATGCCATTGCGGATTGCCCCATCCCCTTAACCCCCAGCACCAACCCCCGACTGGGCGTCAGAAGCCAGCACAAGGGACTTCATCGATGTGCCCTTCAACGGCTTTTTAGGGCCGTCCTGAGCGGTAATGTATCTGACTAGGATACTGCACCATCCCCTAGCATAACCATTATAGCATTATACCACTAAAACGGCAACTTGACCAGCGCCGCAAACGGGTGATCCTTCTGGGATAGCTGCGTTTTGGCGGCTAGCGAGCCACATTTTTCCTGCGTGCGTAGTGCGATGGCGGTTTGCGACATGCAGCATGCGTCCTGCGCAGCGCCACGCGATGTACCGCATGTCGCACTTATGTCGCACTTAACCGTAAAGTGATAATGTGATAATGTGATTAATGCGATAATGTGATCCTCCCGTTATGCCAAAAAAAACAGAGCGAAAGCAATACCTAACATTGCACCGACAAATACCTCAAATGGTGTATGCCCCAACAGTTCTTTCAGTCTTTTATGCTGAATCCGTCCCAGTTGGGAGTATTCTTCAACAATTTTATTGAGAATCGCAGCCTGCTGTCCGGCGGCGTAGCGTACGCCGGCAGCATCAAACATCACAACAACAGCAAAGCAAATGGCCAGTGCCGTCATAGAACTGTTCCAGCCCTCCCTCAGCGCCACTCCGGTCGCCAGTGAGCAAACAAAAGCCGAGTGCGAACTGGGCATTCCGCCCGCCCCAACCAGCCTGCGAAAATCAATTTTTTTCTTTTTCCAGTAGTTAAAGACCACTTTGAGAGCTTGCGCCACAGCCCACGAAAAAATGGCCACGTTTAGGATCGGATTGCTAGCAATGTGTGTAATACGCGATCACCTCATCAATAATGCAATAATAATGCGATACATTCTAGAGCTGAGAGTCTGGTTTATGGGCAGGGCCAGCCGCAAACCTATTTGTCCCTATCCAAAAGGAATTCTGCCAGTTGGATTAAATCCGCAGCGCGCTCGCCAAATGGCGCAAGACTTTGGCAGGCTTTCGCAATTTCCTGCTGTGCCAGCATTCTGGCCTGCTCCAGGCCATAATGAGAAACATAGGTGGCCTTTTGCTTTTTGTCATCGCTTCCGGTCGCTTTTCCCAACTGACTGCTCTCACCACAAACATCCAATATATCATCTGTGATTTGAAATGCCAAGCCAAACGATTCTGCGTAGGCACTCAAAGCGCACAACTTATCGACTCCGGCACCGGCAACCAGGCCGCCCATGCGCATGGCCGCTTTGATCAAAGCGCCGGTTTTGGCGGAATCCAAGTAGACCAGTTCCGGCAAGTCCAGAACTTTCCCTTCACTCTGCAGATCAATCGCCTGTCCGCCAATCATGCCGGCACATCCTGCGGCTGCAGCCAGCTCCTTGATCATTGAGATACGAACGGCGGCATCCAGTTCTTGGGGAGCTTTGGACATAACTTCAAAGGCCAGTGTAAGCAAGCCATCCCCTGCCAGAACCGCCATTCCCTCGCCAAAAACTTTGTGATTGGAAGGTTTGCCGCGCCGAAAATCGTCATTATCCATGCAAGGCAAGTCATCATGAATTAAGGAATAAGCATGCACCATTTCGATGGCACAGGCTGCCGGATAGGCATGTTCCGCCTTACCGCCACACATTTCACAGGATTTGACTGCTAAATAGGCCCGCAGGCGCTTGCCGCCTCCCAGGACTGAATAGCGCATCGCCTGATAGATGATTGGCGGATAGGTGTTTTCTGACGGCAAATACTTGTCCAGCTCTTTTTCGATGATGGCAGCCACTTGTGCCAGAGAATCCGGCGCTTTCATCTATGTTACCCTCTTTCCTCGAGTTCAAAATCGGTGACCCGGATCTTGACCGCGCCTTGAGCGCCATTGCCTTTATTATCGGCATAATCATGATCGGTGTTGTTAGCATTTTCGGCAATATTGGCAGAATCAGAGGAATCAGCGGAATCGGCGGGTTCAACGAATTCGGCTGAAGTAAGAATCTGAAGCCGGCCTTCCACTTCGTCAAGCTTTTTATGGCAGCTGCGTGAGAGCCGAATGCCTTCTTCATAAAGTTTCAGATTCTCGTCCAGCGTTTTTTCTCCAGATTCCAAGATGGCCACAATTTCCTCTAATCTGGCCAAATCTTCTTCAAAGCTCTTATTGTGAACTTTATTACGCGCCATTTTCATTTACCTCCTCCACTTCCTCAACCAGGCAGGCTAACCGGCCTGAGGAAAGGATTACCTTGACCGTATCACCCTTGCTCACTTGAGATGCCTTTCGCACCAATTGATCATCCTGATTCAGGCAGATACTGTAACCGCGCTGCAAAGTCCCCAAAGGACTCAGGGCTTCCAGTTTCCCAATGGTTCCGCTGAATAAACGTTTTTTACGCTCATGTCCGGTCAACATCGCCCGCTGCATTCTTTCGGATAATCGGTCGATATCCTGTCGCCGGCTACTCAGAAAGCGCTCTGGTCGGGCTAAAACGGTGGATTCTGTCAGACGCTGCACTTCGCGACGTAATTGGACAATCTGCTTATTCAGCGTTCTGGTCATACGGTTGCTTAACTCAGTCAAATGCCGGCAAAACTGTGCGCCATCAGCTGTGATTAATTCAGCAGCCACAGAAGGTGTTGCTGCCCGCAGGTCAGCAGCCAGGTCCGTGAGCGTAAAATCCGTTTCATGCCCGACCGCACTGATTATTGGTATCGGGGCCCTGGCTACTTCTCGTACTAAGACTTCCTCATTAAAAGCCCATAATTCCTCTATGGAACCTCCACCGCGCCCGATAATGGCGCCATCGGCTTCAACAAAGGCAAGCAGACGCACCGCCCGGGCCAGACTCTGGGCTGCCCCTTCCCCTTGTACCAGAGCGGGGATAATAATAATGTCCAAATCGGGCCGGCGTCGGCGCAGTACCTTTATCATATCAAGCACGGCTGCCCCTGTGGGAGAGGTTATCAGCGCCACTTTGCGCGGCATTTTCGGAATCGGCCGCTTGCGGGCTTCATCAAACAATCCTTCGGCAGTCAGTTTTTCTTTCAGCTGTTCGTAGGCAAGAAAAAGCGAGCCTAACCCGGAAGGCTCCATGGCATCAACATATAGCTGATATTCTCCGTTCTTGGGATAGATAGTGATCGACCCATGTGCCAAAACTGCCATGCCATCCGCCGGACGAAACCGCAGCCGGAAATTATGCCCTTTGAACATCACGCATTTCAATCGGCCGGTACTGTCTTTCAAGGTAAAATACATATGTCCTGAAGAATGGTGTGTGAAATTGGATAGCTCACCTTCTACCCAGATCCCCTGCAGTACCGGATCATTCTCCAGTTTAGACTGCAGATAGATGGTAAGCTCTCCAACGCTTATTATTTGTCTTGGCAAGCACCACTACCCCGTTTCTTAGGTTTTGCTGATTTAATTACAAGATCTGCGCGCCTGCTTCCTGCAAAACAGGCGGATTTTGTTTCAGAAGGATGGGGTCGCGAAAAGATTGCGCGGTGCGCGGTTGCGCGGGTGCCACTCCGCATTAATGCCTCCAGTTACGCAGATGAAGCCCAGAAAAAAGGCCGCCCCGTAAACTTGGCGGAGCGGCTTTTGATCAAATTGGCTGATAATTAGATGATAATTGGCTGATAATCAGCTGATAATCATTTATGGTCAATCTGCCAGAACACTATAGCATTATAACTCTCTCTTGCGCCACCAGGAGCGTACTAGCAGAAAGACTCCCACTGCAAACCCGATCCACGGCGCCACGATCACGATGAACGATAGTAGCCCGGCGATCGAGTCCCACAGCCGGCTGCCCAAGCCAAGCAGCGCTTCGATGAATGGCGAAGGTGTAGGATCTTGCTTGGCATCTGGTTCCACAACGGTGAAGTAGATGTCAGAGAAATCTGTACGGCGTTGCAGGTACTGCAGCCTGCCAGACAGACGCTCTATTTGTTCACGCACCTGGGCCAGTTCGTTTTGGACTGCCAGTATTTCTTCCACATTATGCGCCTTGGTCATGATCAGATTCAACTGATCTTCCTGCGCACGCCAGTTTTTCAGGCGCGCTTCCAGATCAACATATTCTTCTGTGACATCCTGACCACTTACGTTTTTATGAAGCACTTTACCAAGAGAAGGCAGTTGGGTCAGGACCTGATCGAACATTTCCGACGGTACGGCAATTTGAACGCTACCGGATAGCCGTTCATTGGAATCAGAAGCACCCGAATTGCGGTTGATTGAAGATTGCTGCACGTATCCGCCAAAAGAGGCTGCCAACATCTCAATACGGCCACATATCTCTTCAACGCTTTCGGTCTCGATTGTTATCTGCGCAGTCCGAATGATCTTCCTTTGCTGAGCAACTACTTGAGCTGTCGTGCCAAACTCGTTGCCACTACCTGACAAAGCACTGCTCTGCGGAGCGGAGGCCATTCCGCGCGCGCCATCTGCCACCCCTGCTCCAAACGACTTTGTTTCCATCTTTGCCATCGGAGCGCTTTCCGACACCAATCCGCCCATTTGGCCTTCGTCAAATGCCCTTCTGTAATCGTAATTACCTTCATTTACTGCCGATGATCTGCCGAGATAGAGATTCCCAAATACAACGCTCAATCCGATCACTACGATTAAGGCCGCCGCGGCCGCTATTTTGGGAAGCAGGCCACTACCAAGAAATCCAGGGAATCCGGGGCTGTTTACAAAGCGACGACCAGCTTTGCCATTGCCCCGTTGCCGCTGTGACAGACGAGGCAGGCTTTCTGCGGCAGCGACGATCCGATTGCGCCAACCTTCGCGGAAACTATCCGGAACCACTATTTTATCTGACTGCAAAACATCCAATGCTTCATTATAGGATGCCCATGCGTCCGCACAACGGGGGCAACTCTCCAAGTGGGTCACCATCTGGTCTTTGACAGCATCTGAAATCTCGCCGTCGCGCCACGCCGAAAATAACTTTCTAACATTAGCACACCGCATGGCCTTCACCCCTTCTGCTTAACACTGCAAATTGCTTTCGGAATGCATCCCGTGCGCGGTTCAGCCGCGATTTGACAGTTCCGGACGCCAGACCGAGGATGACCTCAATCTCGCCATATTCCAGTCCCTCAATTTCGCGCAAAACCAGCACTGCCCGATATTCCGGGCTTAGGCTGGCAATGGCAGCCCGGACTTGACGGCCAGTCTCGTCCTGCACAGCCCTTTCTTCGGGACCGGCATGGCCAGAAACCATATTTTCAGGCAATTCTTGGATTGGCTGTTTTTTGCGATGCCGCGTCTCATCAATACAAAGATTGACAGTGATGCGATAAATCCAGGTTGAAAAGGCAGCGCGCCATGAATAACTCCCCAAACGTTCATAGATACGAATCATTGCTTCCTGCGCCACATCTCCGGCGTCCTGGGGATTAGAAAAAAACCTGGCAGCCAACTTGTAAATGCGTTCCTCGTAGCGGCTGAGCAGTTCTTCAACTGCGACAGCATCCCCGTTTTGGGCTTTTTGAATCAAAAGCCTTTCTTCCAATACCCCCGCCTCCTTCTACTTCTTTGACGAATGATATTAGCACAGTGTTCCCGAAATTTTTCTGATTTTTCTATTGGTTTTCTCTTTGTTCTTTTGGTTCTTTCTATTGATTGATCTTTCTATTGGTTCTTTCTATACGGATGGTTGCTTTTCCTCGCCGCATTAATAGGCGGCTTGGGCCTATCCTGCAGCCTCCATTATATCGTAAATATGCGCCATGCAAAGGGCAATCGCATAAAAAACCCCAAATGATCATGGTGCCGGTGGCGGGTATTGCCAAAAGCGGTCTTTCCGGCCATAGTTGACAGAAGCTTGACAACATGTGTCCAGGCACCAGTAAGTCCATGATCTACTTGCAGGAATAACCATTATAGTTGC
>JBMNNY010000152.1:0-5183 GCA_050942765.1 Bacillota bacterium | reverse complement strand
CTCAAACTTTTTCCCGCATGATTCACAGATAAACTCATAGAGCGGCATTCTTACTCACCTAACTTAATCTAATTTTCTTCCCGTAGTCTTCTATAAACACCTATATTGGAATTGGAAGTTCAGAAGCAACGTTCCGAATAATAAGTGCTATTGTGCTATTAGCTGTGCAACTAGCGAACAATATAGACCATGTCGCCGTTTTTAATGCCGGCCGCATTGGCCTCATCTGTATCAACATGAAACTCAAGGGCAAAGTCCGGACGCACCCGGACAAGCACATCGCCAAATATCAGAGAACGGTCAGCGCTTTTTGCTTCCACAGAAACGATATCCATATCTTTCACACCCAGTTGAACCGCTTGTTCAGGAGTGCAATGGATGTGACGCTTTGCTGCGACAACGCCCTCTTTAAGCTCAATTTGCCCTTTCGGCCCCTTGACAATAACGCCTGGTGATCCAGCCAGTGAGCCGGAATCGCGAACTGGAGGCGTAATCCCCAAAGTAAATGAATCTGTAAGTGAAACTTCAATCTGAGTCTGCTTTCTGACCGGACCGAGAATGCGAATCTTGTTAATGGCATTTTTCGGCCCTTGGACATCAACGGTTTCTTCAGCGGCAAATTGCCCTGGCTGGCCAAGATCTTTCTTAATAGTCAACTGATATCCTTGCCCGAAGAGGGTATCCAAGTCAGCTTGGCTCACATGGATATGCCGATTAGAAACTCCGACCGGGATTGGTAAAGATTGCGTTGTCATTAGGTGAATCCTCCCCTTATTATACCATTATGAATCGGATTTACTAACAACCTAAGAATTACGCCATTCTTGTGAAAAGTCCTTCGTCGCTGCACAATAAGTCGCGGAATTGCACAATAAAAAGACCTTTGGTGTAACCTCACCAAAGGTTGGAAAATCATATTTGGCAGGGGAGACAGGACTTGAACCCGCAGCCCTCGGTTTTGGAGACCGATGCTCTACCAATTGAGCTACTCCCCTGCTTGTGAGTGCTTTTTTATTATAATCGATTTACAAACGTACGTCAAGAAGGCATTTGAAACCATTCAAACCATGAAAGTTACGGCTCGAGGATTCCGGTTTCAAATAACTCTGTTCGAGGACTCATGTTCTTCAGGTTCTGAGGTTGACACCGAGCATGCCTCCAATAGCACCTACCGGAAATGCGCATGCAATGCGAATCAAAGCCAAAGGCCAGTTTAACGCAGTTTCTGGAATCATGGCAAAAAACAACATCAGCAGGATCATGAACAATATGCCTGTTACGCCGCCTGTCAGCCATCCGCGGCTCGGTGAGTGCCTACCGGTAGTGACACTGCCTATTAAAACCGTCAGATACGAAAGCATGACGATCGTCAGTGGAACGTCAACCGGCCGTACACCCATTAGTGACAAAACTATGGTAAACAGAATCAACACTACGAAACCGAACAACAAGGAAATAAACAAGCCACGCACGATGGCACCAATTACAGAGCCATTCTCTTTTTCCCGTGCTGCGCTATCTCTCATGCCGGACACTCCCCTCCTACATCTATAACATAACTATGCAGAAGAGAAATGCACTTATGACCCGCCACCAGCAAAAAATCGGCATCGGCCTGCAATCATTCGGCATCCGCTTGTTCAGCGGACAATCAGGATCACCCGGTCGATGTCCCATTCCATACTTCCTGGTAGAAGTCGGTTAATCATTTCAAAAGGAAGATAAACTTCCTGATTCTCGTTTTCGCCAAGAACGCGAAGGGTGCGGACCGGATTGGCCATTACTTCTGGTGTACAGTCAGGCAATAACGTCAACAGCAGTATCGGGCTATCAGTCATAAATGCAAAAGTACCTGTCCAGGCTGATAGATACCCGATCTCATTTTTCTCAGACCAAATGCATTCCAGAGGCAGGATGCTTTGGAGCATGTTCAAAGGCAGATATGGATGGCCGTCAATGAGCTGGGGCTGATACTCCCCCCAGACGGCAATTTGGTCCTTTATCTGCAAATCGACGAAATCAGGCTGTTCAGGCGCAGTCATGGCTACAGAAATCATTTCGCCGGTATTGAGAATGAAAAACAGTTCCTCGCTGCGCAGAAGCGCGAATAAGCGTGAACGGCCAAAAGTAGTACTGCGGGCCAATTCTTTGGGAGAGCCATTGTTCCAGGAATAATTAAACACTTGCGATGATGAGTTACTAATCAAGCAAAAAGAACCTGGAAAGTCAGCAGACTGGAAAATACGTCCGCACAAGGTAGGCATTTCAAAGGGTGTAATTTTCTGCTGCACACTCCCCTTAAGGCATGTAAATGCGTAAAACATGCGCCTGCCAGAAATGGCAAGAATGTCATCGGCCCCGTCCTGGTCGATATCGCAGACCATAAAATCAAGAACTCCGCCCCAGGGCATGTTCTCCCACAATTTTTTCAGGACGCCTTTTTGCCATGAATATATTGCCAGACCATTACGGTTCTTATCAATAGTCAGCAGTTCTTGCGTTTCATTTCCATCAACATTCACAGTTTTAAAATCCAGAATATTGGGGAACGTTTTGGTTCCGCGCCAAATTGCGTCAATAGAGGTTTCTGAGAAGCGAAACAAAGTTGTATCTCCATCAGGAGCGACTGAAAAAAGCTCTTTCAAGCCATCGTCGTCAGTATCTAAGATAACGATATGCTCTACCGGTTTCCAGGTATGTCGGCTGACTGCAACCGGTACAGGACGGCCATCCCACTTGTAGACTACCAGGTAGCCCAAATCATCAGTGCCTAGAATTATCTCAATTTTCCCGTCGGCATCCAAATCCGCAGTATTTATGGAAATGAAGTTTTTGCCTTCAAGAAAAATCGTTGCCTGCATTTCGAAGCTACGATTATAAGCTTTGTAAATCTTGGCGGTACCTTCCGAAACATGAATGACTTCAGACAGGCCATCCAAATCAAGGTCTGCAAAATGAAATCCATCATTAGATTGAGGCAAGCCTTCCCAAAAAACCTGCTTTCCAAATAGAGGTATCGCTTTGTTGGCTGATTGCGCTTTCTGGGTTGCAGAGGTTGTGGCTGTCGTCTGAGCAGTTACACTCACAGGAGCAAATCTCAATAGTAATAAGGCTGCACCTAGCATGATAAAGTAAAACAATAATTGTCGTTTTCTTCTAGCCAAGGCTACATCCCCCTCTGGCAATAAACCAATGATAGAACTCTATCTTATTAAGTTTCCTCAAAACTATCCGCTATCCTGCTGTTATCCTAAGATTTGTAATTAATTGCCCTTGCCCACAGCTTCTTCGTTCCAGAAAGCCTTGAAAAAAGCAATCAAACCAATCAAAAAAGGCTTCAGCATCGGCCAAAGCCCTTGATTTCAATGGTCGGGCCGACAGGATTTGAACCTGCGACACCTAGACCCCCAGTCTAGTGCGCTACCAAGCTGCGCTACGGCCCGAAAATGTTTGTTTATCTTCTGCTTTATGAGGCACTTGTAATTATATGATCTTTTTTGGCCTTTGTCAACGAGGTCGAACTAACAGGAAATGGTAACCCGCTATTTTATCCGATGCATACGGCATATAAAGAAGCCGTCGGTATTATGTACCCAGGGAAGCAAGTAAAGGTATCCTGGCTCCTGGTGATCATCTGAAAACCCGGAAGGCTGCAATCCGGTAGATAGTAATCCGCTTAAATCAGCCGGCTCAAACTCAGGATGTTCTTGCAGAAATCGCTTAATTAGCACGTGGTTTTCTTCAGGCTCCAAAGAACAGGTCGAATACACCAGACGCCCGCCAGGCTTCACAAGCGTGGCGGCATGTTTCAGCAGCCGGTATTGCAAATCGGCTAACTCAATGATATCGTGGGGGGTGCGTCGCCAGCGGGAATCAGCCCGCCGCCTGATCACGCCGGTACCGGTACAGGGAGCGTCCAGCAAAACTGCATCTGCCAGCTCCTTATCATCCTGATTGGCAGGCATTTTGGCAGGCATTTTAAAATTAAGGGCATCGCCTGTTACAGTAGCGATTGTCCTGACACCTAACCGGTTGGCGTTTTCTTGGATTAGTCGGGTGCGATGCTCATGCAGATCAACACTAATAATTTGGCCATCATTATTCATCATTTGAGCCAAATGAGTTGCTTTACCGCCTGGTGCGCCGCATAGATCTATAACAGTTTCGCCGGGTTTTGGAGCAACGGCATGTGCTACCAACATAGAACTCTCGTCCTGGACGATAAACCAGCCATCCCGGTGCGATGCCAATGATTCAATGCGATCAAACCCGCTGATAATCAGGCCTTCAGGAACCAGCGCAGATTTTTCGATGACGACATGTTCAGAAGCTAGCCGCTCAATAAGCTCATCCCTGCTGCAACGCAAAGTATTAGTCCGGATACAGACTGGTGCCGGACGGTTGTTAAACTCACATAAATGTGCTGTGGCCTCGAAACCAAACCGATCAACCCAACGCTCAACCAGCCAAAGCGGATGAGAGTGCTTGATTGATAAATGCCTGGCAGGTTCTTTTTCTGCCGGAGGGAAAACGACTTTCTCTGGATTGCGTAAATATGACCTTAAGACGGCATTTACCAGCTTGGAGACTCCGCTATGACCAAAGCGTAGCGCCAGCTTTACTGCTTCATCAACTACTGCCGCCTCAGGCCGATATTTCATAAAGTATAACTGATAAAAAGCCATCCTTAAAATGTTACGGATGGCTGGAGTTAGTTTCTCCGGGTTACCACGATTTAGAAAAATGCTGATAATCCAATCCAAAGTGAGCTGGTGACGAACGGTGCCGTAGACCAGCTCCGTACAGAATGCTCTTTCCTGCTTTGAAGCAGGCCATTTTTCAAAGGCCGTGTCAAGTGCGATGTTTGCGTAAGCCTTATCTTTCTCAATAGAAAGCAGGATTTGAAGCGCCATTGTGCGCGCATTCTTCAGATTAATCATTCCTTCTTCCGCGCAGCAACAATAGGCGTACTAATTGCAGCAGTGCAACCGCCGTAGCAGCGATATAAGTCAAGGCTGCAGCACTGAGTACTTTTCGGGCGCCCTGTAACTCTTCTCCCCTGCTCAAATAGCCATGTCCCTCAAGCATTGCCATTGCCCTGTTACTGGCGTTAAATTCTACTGGCAGCGTAATAAGCTGAAAAGCAACCGCCGCCGCAAAGAGGATGACCCCGAGGTCTACCA
>JBMNNY010000151.1:0-5214 GCA_050942765.1 Bacillota bacterium | reverse complement strand
ATGCCAGATGGCTGCGGATATCTTCAATGGGTATGGCCATTTTGATTTTGATCGTTGGAATAATTGCTTCTATCTGGATTAACAAAGCACTTGCCTTTGTCAGCAAGCAGGTTAATAGCTCGAATGAGCAAATCCGTAAGAGGGCCTTTGATGCCGCAGCTTCTTCGGAAAAAGTGGCTTCTTCGGCAGATCAAATTTCGCACGCCATGAAAGAAATATCGTCGTCGGTGGAGCAAGTTACTGTGGGCAGCAGTCAGTCTGCTTCAGCCACTCAGGAAATTTCCAACATGATGTCGCGTATTCACCAAATGGTACAGCAGATTGCGGCTGGGGCTGATCGGACGCTGCGCGAGTTTAGCATTTTCTCGGAAAATGTTGCTAAGACTGAAGAAGTGGCCATTCGTGGCCAGGCTATGGCAGAAGCCACAGACGCTGCTATTAAGTCGGCCTTTGAATCCGAAAAAGGTGCCAGTGCCGGTTTGCAGCGACTTAATGAAGAAGTGCTTCGCATCAACGAGATCTTGACCTTCATTAAGAACATCAGTGCCCAGACCGAATTGCTGGCGCTGAATGCTTCGATCGAAGCCGCACGTGCCAAAGAACATGGTCGTGGATTCGCAGTTGTTGCCGAAGAAATCAAAAAGCTCTCCAACCAAAGCAGTCAATCAACACAGCAAATTTCGGAAATCATTGACCATATCAACCAGGTTCATGAACAGATTGTGGCCGAGTTTGGTCAAAACCTGGCCTCATCCCAGGTTGTTGTACAACAGGCCTCGTCATTGAAGGATGGCTTTATTGAATTTGCTAATGGACTTAAGAAGCTGAAAGTTAATATGGTTCAGTTGGTCGAAATTGCAAAAGGACAGTACGATACAACGAAAGACTCCTCGCTCTTGGCAGATCGCGTATTGGCTTCTACTGAGGAAATCGCGGCTCAGGTTGAGCAGGTCAGTGCTGCTATGGAAGAGCTAAGTGCAACGGTTGAAGAAGTTCTTGCGGCATCTGAGGAAATGCGCGCTAACGCCATGACGCAGTCAGAATCAGCCACGGAGCTGAACTCTATTACCGACAGCGTGGCAGAGGAGCTCAAACGGTTGGTCTAGTACGAGTGCGTTATTTGAAACATGAGACTGTCAAAATGCAATAAGCAGAATGGCAGAATGGCAGAATGGCAGAATGCGAAAACGGAATACGAAAACCAAAATACAAAAAAATGACTAAATCCCTGAAACTTATTGTTGAGCAGCCCGGTCTTAGAATTTAGTAAAGGCCGGGCTGTCTTGTCAGCGTGCAAAAAAGTAGTAATATAATGTACGTAATGAGCTTTTCGCGTGCTTAGAAAGGATTTTTTTTGCATGTCAAGAATTTAGACAAGCACAAAATGATTTGTTGAGCGTGATGAAGTGCGATGAGATGCGGGGCGCGGGGCAAGGGGCGCAGGGCGTGAGAGCACGGGGCACGCAGCGCGAAGGTGCGGGGCACGATGAATGTACGCCGCAGGGAACGCGCACCGCAGAGAGCACAGTACAGGCGCACAGCAAAGCGCGGTGAACAGGTTTTAAATTGTAAAAAAAGGAAGAAGGTAAGCATCATGAAAGCATTGGTAACTGGCATGATGACTCCATATGGTCTGTTTACAGTCAGGCATCTGGCGGAAATGGGCTTTGATGTCACTGCCGCAGCATGCAGTGGTTGGGATTATGCCATGTATTCCAAGGGAGTTAAAAAGCGTTTGAAGCTCCCTTCGACCAGGTATGAGCCAATTCGCTTTGCTGAAGCCGTAATTAATGAGTTGAGAACTGGTAATTATGATATCTATGTGCCAACTTTTGAAGATGGCTTTGTTATGTCATATTTTCGTGACGAAATTGCCAAGTATACCAAGACTCTGCTAATGCCATTCAAAGACATTATGACCGCCCACGATAAAGGCACTATGCGTGATGTTGCTAAAAGTATTGGTGTTGGCGTACCGGATCCGACTTATGTTCCGAAGAATATGGATGAGGCCCTTGAGATTCTGGCCGGTATTGACTATCCTGTTGTCTTGAAACAGCGCCGTTCCTGCGGAGCTCACGGGCAGCAGATAGTAAAAGACCCTCAAAAGCTAGTTTCTCTTTATCGTGGAATTGTCGAGGAGTATCACTTAACTGATCAGGAACTGCCGCTAATTCAGCGCTTCATAGGCGGGCCGCAGATTTGCACAGTCGGTCTGGCCTACGAAGGGGAGTTGCTGGGGCAGGTAGCTTTTAGGTCGCTCAGGACTCAGCCTCGCGATGGTGGTACTACGGCACTAAAAGAGATTGTGGACAGTCCGCTGGCTTTTCGTAATGATGCCGCTTTGGTAAAGAAGCTGAACTGGACTGGTTTCTTCTGCAGTGATTATCTGACCGATGATACTGGAGACCTGAACTTCATTGACTGTAATCCGCGTATGGCCCCTGGCATTATTCTCGGTTATAATGGCGGAATCGACTTGCTGTCGGCCTATGTGGATCTTGCGTTAGGTAAAAAAGTCGGACCCTTAGCGCCTCCGAAGGCTGGTACCTTAGGGCGGATGCAGTTCCTTGATTTGGGCTGGTTGATTGATTCATTGATGGATAAGAGTTACTCTTTTTCCCAGAAGGTGGATGCCTGGAAAGAGTGGAGAGATCACCGCGGCCAGAAAATTAAGGATGATGTGTTTTCCTGGAGTGACATCAAACCTGGTTTGATGCTCTACTGGTTTATTATTACCAGACTTGGTCCGTTGCTTTCCCCGCATCAGGGCGAAGTCTTCCTTGAGAACCATCTGTTTGACGAAGCCCGCTTCTACGAGCAATTGGCAGCAATGCCAGTGAAAGAGGCTGCTACTGCATCGGTGTAGAAGAATTTGGCAAGTGTAGGATTAGCATGAGAAATTAGCGATGGAAAAATCCGGTTTCTGCGAACGGCAGGAACCGGATTCTTTTTTGCGGAAATGGCATGAGTTACATACGGTGATTTTAAATGCGGCAATTTTGAATGGAGTGATGGAATAGAATGCGCGTCTTAGTTACAGGAGCCAGAACGCCAGCCAGCTTGTTTGCTGTCAGAAGGCTGGCCGAATTAGGATTTGAGATTACAGCCGCTTGTTATACCCGCTGGGATTATTGGGCTTATTCCAATGCCGTTAAAAAGCGCTTCCTGGTTCCGTCGTTCCAAGACAATCCACAGGCTTTTGCGGAAGCAATCCTTGCCGAGTTGGGTTCAGGGCGTTATGAAGCATACATCTCAACTTTTGAAGAAGGCTATTTAATGGCCTATTTTCAGGATGCAATCAGGCGGCGCGTCAAGTTTATAGCAATTCCGTTTACTGAAGTAATGAGCATGTATGATAAAGGCTTAATGTCGGAAGTCGCAAAGGGGGCGGGAGTGCCTGTCCCAGACCCGACTTTTGCCCCGGCATCCTATGGAGAGATGGATCTGATCTTTAAAAAGGTAAACTATCCGGTAATCATTAAACTACGCCAGGCGTGTAATGGGCATGGATTAAGGCTTGTTCAGGAGCCGCGCAAGTTAGCTGCAGAGTATTTGAAATTGGTGTCCGAATATGGTTTGTCCGAAAATGAACTCCCCATTATTCAACGCTATTTGCCGGGTACGCTGGTCTGTACCAGTAGCTTGGCAGTGGACGGGAAAATATTGGGGCATATGGCATTTAAGGCGGTACGGACCTATCCGCGGCTCGGGGGTACCAGTGCATATAGAGAAATTGTCGACTGCCCCAGGGCGCTGCAATATGATTTTGCATTGGCAAGGAGCAGTAGATGGACAGGCTTTATTAGTAGTGACTATTTATTGGACCCCCACAGTGATGAAATTTACCTGATTGACTGTAATCCTAGAATGGTTCCTGGCCTCGCAATGGGTTATCACGCGGGGGTGGACCTGGTTGGGGCTTATGCTGATCTGCTGCAGGGGCGGAATTTGCGCCCGTTATATAATCCCAGTCCTGGAGCGCGGGGACGGATGAGCCTTCGTGATCTGGGGTGGCTTTTAGAGACTTTTGCGGATCGCAAGTTGACACTTCGGCAAAAGTTGATGTATTGGAAGAAATGGAGTAGCCGCGGCAAGCATGGTGGCGAGGATGGCAATTGGGGTGCCGCTAGCGGTGGGCTTGGTAAGGCGGCCGGCAGCCGGCTTGGTGGCAGGCATATTATTGATGATGTTTTGTCATGGAAAGATCCGATGCCGGGGTTGATCCTGTATGTTTATGTGTTTGCCAGATGGCGTAGCGTACTTGGCAAGCGCGGTGGCGAAAAGTTTTTGTCGCACGGGTTATTCAACGGACGACTTGTGGCGGAACTGATCGAGGCGGAGGAGCGCAAGAATATAACTAAATCGACAGCATAGTGTGCTGGCGGCAGGAGTAAATATAAACTAGAGTGCTGTGATGAAGAGGCGTAGAAGTTGAAGGATGGATTGCCAGTTCAGGAAACGTCTGCTATGAAGGCGAAGGAAGCAAGGATGAAGGAGCTGTTTGAGAAGGTTGCTCCTTCGTATGATTCGGTGACTGCCTTGGTAAGTCTTGGTTTGGACCGGCGCTGGAGAAGAAAGGCAGTCGGTTATTTGGCAGAATTGATGGATAGGCGGCGGGCTAATGTATTGGAAATTCTGGACGCTTGCTGTGGCACCGGAGAGATGACCTTAGAGCTGGCAAGTGCTTTTCCAAAGGCAACGCTGACCGGGATCGATTTTTCGAGTGGCATGATTGAGAGGGCCAAGCGAAAGGTGCAGCGCTCGGGGGTAAGAGGAGCAAAAGGCGGACAACCCGCGCCAGCGCCGTATACGCGTATCGCATTTCTTCAGGCAGATATGAACAGGCTGCCGTTTGCTGATAAACGCTTTGACATTGTAACGGTAGCATTTGGACTGCGCAACAGCGTCTCCCATCTGCAAAGCCTAGGCGAACTCAGGCGCGTTTTAAAGCCAGGCGGAGTATTGTCTGTATTGGATTGTTTTACGCCGAGGCGCAGCATCGCCAATAGCATTTTTCGCTTCTACTTTCATAACTTTATACCGTTTGTCGGAGGTCTGGTAAAAAGTCGGCGTCAATACGCCCATTTGCCTGCTTCAATCGAAAAGTTTGGCACAGTCTCCGACATTGAAGGATTGTTGCGTAATAACGGGTTTGCTGAAGTAATTATCCAGCCGGTTTTTCGCGATCTTGTCTGCCACTTCATCGCTACG
>JBMNNY010000150.1:0-5237 GCA_050942765.1 Bacillota bacterium | reverse complement strand
AGTTTTCAGCGCATTGCAGTGCTTCCTGACCATTATAGAACTTAAAAACGTTGTAGTCTTCATTCTGTAAATAGACTGCGACTAAGTCCGCAATGGCCTGCTCATCATCAACAACCATAATACTGGTAGCCAGTTTAATCACCTTCTGTCTATCAGCTCGAAATGACACGCACAGACGGGAAGCTAGTTATTTCCTTGATAAATTACATGATAAAATGCTCAATCCCCTTATTGACCAGGCTCACCACGAAATATGCCATTTCCCGTGGCGGTTTGGGATTGGGATCCTGCAGCCATTTGCGGATTACACCGATGCTGCCGGTAGCCACATAAGTGTAGATGTATTCGGCAGTGGTTTCATCCACCTTCTGCTTCTTGCGCCATTCCAGGACAATCCTCTTACTGACAATCTGCATGACTTTGGTCTGAAAGTCAACAATGCCATTGTTGCCAAGCAAAACACGGCACAGTTCATCATTCTGATCAATGTATTCAAAAATCTTGCACAGCATCTGGAATATGCCGGTCTCACCAGCTTCAAGGGCAAATTTGTCGAGGTAGGAATTAATGTCGGCAATGAACTCATCCTGAATCTTGATCAGCAGATCAAACTGATCAGAATAGTGTGCATAAAAGGTCGTACGATTGATGTCAGCGTGCTCGCACAACTCTTTAATGGTAATGCGCGCAATCGGTTTTTCACGTAGTAGTTTAATGAGGCTTTCGCGCAAGACCATTTTTGTATACTTTACGCGCCTGTCTGTTGCAGCCATGTCCCCCTTTTCACCCTCCCAAGAAATCAATTTATCGGTTTTTGTGTTTTCTCCCACACTCTGCAACTGCATGTTGTCAATTAGTCAAATCCGGATGATCTGGCGGTTGTATTAATCAACATATTGTAATTATACTGTACTTGTGTAGGAAACTCAACACAGCGTCTATTATTTGAGCGACGGAAATGCGCTTGCAGCGCCACAGTATCTTAGTGAAAGCGGGGAGTGTCAAATGACAGTCAAATATCTCGTAACCGGGGCCGCCGGAAGCCTTGGCAGTAATATTGTCCGATCGCTTCTATCACATGGCCAGGATGTACGCGGGCTGGTACTGCCCGGGGATCCGACTGCCAAGTATCTCCCAAAAGAAGTTGAGCTCTGCGAAGGCGATGTCCTGAACGTTGATGATTTGCAGCGCTTTTTCGCGGTACCGGCCGATGCTGAAGTAATCGTCGTTCATGCGGCGGGAATCGTGTCGACCGAATGGGGTTACTCGAGCAAAGTTTATGATGTCAATGTTTGCGGCACACGCAACATTGTTGAGCAATGCCTGCATGCCCGCGTGCGAAGGCTCGTTTATATTAGCTCGGTGCATGCCATCCCAGAGCTGCCTAAAGGTCAGACGATTACTGAAATATCTTCCTTTGACCCGGATGCGATCGTCGGCTTTTATGGCAAGACTAAAGCGGAAGCATCTCAGATTGTTATGGATGCGGTCAGGGAACGGAACTTGGACGCTGTCATCATCTTCCCCACCGGTATGTGTGGCCCTGGAGATTTTGCCGGCTATGCCTCGCAACTGCTAATCGATTGCGCCAATAGCAAGCTGCCGGTCGGCATTCAAGGCGGCTATGATTTCGCGGATGTGCGTGATGTCGCCGAGGGGATCGTGACAGCATGCGAACTGGGGCGCAAAGGCGAAGGATACATCATGGGCAATCGCTATATATCAATTAAGGAAATGCTGCAACTGGTTCACGAAATAAACGGCGGGCGACTGGTCAAGTGCATGGTTCCGCCATGGGTCGCCAGGATCGCACTGCCTTTTTACGGTGTGTACTATAAAGTGAAAAAGAAGCGCCCAATCTTCAACAGATATGCGCTATATGCCATCACCAGCAACTCCGTTTTTTCAAGCGAAAAAGCCCAGCGCGAACTGGGCTACAAGGTACGTCCTTTTAGGGAGACAATTTCAGATACCATTAAGTGGCTAGACAAAGTCGGCAAACTGCAAACCGCTAGTTCTAAAATGCGCACTCGCGAACGGTACGCGGAGTAGAAAATTGACTACCCCGCCATATACTCTTGCTTTTCATCACCGCCATTGGCCGGGTTCCGGTAAGACCATTCCTTGCGGCGATATCTGATATTCCCTTGCGCCATAAAAGTGGGAAAGCAATATGGTGTAGCCAGAAACAAGCCCGGTAATGATAAAAATGAACACATTCAAAATTGGCGTATTTACGCCTACAGCCGCCAAGGCTTCCTCGCCTAGCAGGTTCCCTACGATCACCGAGTCGGCAATGTAGTACATTTGCTGTAACAGACCGGTTATGATCAGGGGAATGGCGAAGGAAAGCAATGTCCTGAAAACATTGCCCCGGGGCTGGAGCCTTCTCCTGCAACTGGCTTCTCATTCATGACCGACCCTGCCTTCGATTGGCTTTCGGTTCGCCTTCGGTTCGTAATAATATTTTTTCTATATTCTACCGCGCCCCGAAACACTCCTTCCCGCCGACGCTCTGAAACACTCCTTCCCGCCAGCGGCCCGGATACACTCAAGCACTCCTTTCGCCCTCGCGGCCGAAAATGCTCCTGCGAATGCTATAAATAAAAACAGTTTTGCCGCCTTACTTGATTTCAAGGCGGCAAAACTGCTCAAGAGGGAACTGACGAAGTGGATCTACTAATCACTTTATTCCACTGAAAAAAACCGGTAGGCAGAATAAGTATACTGTGTAGCGAACCCAACATTGGTGCTCGTGTTCTTACTCCCCCAAACATACCAGCAGTACTTTCCTTGGGGAAGATCGGAAAAAACGGCTTCTGGAACAGGTAGAGCAATAGCATGATCAAAAAGAACCCATGGGTTATATTCAGAATCCGTCTTCCTATAAATATCCATCCCATACCCATTACATTCTGCTACTGGGTTCCATTCCAGAGTAACGCTGTTTACGGTCAGCTCGGCATTATTAGCCGGAGCGATCAGAGTTAGTGGTTCCAGCGGCACCAATTGCACCGGCTCAGTCAAGGGTGTTTCACCCTCCTCGGCATAGAGTTGGAAGGCATAATAGCATCCATCAGCACTAAAATAATGCGGATCGGAAAAATTGCACCCAAAAGTGGCCGATTTATTACTACAGTAGACATCGCCGGTGTTAACTAAAATAAAGGGACCATCGGCAGAAGGAGAACTATATAACCGGTAGCCCTGATAAGATCCCGGAGCAGTGAATAAAATACTGGCGTAAATTTCCAATTCATAGCTGTATCCTTCAGGAGCGTCGCCATTTGTATTTTTGGCGGCCCCAAACTCCAAAGCTGTGGCGTGGCCGTCACGAGTTACCAAAGAACGAGCTCCCGAAGCATTGGGACGAGTTGAAATAGTGAAATTACATTGGAATTGCTCTGGAAAATCCATTGTTGTTTTTAATCCCGTTGATAAACTGAAGTCCTTGGTAATCGGCTCTTCCTTTACGGGAACAGTGGCGGATGCTGGGGTGAATGTAGGGTAGGTCACGGTAAACTCATAAGTACCGGGAGTCAGCATTAACTTGTATGTTCCGTCCGGTCCTGTAACAGTTGTATGCGTGTCTTTTCCAACTGCCGTTATTTTTGCACCGACAATAACGGTATTCTCCTGCATCCCCCTTACCGTACCGCTTACTGCAACTTGGCTGCCGCTGCATCCGACTACAGCGCATAATGCTCCGATCAACAGAGCCACAAATAGCTTTCGCATTCTAAATCCTCCATCCTTAATTAAGTGACGAATTGATTTCGGAAATTTGATTCGTTACGGTGTAGGGGAAGATTTAATAACAAATATTCTATAGGCTGAAATGGTTTGACGCTCACCGTCATATGAGTTATCTATTCCCCTGACGGACCAGGCGTACCTTCCCGGATCAAGGCCGGAGACGATTTGACTGTTCTCAGATGGATAATAGCTCTTGACATACATCCATGATTCACCCATGGGACCCGAAGTATCTAGGGATATGCTCACGTTATACCCCGAATCGCATTCAGGCATAGCGCTCCATTCCAGCGTAACGTCACTGGTGTGTTCTGATTGATGGGCTGGAGCAGTCAGTGTCAAGGGGGCGAGCGGTGGCAATAACGTCGACTCAGTCAGAGGGGTTTCGCCATCCGGGCCATAAAGCTGCATTGCAAAATAGCATTGGGTATCGTCAAGAAGCGTCGGGCTATAAAAATTTCCCCAAAACCGGACGGCACCGCTCGGAGTGTAGTTTGGCGGGCTGGTGCCGATTAAAACAAAAGGTCCATCAGCCGAGTGCGATGTATATACCCGGAGTCCCGAATACGAAATGGATTCAGTTAATGCGAAATACGCATAGAGACTCAGGTAGTAGCAATATCCTTCCGGAGCGCTGTGTTGGGTTAGAGTATTGAGATTTGTCAAAACGCTTTCTGGTCTTTCTGAACCTTTAGCGACTCGTGCGCCTGTTCCATATGGACTTGTCTGCATATAGTATTCATAATGAAACGTTTCCGGGAAGGCCATCTGTGTTTGTGCCCCGGTTGTCAGCGTGAGATCCTTGGTCACCGGCTGATCGGATACGGTAATGGATGCAGTGGCGTTGTTGAAAGACTCATGGGCGGCGGTGATGCTATACGTCCCTGGAGGAAGCATCAACCGATATGTTCCGTCAATTTCGGTAACGGTAGTATAAGTATTTTCCCCGGTCGCGGTGACGATTGCACCAGCAATTACTGTGTTTGTCTGTGTTCCCCGGACAGTGCCAGTGACAGCTGAAACACCACTGCAACCGGATAAAACAGAAATCGCTGCGATGAACAGGGCTAGAATAACAGAAAGTTTTCTCATACTTATCCTCCTCAAGTTTAACTGATTTAACTGACAGACAGACAAGAGGTAATAGAGATACTGACGTAGAAGTGATTAGAAATATACCCTATTGCTGGAATTGCAGATGAGCTTTTCATGCAAACACTATATTATTTTTCTTAACTATACTATACTATTTTCCTTGGTAATTTTCATCACCCCGAGGGTGATTCGCAGTAAAAAAGGATGATTTTTGGGATGAGCAAGAAACTGATTCAGATACTATTTGGCCTAATCATGCTTCTTTCTATTGCCGGATGCGGAAATGGAAAACTTGATCCGAAAAACCCGGTAACGATCACCATGTGGCATAATTATGGTGGCCAGATGCAAAGCGCCATGGATGAGCTGATTGAGGAATTCAATAG
>JBMNNY010000148.1:0-5269 GCA_050942765.1 Bacillota bacterium | reverse complement strand
GCCCTCTACCTAGGTGGTTTATACCTGGGAGCAGAGAATTCCACGACCCTTGGAACCAACTCTTACATCTTCCCGCAAGCGGGTCTGATCTTGCATTGGCCGATTGGCAACTTGTCGCTTTATGGAACGATCAGCGTGCACTATGACTGGAAGAACGTAGTCTTCGTGCCCGGTTATGGTGCCTATCTCACCATTGATTTCGGCAAGGGGTTTGGCCTGAACGCTGGCATGCGCGGCTTTGCCACACCGATGACCAAGTCACCTATGATTACGACCGGGTTCAGCTATTCATTCTAATTCATCAAAAGATCGAAGGTCGCCATTCGATTGGCGACCTTCTCCGGTTCACTACGGCCCATTTCCATTATTTGCTCATTGCACCCTATTTCCATCATCTAATCCAATCGCTGCTAATTGCTGCGTCCTACTTCCATTATTTGATCTTCGCACCGTTTTCCATTATTTTAAGTGGAGGATCCCCCTAATTACCCTAGAATAGTCTAGAAGGTTATTACAGCACATGGAGGTATCATCATGAAAAAATGGTTTTTAGCAATCATACTTTCCATTATTAGCATTCTTCTGGCTGCATCGTCTACAATGGCTGCCCCACGGGCTGTATCATCCAATGTCACGGACCTGCATTTTAACATTGCTCCTTCAGGCTTGGGTATAGTTGCCGATTTTCATTCACTCTCGGGCAGCGGACGCGGTTTGCGGGTTACTCTGGATGGCGCCTTTTATTTTGACAACCATTTTGGCGCTGGTGCTTCCGCTGCCTATGTTTACCCGTTGAATCCGAAAGACCCGTTTAAAGTGGCATTATTCGGTGGCATTCAAGGCGGCATTGGAGAATGGAAAAGCTATGCTCCGATCATCTATATCGGCGGAGTGGCTGGATTTACATTTCAGGCTGACATAAACAAAGATTTGACTCTGACCGGCGAGGTTACCTACGCACCTGCCGTCGGAATTCATCCTGACTGGACCGGCTATGTATACCACGGCGGTTATGGACTATACCTGATCTATGACATTCGCAGCGATTTGACGATCAATGCCGGGATACGTTCACTCGGCTGGATGCCCGGCTTTTTTATCGGATTTACATTCTAGATTACACACCCAATTGTTCGTCCGCCTTTCGCCACTATTTGTTTGTGGCGCGACCTAGTCTGAATTATTACAAAAGTGTGCAACGAAATGTGCAACACTTTTATGAGAATTTGTCGATTAATAGCAGGACTTTATGGTAGCCCATAGAATTTATAGCACACTATCTATATTAATGGAGGGATTTCCAGATGAGCCGTAAACTGTTGATTCTCGTTCTGGCCTTTTCCGCAGTACTTCTCTTTTCCAGCGTAGCCATGGCTGCGCCGCGCGTTGATCCCAGCGGTATGACCATTGATGCTGGCGTAAAAGTTAACTGGGCAGCAGTTGGTGCAGTAGCCGATCTCAATATGCCGCTTAAAGACAGCCCTGTAAGCTTCCGGGCTGTTGCTGAAGCCGGTTTCTGGTATTGGGGTGGTTTTGATATTGGAGTGACTGGCCTTGTTATGTACCCGGTCATGCAGGAAAAAGAATTTCAGGTTGGCATTTTCGGCGGACTGCAAGCCGGATTCAATGCCTATTACCCGTTTCTCGGTATTGCCCTTGGCGTTGCCGTAGAAGTTCCGGTTAATCCGCAGCTTACACTGATGTTCGAAGGCATGTATGCACCAGCCTATGAGTTTGGCTACGGCTTCGAATGGAGTCATGGCGGCTATGGCGTTTACGGCGTTTATGAGCTCAACGATGATTATACACTGAATTTTGGTATCCGTTCAATCGGACTGCTCCCCGGCTTTACAGTCGGTCTCACCTTCTAATTTAGCTTAAGCGTGGACACACGGGGACACACGGGGACGGTTCTCCTGTGCTGTCTTGCCTTTCAATGGGCAAAATGTCCTGAGGCAAGTCAGCAGAACCGTCCCTGTGTCTTCATCGTCATCGCACAGGAGAACCGTCCCCGTGTGTCTTTCGCTTGACTTCCCGCATCCGCTTTGCTACAATAGGTTCCAAAGCGAAGAAGAGGAGCAATAAGCCTTTACCCTGACTAAGAGAGCTGGCGGTTGGTGCAAGCCGGTGTCCGGGGGCGGCCGAAACTCGCCTTGGAGCTTGTGACGTAAAAAGCACCCCCGACCCCCGGAAATGGCAAGGCGGCCAAACAGCACGCTAAGCCGCTTTCGACCACAACATGTTGCTCTAGCGTCATACCCTCCCCAGGGTTAACGGGCAAAGAAGGACCGCAGCAACCAACAGTATATCAGCAGTAATTGCCACTGCTCCGCCGCTGCCGGTCGAAACAGGGTGGTACCGCGTGAGCTTACTCCCGCCCCTGACATTTGTCACATTTGTCAGGGGCGTTTTTGTTTTCAATTACAAAGCAGCGGTCAAACTACTGAATGGCAGATCAAAAATGGAGGGATTTCAATGAAAGATGTGCGCTACAACCCACAGGCTATTGAGAAAAAGTGGCGCGAACACTGGAAAGTTACCAACGCCAACAAAACCCGTGATGACGGACGGCCCAAATTCTATTGTCTTGATATGTTTCCGTATCCGTCCGGTTCCGGATTGCATGTTGGCCACTGGCGCGGCTATGTGCTCAGTGATGTAATCAGCCGTTATAAAAAGTTCCATGGCTTTGATGTCCTGCATCCCATGGGTTGGGACGCCTTTGGTCTGCCGGCGGAAAATGATGCCATCAACAAGGGCATTCATCCGCGCATTACTACCGAGCGCAATGTTGCCAACTTCAAGCGCCAGCTGGAAGAGATGGGCGCGGTCTATGACTGGTCGCGCGAAATTAACACCACCGACCCGGCATACTACAAATGGACTCAATGGATTTTCACACAAATGTTTAAACATGGGCTGGCTTATCAGAAGGAAATGCCGATCAACTGGTGCCCGCAGTGCCAAACCGGTCTGGCTAATGAGGAAGCCGCCGGCGGAGTGTGCGAGCGCTGCGGAAGCCCCGTGACCAAGCGCAATATGGTGCAGTGGATGCTCAAAATCACAGCCTATGCAGAACGGCTTCTGAATGATCTTGATCAGCTGGACTGGCCGGAGCCAATCATCAAAATGCAGCAAAACTGGATTGGCAAAAGCGAAGGCGCGGAAATTGACTTTGCCGTCGAAAACAGCAGCTCCAAAATCCGGGTCTTTACGACCAGGCCGGACACCCTGTTTGGCGCCACCTACATGGTGCTGGCACCGGAGCATCCGCTGGTCGGCGTGTTGACTACTGCCGATCAGCGCACGGCAGTGGAGAGCTATGTGGAAGCCGCCTTGACCAAGTCATCGGTAGATCGCATGGCCTCCAAAGACAAGACCGGCGCCTTTACCGGCAGTTATGCCATCAATCCGGTAAACGGCGAGCGTCTGCCGATTTGGATTTCTGATTATGTTCTGATCGACTATGGCACCGGCGCTATTATGTGTGTTCCCGCTCACGACGAGCGCGACTTTGATTTTGCCAAAACATTCGGTCTGCCAATTCGCCGCGTCATCGCTTCCTCTCTGAAGGATGCTGATAGGCCGGTTGAGGCTGCCGAGCCGGGCGAGGGCATTATGGTGAACTCCGGATCTTTCGACGGCATGGACTGGCAGGAAGGCAAAAAGGCGATCACAAAATGGCTTGCCGAAAAGGGCATTGGTAAGGCCACCGTCAGCTATAAGCTGCGCGACTGGGTCTTTTCCCGTCAGCGTTACTGGGGCGAACCGATCCCCATTATCCATTGCCCGCACTGCGGTCCGGTAGCGGTTCCAGACAAAGATTTGCCGGTGATGCTGCCGGAAGTGGAAAAATATCAACCGACCGGTACAGGCGAATCTCCGCTGGCTGCCATTGAAGACTGGGTTCAGACCACCTGTCCGAACTGCGGAGGACCGGGACGGCGTGAAACCAATACGATGCCGCAGTGGGCCGGTTCTTCATGGTACTTTCTGAGATATATTGATCCTCATAATACGGAAGCCCTCTGTGACAAAGAGAAAGCTGACCGCTGGATGCCAGTGGATCAATATGTCGGTGGCGCCGAACATGCTGTTCTGCATCTGCTCTATGCACGGTTCTATGTCAAGTTCCTTAAGGATATCGGGGTTGTATCATTTGATGAACCGTTCCACCGCCTGTTTAATCAAGGCACAATTTACTACCAGGGTGCCAAAATGAGCAAGTCACGCGGCAACGTGGTCAACCCTGATGACCTGGTCCGGGAGTACGGTACCGATTCGCTGCGGCTCTACGAACTGTTCATTGGACCGCCGGAAATTGCCACTGAATGGGACGATCATGGTATTGACGGCGTATTTCGTTTCCTGAACAGAGTCTGGCGTCTTGTCACCGACAACTGGGAAAGCAACTGGCCTGAAACCATCGCTGTCAAACGTGCAACCCATCGTCTGGTATATGAAGTGACCGAGCGATTTGATTCTTTCCGTTTCAATACCGCTATTGCCCAGATGATGGCCTACCTGAATACGGTTGGCACGGAAGTCGACAATAAAGTTGACCGCGAGTCACTGAGGGTACTGATCAAGCTAATCGCACCCATGGCGCCCCACATCGCTGAAGAGCTCTGGCAAATGACCGGCCATACCGGCAGCATTTTCGAGAGCGGCTGGCCAGTTTACGATCCGGCAATGCTGGTGGATGATACCGTGACGATCGTCATTCAGATTAACGGCCGAATCAAAGAGCGCATTGAGATGCCGAAGGGTATTGATAAAGATAAGGCTCTCGCCGCTGCCCGTGAGGCAGCTGCGGAATCCCTGGCTGGCAAAGAAATCGTTAAGGAAATCTATGTCCCTGAAAAGATCATTAACTTTGTAGTCAAATAAAAGTAGTCAATTAGAATGTGAAGTGGCCATTATGAATAGGAATAGCGGCATGAATTTCATGATTAGAAAGGCGATACCGGAGGACATCCCCGGTATCGCCCGAACCGCGGCGGAAGCCTGGCACCAGACCTACGCCGCCACCATTCCCGATAAAGTCCGGCGGGATTTGCTGGACCTATTTTATAGCCCGGGTTGGCTTGAGCGTGCAATCAACAGAACGGATGGGCTTTTTGAAACCGCCATCACGGATGACGGTCAGGTTACTGGCTTTGCCCAATGGGTTTATGCGGTTGCTCCATCGGCGATGGGGGCTGCGACGCCAGCGATGGCTGAGGTGCCGCCCGCGGTGGCTGTGGCGCCGCCCGCCCCGGCCGCGGTG
>JBMNNY010000146.1:0-5607 GCA_050942765.1 Bacillota bacterium | reverse complement strand
GTATCGTCTTTACACCGGCCTTGCTTAGACTGATTAATACACCGGCGGATATTTTCAGTGAAGCCGTTGGTTACCTGCGTATTTACCTTACCGGAATGCTGTTCGTTTTCTTATATAACGGTGCCAGCGGTATCATGAGAGGATTGGGAGACTCGCGAACCCCGCTGCGGTTTTTGTTTGTTGCCACAATTGCCAATATTATTCTCGATCCTTTGCTTATTTTTGGGATTGGTCCATTTCCCGCGATGAGGATCGCCGGAGCCGCAATGGCAACAGTAATTGCTCAGGGAATCGCTTTCGTGTTGGTAGTTGTCTATCTTTGGAGGGCTAAAGATTTGCTCCCCGATACCAAAGAGCAATGGAAGCATGATGGTCACATTATCTATGATATATTCAGAATCGGACTGCCTTCAGGAATACAGCAGCTGCTGGTATCTCTGGGCGGTATGCTAATAACAAAATTCGTTAATGGCTACGGGACGGTGGCCACGGCAGCGTATGGTGCCGCCATACGTCTGGATCAGTTTGCGATTATGCCGACAATGAGCGTTGGACTGGCCGTCTCCGCTCTGACCGGTCAGAACCTGGGGGCTGGTAAAGAAGAGCGCGTCAAAGATGTCGTGAAGGCCGGGCTGCAGCTGTCGCTTGCCATAACGGCGATTGTGTCGTGCATTGCTGTGCTATACCCAAGAGCTCTGTTCGTGCTCTTCACCGATGATCAGGCGGTGCTAGAGGTTGGCACGCAATATTTGCGCATTGTTGGCTTATCCTACATTGCGTTTGCGGCTATGTTCGTCTTTACCGGGGTGTTGCGCGGAGCAGGTGACACCATACCAACCATGTTCATTACGCTGACATCTCTATGGCTGGTGCGGATACCACTTGCCAGGCTATTGTCTTCCATTCCGGCCTTAGGCGTTAACGGTCTCTGGATGGGAATTGCTATTAGTCCACTGGTAGGCTTGCTGGTTAGCTATCTCTATTATCGCTCCGGCAAGTGGAAAAACAAAGGTGTCGCTAGAGAGAAGTTTGAACCTGATTTGCTGGACGGGTAGGATCTGATAAAGGGCTGGCGCGTAACACGTTCAGCCCTTTATAGCGCAATTCGCGCGGCAATTCGACCGATCCACGCCTCTAGTCTGCTGCGCACTTCAGCACTTTCAATTAAATCACCGCTGATCGATTTTCTACCATACTCATATGATGAAAGGATCAGCGTTTCTGGCCAGAAGCCAAGATTGGCAAAAGGATACAAGGCCTGGTGAAGAGCCATATCGCCTCCGGCAATGAGGTTGCCTATAATCAAGAAATGTGTTTTGCGTAGCAGATCATGATAAGATTGGCCGTCCTTAAAAAAGGCTTGTCCTCTTTCGTAAAAGGCAAGGTATTGGGCAGCCAGATTACCTCCATAGACGGGGATTGCAAACAATGCCAGATCTGACTGAGACCATTTGTGATAGAGCAAAGCAACGTCGTCGCTACTATTTAGTGGACAAATTCCATTTTCCAGAAAACATTCATAATTACACCTTTGGCAGGGGGAGATCGTAAGCGAAAAAGTATTGCAGGGATCTTGCTCCATTGATTTCAAAGGCGGTTGGCTAAGACAATATTGCAGCATTTTGGAGCAATTACCCGACTGGCGTGCACTAAATGCTAAAGAAAATAATCTCATAATGATTATAATCGCCTCTCATAAATTACTGATGGGGTGATCGGTTCCCCTATTGATTCATTTCGTCCGCCAATATGGAAATTCCTGTTGTGCCGATTTATCTGCCAAATCTGCAGACTTGTGCGGGAAATCCGCAAGCTGAAGCGAATATATTAATGTTCTACTGACTATGGAGGTTGCGAGTTAATGCACGGAATTATCTTCGATTGTGACGGAGTGCTGGTTGATAGCGAGCCAGTCAGCTGCAAAGCCAGTAGCACAGTTTTGCAGAAATACGGTGTCAACATTTCACCTGAGGAAATGGCCGCCGACTTTACGGGCAAGTCCGAAAAACAGATGGTGCTGGAGATCGGGCAAAAGCACCAAATCTCATTTCCGATGGGCATTCTGGATGAAATTCAAGACTTATACTTTGAGCTGGCAGCTGAACTACAACCCATGCCGGGGTTGGTCGGCATTCTGGACTTGTTGCGCAAACATAATATTCCGATGGGGATTGCCTCATCCGGTACGCCCGAGCGCATTGATTTTTCTCTAAAAGTGACTGGATTGGATCGGTACTTCGCAGTGCGTTGCAGTGCTTCCGAAGTGACTCATGGCAAGCCAGCGCCAGATTTGTTTCTGTTGACGGCCGCCCGCATTGGCATTGCTCCGGAAAATTGCCTGGTGGTTGAAGACTCCGTTTTTGGCATTCAGGGAGCCAAGGCGGCCGGCATGAAAGCAGCCGGTTATACTTCCTCACATGCCGCAGAATTGCTGCTAAAGTCCGGAGCCGACTTCATTTTTGATGATTATGAGCACTTCCTGCCTATTATGAAGGCATTTTCTCAGCGGTGGTGCTTTCTGCCGCAGTCTGCCGCTAAGCAAAACGAGTGCCGATAGGCAAAGTTGACGCCGCTAAGCAAAACGAGTGCCGATAATCACAAAGGGTGAGATTGATGGCGATGAAGCTCGAAAGCGATCTCTATCTCCCGGTCAAGCATTTCTTAGAACAGCAAGGCTATGAGGTTAAGGGCGAAGTAAAAGATTGCGATTTGATGGCTGTGCGCGAGGAAGATATCTTAATTGTGGAGCTGAAGCTGCATTTTAACCTGACTTTGGTGTTACAGGGAGTGGAGCGCTTAAAACTGACGCCCAATGTCTTTCTCGCAATTGAGCGTCCCAGAGATACCTTTACCAAGAAGTGGCGGCAAGTCATCGGACTATGCCGCCGGTTAGGATTGGGACTCCTGACAGTGGCAGGCAGCGGAACGCATGAAGTTCGGGTGGTCTGCGAACCAGAGCCATATCATCCGCGGATTAACTACCGGCGCCGCAAATTGCTGAACGCCGAGTTTGCCGGAAGGACCGGCGATGCGAATAAGGGAGGCATTACCAGGCAGCCGGTAATGACGGCTTATAAAGAAGAAGCGATCCGGATTGCGACTTTCCTCAGAGACAATGGACCCTCACGCCTCAGGCAAATTAAAGAGGAAGCGCATTCCCAAAAGGCACCTTCCATATTGCAGAAGAATTTTTATGGCTGGTTTGTGCGGGAAGGGTATGGTATCTACAATCTGACAGCTGCGGGCCATACCGCTCTTGCAGAATTGCATCCGGATCAGTAAAATATGGGGCCGCTCAAAAAGGCAACCCCATATTTCTGTCTTGAAATCCTCTTGTTATTGCGGTTTCCCCAAAACGCCTGCTTTAAGCTGTATTGACCGTTCCGGGGCAGCGTGTGTTTGTTCCCGGAGGAATGCAGCGACACGGCTGGGGTAGAGGGTTACGCATAATGTTGTTTAGTGTTTTCAGCGACGGTCTTCCCGACGGTCCCTGGATTATATTAGTTGAAATAACGCCTGACACAGGACTGATTGTTACAGGAATCACTGTTTCGGTTACCCCGGCTACCTGGGTGGGCGAGACGGTCGGCTGAACCTGCACCGGCACTGCCGGGATGTTATTAAAGATCTGAATATTGACCGGCGGGCACTGGCATGGCGCTATTTGAACCGGAACAGGACACACCGTCGGACTGACGAATGGCGGGCACACCGTCGGACAAGGGAATGGCGGACAAAACGGTGACACTGTCCCTGCTACCGGGAAGCTGCATGCCGGAAACGATATCAGAGGATTTCTCATGATACTGTTGATTCTCTGTCGCGATAATCTGGGCGGACAATTTGAGCGATTACAAGAGACGCTCATTTGTTCACCTCCCCAAATTCCCTCCCCATACTTTATGCGAAAGTAAGGACTTGCGAAGCATGCCGGGAACATAATTATTGGAATTTGAGGCAAAATGCCTGTTGCATGGCAGAATGTGGCAGATAACATAATGAAAGGATGGGGTCTTTGTGAAAAAACGGATTTTTTTGGTGCTGGTCCTTTTAGCACTTGTACAGGCTGGCATGATCAGTTTCCCAAATACATTAACTGTTGCGCAAAACCAGCCGCCGCTGAATGTTGCTTTTGTTTGGCACCAGCACCAGCCATTCTATAAAGACCCCGATTCCGGCATTTACTTGTTACCGTGGGTGCGCATGCATGCCATTAAAGATTATTATGATATGGCGGCTATGCTGACAAATTACCCAGGCGTCAGGGCAACTTTTAACCTCGTGCCATCGCTCCTGTTTCAGCTTGAGGAATATGCAGCTGGCCAGGCAGTTGATACTTATATGCTGGTCGCCGACAAGAATGCCCAGGACCTGACCGATGCTGATAAGGATTTTTTACTGCGGCGCTTCTTTGATGCCAATTGGGAAAATGTGATCCAGCAGCATCCGCGTTATTGGGAACTGCTTCAGAAAAGGGGTACCAGCGGGGATGATGCGGAAATCGCTCGCGCCATTCAGACCTTTTCGGTTCAGGACTTTCGTGATTTGCAGCTTTGGTTTGATTTGGCATGGTTTGATCCGGATGTGCAAAGTGAAGACGCAGATATTCGCAGACTACTGACCAAGGGTAAGGACTTCACCGAAGAAGATAAACTGATCGTGCGTGCCAGGCAGCAGGAAATTATCCGAAATGTAATTGAGATCTATAAAAAACTCAAAAACTCCGGGGTTATCGAGATCATTACGTCTCCCTTTTACCACCCGATCCTGCCATTGCTTGATAATGTCGAAAACGCGCATGGCGCTAATCCGGACTTGGAACTTCCCTCGGAAGGCTTCCGTCATCCGGATGATGCTGTTGAACAGCTGCAGCGCGCTGCGGATTATTATCAAGAACTATTTGGCAGTGCGCCACGCGGATTGTGGCCGTCGGAGCAGGCTGTCGGCAAGAGTGCCTGTGTAGCTGCTGCGCAGGCAGGCTTCACGTGGATGATCAGTAATGAAGGAATCCTGGCCAAATCGCTGGGAGTTCAGCTGCGTGACGGGAGCGGCAAGGTTGTCCGCCCGGATTTGCTTTACCAACCTTATTATGTGAATACTGACGGAGGACAACAGACTGCCATCATTTTCAGGGATCAAAACCTGTCGGATAAAATCGCTTTTACATATTCGGGTATGTCCGCTGAGGCTGCGGCAGAAGACCTCATCTCATATTTGCACGCCGTGCGCGATGCACTTGGAACACGGGCCGGCAGCAGCCTGGTGACGATTGCGCTCGATGGCGAGAATGCCTGGGAGTATTACCTTAACGATGGCAAAGACTTTCTGCATGCTATCTACAGCAGAATCAGTGAGGATCCGGTCTTGCGGACCGTAACAGTGTCGGAGTACCTGGATCGCCATCCGCCTGTCGAAACGATTGACAATCTCCATACCGGTTCTTGGATCAGTGACAATCTTGAGACCTGGATTGGCGAGGGTGAAGAAAACAAGGCCTGGAATTATCTCAGCAAAGCCCGGGATGCCCTGACGATCAGCACTACGGTCTACGGCAATGATCCGTCGAAAAAGGAAGCACTGGAGCGTGCCTTGGAATCACTCTACGCC
>JBMNNY010000145.1:0-5612 GCA_050942765.1 Bacillota bacterium | reverse complement strand
CCGAGAGTCTGCATAAACCCTTTGGCGGCAATGCCCAGGTGTACATGTTCACCAAGTCTGCGTGCATAGGCCAGCGATAAACCATATGATGAATCCGCCACAGTTCCGGCCAGTTTCGGATAGGTGGTGATCATGCCGGCGGCACTACTGGACGGCCACATACCGATCGCATTTATTCCGATTGTATTGCCATTACCCCACGGCAAAGCGGCCGAAATCATTCCATGATGCAATCCCAGACCATAGAGATTACCATAGTTCAGCGAGAACCCGAATGAATCCATGGCTGCCAATCCAGCCGGGTTCCAGTAGATAGCAGAAGGATCGTCGGTAACGGCAGCATATGATCTGCCCATTCCGACTGCCTGTGCCTCCGCGGGAATAGCCAGGAAATTATAGGGCTCAGCGGCAGCTGCAGCCGGTACAATGGCAGTCATGAGAATTAGTGCTATGAAGACTGCTTTAATGATGCGCATTTTTGGACCTCCCCCGACGAAATGTATTTCTTTGGATTTGTCCTGATCTTTTTCGACGGCAGTGTGTGAAACCCTCCCGCTAATAATCTGGATCACCTGACATTAACGTGTCAGTGCGGAGCAAGTTCCCTTGTCGGGGGATATTTTCCATGATGCGCACGGCCAGTTGCTACTGCGCCTTTTGTACCTGCTGCGCCTGCTGCACTTCCTGCACCCGGCGCGCATCCTCTTCCGGATTTCCCGTATCTCCGGCCCAAAGGCTGCGCATCTCAGCCGACCGCGCCAGCAATTCCTCTAATGTTCCCTGATCCTCGATCTTTCCATCTTTTAATATGATAATTTGATCAGCATGGCGCAAGGCCGCCTTGCGGTGCGAAACCACCAGATAGGTAGTCTTTCGACGCTCAAACAGCCGCGCCCACATTGTTCCTTCGGTGTTGACATCCAGGGCACTGGATAGATCGTCAAAGACCATCAGCTCGGCATTGCGTACTAGCATACGAGCTGCAGCAACCCGCTGCACCTGTCCGCCGGACAATTTAACGCCTTTTGTTCCGACGATGGTTTCCAGGCCTTTCTCCATCCCCGCCAGATCAGTTTCAAGGACTGCTCCGGTAATCGCTTCCTCAACTTCCGCGTCTCCGGCGGGAAATCCCAAAAGGATATTTTCCCGGATGGTATCACTGAACAGCACCGGTACCTGCGGTGTGTAAGCCGTATACGGCGGCGCGAAAAACTCGGCCGGCTTTTCGATACTCTTGCCATTCCAGCGGATCTCGCCTTCCTCTTTCGGAAGCAATCCCAGCAGCGTGCGCAATAACGTGGTTTTGCCGGATCCGATCCGGCCGGTAATCACCGTGAACGAACCTTTAGTCAGGCGCAGGTTAATCTTTTCGATCCCTTTGCCGGATTCAGGATGCCGGTAAGTCAGGTCTTCGGCCTCCAGGCAAATGAGCGGCTCGAAATTTTCGCTGCTCCTATCCGTGTATACGCCGCGACAACTGCTACCGTCACTTCCCTGCACAGCATTTTCCTTCAGCGGCATTGCATTATGTCCCACCAACACCGCCGGCGGCTCACCCGGCAGGATCTCCGTCATGCGGTTCAAAGAAACGCCTGTTTGCTTATAAAGCGCCCAATATTCCCCGATAAACATGGTAATATCGGTGACATATTCGAGGAAATAAGCGAAGAGCACGAAATCGCCGACTGAAAAATGGCCTTCCAGCATATTGCCGGCTGCCAGAATCAGTACCAACCCCGTACCGAGGCTGATGGTACTGCCATAAACCGAATCAAGCAAATGAATGATCAGCCGGTTTTTCAGCACCAGCCTTTTGCGCTCGGCATTCAAGCGCTGCAGATGATCGGCTACTTGCTCTTCAGCAGTAGCGACTTGGACCGCCTGAATTGACCCAAACATCTCGCCCAGTGCTCCTGCCACTTTGGCAGCTGCGTCCCGGCTGGCTTCCTGGTTTTTCTCCAGCCGCGTGCTGGCCGCCTGAGAAATAGCCAGGATAACTACCATTGGTGCAAAGACCAGCAAAGTAATTCTCCAACTGATGCGCGCCAGCATTATCACGGCGAAAGCTGTGGTAAACACAAATCCCAGGCTGTCAACGGTCCAGCTAATCTGATCAACTACCTGTTGAGTATCATCCCTGAAACGGTTGAGAGTTTCGCCTGGAGTCTCTACCAGGGCACGCGCCCCCGGCCGATTGAGAATACGCTCCAGCATATTGCGCCGCAAGAGGGCTCCCATCAAGAAACGGTGCCGCGTGTCGATATTAGCGCCACTGTATATAATACCAATGCGTCCTATGGCCACTACGAAGTAAATGGCAATGATGGTCCAGGCATTCAAACCGGCGGCCGCTTCTCCAGAAAGAGCATCAAAAAACCAGCTTGCAACGATGCTTGGCAGCAGCTCGGAAAGATGAATTAACGACCATGCGATGGCATTGCCCAGATACATCACTGGCCGGTAGCACATCAAGCGCCATAAGTATTGATAGGTTTTCATGCCAGAACATCCTCCAGTCCGGTACGGAGTAGACGGGCAAAATGTGAATTCGGATTGTTGACCAATTTAATGCGCTGACCGTGCTCCAGCACCCGTCCGCTGTCAAGAATTAAAATCTCGTCCGCACGCTGTACCGTAGCCAAGCGGTGGGCGATAATAATGCCGGTTCTGTTTTGTAGCAATCGTTCGATTGCCCTGTCGACCATCTTCTCAGTAGCCGGATCCAATCTGGATGAAGCCTCATCCAAAATGACCAATCCGGGATCAGCCAGAAAAAGTCGTGCCAGCGCAAGCAACTGAGCCTCGCCTGCTGACATGCCATAGCCATTAGCCCCGATGATTGTGTCAAGCCCGTTAGGCATTGCACGGCACCAGTCCGCAATCCCGATTTCCGTAAGTGCTCGCCAAAGAGCCGTATCTGAAACCGAGGCATCAAAGAAAGTCAAATTATCCCGCAATGTTCCTGCGAATAACTGCACATCCTGGGTGACAAAACCTACTCTCCGCCGCAGGGCTTGCAGCTCCAGCGCCGTGGCCGGGCAGCCGCCCAGGATAATCCGTCCACTGGTAGGATCATAAAAGCGCAGCAATAATCGGGCTAAGGTCGTCTTCCCGCTGCCGGTTCTGCCCAGCAGACCGATTACTGTACCGGCTAATAATTTTATTGATATATCTTGCAAGACGGCTTCTCCGTCTTCATAGGCAAATGACACCTTCTCAAATTCAACTGCCAAAGCTCCCTGAGGCAGTGCCATCGTTTCGCCCGGCGTGCCCGGTGCCACCGCTGTGCCTGGTGTGCTGGTACCGCCCGGCACGGCTGTACCGCCTTGCACGGCCGTACCTTCCGGTGCGTCCGCGCCGCTACCGCCCGATGTGCGCAGGCTGGATTGAATCGCAAGAATCTTACCCACCCTATCAATTGCGGCCCCCGCTCTCTGCAGGTCCTGCATTTGCCGACGAATTTGAGTAATAGGCCGTTCCAGCAGAATTGTATAATTAAAAATCAGAAAGACGGTTCCAAGCGAAATGCTTCCAGCCTGATACAGCATGGCGCCTATTGTCAGGACCAGCGCTGTGCCAATACCGAAGACCAGCAGTGAACCGGTCCAAAGGTGGCAAAATGACAAATCAGCCTTGATAAACTTGGGCCTCCAGCCGCGCAAAGCTTCATAAAAACGATTCATTACAAAATTGCTGGCGCCGCAAGACCGGATATCTTCTGTCCCGGACAGCCGCTCGCCCAGAAAACCATAGAAACTGGCGTTGGCTTGTCTGGCCGCTGCCCAGTTTTTGATACCTTTCTGATTAATGGCGATTAAAACAACCACCGCAATGATCGTAAAAACCAATATGCCCAGCCCGAGACGCCAGTCCTCCAAAAAGAGCGCCAGCACGATCCCGACCAGCAGCAGAGCGTTAAAAACGATGCCGACCACAAACTGCGAGAAGAAGTTGGTCAGTAAGTTAATATCACCATCCAACCGCTCGATCAGTTCGCCGGGCGTCCGCGCCTTATGGAAAGTCATGTCCAGCTTCAGGCAATGGCGCACGAGCTCGTCCCGCAGCTTATCAGTGGCTGTCCAGCCGACCCGCTCTCCCAAATATTTACCGATTGTAATGCAGATGTAGCGGACCAATGCCACCGTGATATACAAATAGGCGAACTTGGACAATGTGTCCAGCGTTCCTCCTTCGCTGATCCCGTCGATGAACTTGCGCAACAGCTGCGGATTCACGATCTCGAGGCCAATTCCGACGGTCATCAGGGTGGCAAAAACCAACACCAGCCGCCACTGAGGTTTAAGATATTTATATAGTAGTCTCGTATACGCTGCCGCGGGAATTTTCATATATGGTGCACCTCTTAACTTAATACGTCTGATTACAGTTCCTATTGCGGTTTCATAGCCCAGAAGGTCGCTCGTTTGGAATCGGGCTTCAAGGCCTGATAAGCCGCTCTGATAATGTGCTGCTGCTCTTCAATTGAACCCAATTCATAAAAGCAGTTTCCGCCCATGATAACAAGGTCAAAACCGCTCGGCCAGTCAGCTTTCAATATATCCATCAGCTTAATCGTAATGCGGCTGCGCACCTGTTCGGAGAGCCTTTTGGCCTTCTTCTCAAGCAGGTTCAACATGCCGTCCGAGCCATCCAGACCGGTAATCTGGCATCCGGCTTGCGCAATGGGCAGTAGAATCCGACCAGTACCGCAAAAAGGCTCTAATACATTCTGGATTTCTAATTCCTTGATTTTTGCCAGTAAGTACTCAACATCATGCGTTTGGGTTTCATACTGATCATAAATTTCGGCAAGGTGCTCTATTTCGTAGCCGTTCAAGCAAAAACCTCCTCGATCCTGAAAGAACCCAAGATTCTGACGCGCCAGCGCCCGGCATATTTCCGCGCAGGCATAATTCTATGCCAGCCATGTCTGCGCATCAGGCACTATTCTATCATAGCAAAGCGCGTCAGAATGCCAAAGCGCCTTGTTTATTTCTGGAACGAACTATCCTATCCTCTGGCGTATGGGATGCTGAAATGTGTTATAATTGGCTTGCCGCTGGCAAGCAAAACCTGAGAAAGGACTGGAAAAATGAAAAGACACCGTTTTGCCATATTGTTTGTGCTGGTGTTATTGCTAGGGAGTATCTCCTCCCTGAATGTGGCTGGCGCCAGAAAGGTGCCCGAGCTGCAATTTACGGATCACGAAGAATCTTACGAATTCATTTGGAATAACCCTGAGGATCCATACCTCACGGAATTGCGCACCAGGTATGAGTTAGAAAAACTGGTGGCCGGAGCCAAATCTGATTTGGATCGGGTAAAAATGATCACTAGATGGGTAAGCGGGCTGTGGAAGCATGACGGCTCGAATACGCCCAAGCAAAATGATCCGCTTTATATATTGGATCAGGTGCAAAAGGGAGAGCGCTTTCGCTGTGTAGAATACGCCATTGTTATCAATGGCTGCCTGAACGCTTTGGGAATACCTTCCCGTACTCTGTCACTAAAAACTGCTGATGTTGAGACCCGGGAGTCCGGCGCCGGTCATGTTGTCGTTGAGGCCTGGCTGCGTGATGCCAGGCGCTGGGCATTTGCCGACGGTCAGTGGA
>JBMNNY010000143.1:0-5678 GCA_050942765.1 Bacillota bacterium | reverse complement strand
GACTATCCACATTGATGGCAGCATAGGCATTCGGGCTTAATAATTCAAAGAAGCGCACCTTCGCCTTTAAATACTCATCAAAAGTCTTATGAAAATCGAGATGATCAGAAGTGATATTGGTGAAAATACCACCTGCGAAGTCGCACCCGGCAATGCGATTCAATGCAATGGCATGCGACGAGACTTCCATGGCAACATGTGAGACTCCCGCAGCCACCATCTGAGCCAGCAGGGACTGCAGATCCAACGAAACCGGCGTAGTGTTTTTCGAAGGAACCTCCTGATCACCAACAATATTCCTAATGGTTCCAATCAAGCCGCCTTTATAGCCGGCGGCCTCATAAATGGACTTGCACATATAAGTTGTAGTTGTCTTGCCCTTGGTACCGATAATTCCAAGCAACCGGAGTTTACCGGAGGGGTGATTATAGAAAATATCGCTGATTGGTGCCATGGCCGCTACAGTTGAATCTACCTGTACGACGGTCAGCCCGGCAGGAAATAGCCGCTCTTCTTCAATTAGAACTGCGGCTGCGCCTGCCCGGGCTGCCTCTTCAATAAAGTCGTGCCCATTTGAGTTAAAGCCTTTGACACAGATAAACAAATCTCCCTGTTTAATATACCGGGAATCGTGCGAAATACCGGTGATTTCAATATGCGAATCTCCCTGCCGTAAACGGGCATCTACACCCCTCAGTAATTCATATAATTGCATGTTTATCACCCCGGGTTATTCTTAGTAAAAAACGGTCCAAATATCCTTTATTGGCAAGAAAAGGGGCGCTTTGCCTAACGCTGTGCCAAAACTGAATGCTGGTGTAAGCAGCCAGCCATGAACGCATTAATCATTGATCTGTGGTCGGAAATTCACCTGTACACGGGCACCAACTGGCAGCCGCGTTCCGGCAGCCGGATGCTGTGCATACGCTGTTCCTCCGCCTGAGGCTGACAATATTAGGCCGAGAGCCTTAAGCCGCGCGTTTACTTCTGAAACGCCCAGTCCTGTCAGGTCCGGAACCTCAACATAACCTTTCCCTTCCATCTTTTCATGACCGCTGAAATACAAGAGTACCTGGGTTCCAGGTTTGACAGTTGCTCCAGGCTTCGGGAACTGTTCGGTCACGACACTGCCGCTTCCGATCAGACGCCATGACAAACCGTTCTTGGCCAGAGTCGCCTGTGCATCTCCCAAGTTGCCCAACACATTGGGAACAGTCACGTTTTTGACATTGGAGTCGCTTTGCCCCTCGCTGGTCGTACGCGGCAGAACCTGCAGGTAGCGCAGAGCATCTTTCATTACCGCCCCAAATACCGGACCCGCCAAAACTCCGCCGTACTTAATCTGGGTCTGCGGTTCGTCCAGGATCACGATCATGGCAATGCGCGGATCATCTGCCGGTGCAAAACCAACGAAGGAGGCGACACGTTCTTCTCCGTAGCGGCCGCCTTTTGGTTTTTGGGCGGTACCTGTTTTACCAGCTACACGGTAGCCTTCCAGGTAGGCACGGTTACCAGAACCGTTTACGACAACCGACTCCAGCAAGTTCCTCATAGTGGCGGCAGTTTTCTCAGAAATGACTTGTCGTACTACCTTCGGTTCAGTTTTCGATTTGACCGTACCATCCGGATTTTGAATTTCTTTGACCAGGTATGGCTGCATTAACTGGCCATTATTAGCGATGGCGCAGACGGCTGTGAGCATCTGCAGGGGTGTAACAGATACACCCTGCCCAAAGCCAATATTCGCCATTTCAACCGGGCCAACATATTTCTTATTCATCAGCTGGCCGCGGGCTTCACCAGGAAAATCGATGCCGGTTACTTTACCAAAACCGAACGCTTCCAGATAGCGATAGAAAGTATCCACGCCCAGCTTCATCGAGAGTGTCGCAAAAACCGGGTTGCAGGAGTTTTCTACTGCTTCGGTAAAGGTCTGACTGCCATGACCGCCAGCTTTCCAGCAATGAATATTGCGATCTTCAACCCGAATGAAACCCGGATCAAAGAAAGTCGACTGCGGCGTGACAATCCCTTCTTCAATGGCAGCGGCAGCTGTAAATACTTTGAAGGTCGAGCCGGGTTCATACTGGTCCGTCAGCATGAAGTTACGGCGATATTCCGCAGGATAATCATTATAATTGGCAGGATCAAACGCCGGACGCATGGCTGAGGCAAGTATTTCTCCGGTGCGCGGATCCATTATCATGATTAGTCCGCGTTTGGAACCGGTGTCCTGTATTGCTTTATCCAGTTCGCGTTCGCTAACAGCCTGCAAGTATTCATCAATTGTCAAGACAATATTACTACCATCTACAGGCGCGGTATAGGTCTTTTCGCCACCCGGGATATGCAATCCCCCGGTGTCAAACTCAGCCATATCGCTTCCGGGCGTACCGCGCAGGATTTCGTCATAATATTTCTCCAGACCTTCCAGGCCCTGGTTGTCAATCCCTGCAATACCAAGCAGATGCGCTGCCAGCATCTCTTTGGGATAGCTGCGTTCAGAACGAACTGTAACGCTGATCCCCGGCAGGCGCGACAGGTTCTGACGAATTTGATCAGCCTGTTCCGAAGTGATACGACGCTTAATCCAGACAAACATGGCATCTTTATCAAGCAGTTTGCGGATTTCAGCTGCATCAGTCTTCAGAATGCTGCCAAGCAGTTGGGCTACGGCATCCGGGTCAGTAACTTCGCGCGGATTGCAGATTACGCCATCTGAATGTACACTAATCGCCAGCTTACGTCCGTTTCGATCCAAAATGGCGCCGCGCTTGGGATCAACTGCTATCCGACGATAACGCTGATCCAGCGCTTCCTTCTGAAGACGATTGCCGGCGATAATCTGAAGATAAAAAAGCCGTATTCCTAATAGCAGAAAAACCGCCGCGATTCCGAGCAATAATACGGCGGCCCGGCGTCGGGCGGTAATACTGGTCTGTGCCACAGGATTCACTCCCACTCCAATGAGGATCAGGCAGGTGATTCTTCGCCTCTTTTCCTAAAATAAAATACCAAAATGCCTGCGCTTTCCCTCTGTCAGGAGTAAATTTATTCTCCCATACTGGCCTGCGCATATCCAATCGAGGCAATCCAGCGACCGATTTTGGCAAGCATGGATTCGCTCTGCTTTTCCCGCAAATCGCCCGGTCGGGTGGCTGGCATCGAAGCTGGCCCGTCATCCAGCGGCAGAGTGGCCACAACGATCTGCGATTTATCTGTCTCCATCTGAAGTTTGTCTTTAGCTTCAGCCTCTATTTTATCAAAAGAGCTCAGCTTGGCAATCTTTACTTCATACTGCTCCTGCTGCATCTGTAACTGCGCCAGTTGCCCTTCCAACTTGGCAATCTCCATATTAGCCGCCACTGCGGACGTAGAAAATGCGACATAAGCCAAGGCTAAAGCAACTGTTATTGCGAGCAATATCAGATAAGTGACCACAAATTTGCGCGTGAAATAAGGTTGCTTTGCACTATTGGCACGTTTATTATTAGATGTCTGGCCGGATTTTGCTGTTCCTAACTTATTATACTGACCCTCGTTTACGAGTTGTCTGGCGTTCGCTGTATTCATTTTTATGCACGCCTCCTCAATCTATTCCGGCTTAACCGATATTCTCTCCGCAGCTCTAAGTTTGGCGCTACGGGCCCGCGGATTTCTTTCCAACTCTACGGCCTCAGGAGTTACCGGTTTTTTTGTCAGGATTCGAAGTCTGACTGCAGTATTGTCTTCGGTGGTGATGGCACTGGCGCCGATGTCGGCATCGGCATGAGCGGCGTCGGCGTCAGCGGCATTGGCGCTGGCATTAGCGACATCAGCGGTATCGTCTGTATCGAAGTCATCGCTGTAGTCAGTGTCGGGTTTATAGCGGTTGGCATGGCTGCCCGAAACGGCAAATTCTTTGAAAACCTGTTTGACTACGCGATCTTCCAGCGAGTGAAAGGAGATTACCACTACTCGTCCCTTCGGAAGTAATAGTTGCGGGACCTTACGCATGGTCTCTTCCAAAATTTCTATTTCACGGTTGACTGCAATACGCAGTGCCTGAAACGTCCGCTTCGCCGGATGCGGACCAGAGCGCCTGGCGGCAGCTGGAATTGCCGCCTTAATAATGTCTACCAGCTCGCCAGTAGTGCGAATCGGCTTGCGTTTCCGCGTCTGCACAATAAACTGTGCGATACGCTGTGACCAGCGTTCTTCACCATAATCCCAGATTAGTTTGGCTAGTTCATCGCTGCTGAGCGAGTTGACCAAATCAGCTGCAGTTATGGGGTTTTTCTGATCCATGCGCATATCAAGCGGCGCATCCGCCATATAGCTAAAGCCACGTTCTGCCACATCGAGTTGTGGCGATGATACGCCTAAATCAAACAGGATCCCGTCGGCTCCCGGCCACCCAAGCTCGTTTAGCAGCTCCGGAAGCTGAACGAAATTAGCATGCCTTGTAATTAAGGAGTCTCCATATTCAGCAAGTGTGGCGCGGGCATTTTTTAAGGCGTTTTCATCCTGATCAATACCGAGTACTTGTCCGCCGCCATCCAGAGTGCTCTGCACAATCTGCGTGCTTTGTGCGTCTTGCGCATCTTGCGCATCTTGCGCGCCTTGCGCGCCCTGTACCCCCTGCACAACCCGCCGGGCGCACTTTTCAAGGATGGCGCGGGTATGACCTGCTCCGCCAAGGGTGCAATCCACATAGCGCCCTCCCGGTTTGGGATCCAGAAAGCTGATTGCTTCGTGAAGCAGCACTGTCTTATGTTCGAATAGCTGTTCGCTCACAAAATCAACTCCGTGGCGCGCCAGTTCACTGGCTCTGGCGGCTTACCATATTTCGGCAGTACCATATCAAATTCCAAGAGAAACGATTGATTCAGCAATCTCTTCATAGGATTCTTCCGCTTCAGCAGCATAATTCTCCCAACGTTCCTTGCCCCATATTTCAATTCTGGTGGAAACGCCGATTACATATAACTCTTTATCGATGGCGGCATGTTCTCTCAAATTCTGTGGAACAAGAACGCGGCCTTGTGAATCGAGTTCTGCTTCAACAGCACCGGAAAAAAGCATACGGACAAAAGCCCTGACATCCGCTTTCGCGGTCGGGAGGGCTTTGACTTTTTCCTCAAGCACACGCCATTCGTCTATCGGGTAAACGAACAGACAATGGTCGAGGCCTCTCGTGATTATGAACTTCTCACCCAGCTCTTCTCGAAAGCGTGCCGGCATAATTAGGCGACCCTTAGCATCGAGAGCATGGAGATATTCGCCCATAAACATTGCTACTGTCCTCCGATGCTTTTCCTCCACTTCGCTCCACTTGACTCCACTTAAATGCCACAATTCTCTACTTCGTCCCGTTTCCCTCTTTTCTTGCACACTTTTTTTAAATTTTTTTACAAAAAAAGTGCATGGAAGGGTGGTTTTGGAGGCGGGACGAGGGACGGTTCTTGCGTCACGCCCAGTCGCGTCACGCCCAGTCGCGTCCCGCTCCGTTCCGCTCCGCCCCGTCCCGTCCCGCCCCCCTGCCCCGTCCCGCCCCCCTGCCCCGTCCCGCTTCGCCTTATCACTCATCAGTGCCTGGCGCTACGACGTATGAATAATTGCTGACTGATGGAACGAAGACTAAATCACAGGAGGGATCCTGATGACACAGATCAACTGTTCCGTAAAACACTGTATCC
>JBMNNY010000142.1:0-5732 GCA_050942765.1 Bacillota bacterium | reverse complement strand
GTGGTGTGCAAGGTGTGCGATGAGTGCAGGGTGTGCAGGTTATAGCGGTTACAGGGGGAGTTACAGAGATGTAATTTTCTTCCGGCACGATCAGACAATGACGCTTTGTATTAATTTTGGCACATTTGCCACGTTTTTATGATGACCATTTATTCCCAGTCAGAAAAAAGGCGGGGCCGCCTTGCGCTGCACCCCGCCATTGCTCAAAAAGTAGCTGCTCCGGTATAGATTATGTAATTCATGCCAGCATTGCCAGTAACTTGCCACTGAGATTCGTGATATCTCCCGCGCCCATTGTAATCACAAGATCTCCGGGCTTGAGCAGCGGCACGAGCTGGGTGGCAGTCTCCTGCAAGCCTCCGAAATAATGTACCGCCGGATGATGCTTGGCCGCCTCCTGAGCCAGAAGCACGGATGAAATGTCTCCGGGATCGGCTTCGCGGGCGGCGTAAATGTCTGTAAAAACAACGTGGTCGGCATCCCCGAAGGCATTGGCTAACTCATTAAACAGATACTTTGTGCGGCTGTACAGATGCGGCTGAAATACGCACCAAATTCTGCCCTTAAAATGCTCCCTGGCTGTTGCCAGTGTCAGGCGCGCAGCCGAAGGATGATGGGCATAATCATCAACGATCGTAATGCCGGAAATATGCCCCTTAATTTCAAAACGGCGATGCACACCCCGAAACGCAGCCAAGGCAGTCATAGGTTTTGCCAAATCAAGTCCAAGCGCATGACAAACCGCCAGGCTGCCCAGACTGTTCAGCACATTATGGCGCCCTGGCACTGACAAAGTAACCGTTCCAAGCCCGCGGCCACCACTCATACTCAACTGGTAAGTCTGTCCCAGCGGTTCCATGGCACTCAATTCACTGGCCACAAGATCGTTACCTGCGCCAAAGCCGTATTTCAGAGTGCGGCATTTGGTTTCCGCAGCAATCCCTGCTGCCAATGGATCATCACCACAGACGATCAGCGTGCCATTCGGCGGTAAAAGCGCGACAAACTTCCGGAATGTGGCTGCCACGCTCTCCAATGTGGGAAAACAGTCGGGATGATCCCAATCAATATTGGTGATTACACCAATCGTAGGCTTCAGACGCAGGAAGGCTTCGCGAAACTCACAGGCTTCCGCCAAAAACACATCTTTCCCGCCGATTCTGGCATTGCCGCCAATCGGATCAAAGTCTCCGCCAATTACAATCGTCGGATCCACCCCGGCCTCCATTAAGGCAAGGGCAGTCATGCCCGTGGTGGTGGTCTTGCCGTGCGTACCGGCAATAGCTACTCCGGTCTCGGCAGCACCCATTAACAGTCCCAACAGTTCAGAACCTTCCAGTACCGGCAAATTGAGACGGCGTGCTTTGACAAGCTCGGGATTGCTTTCGCCAACTGCGGTCGTGTAGACCACCCAATCAGCCTGCTCGACTATATTACCTTCATGGCCAGCCTGGATCGTAATACCCAGTCTGCGCACCGCTTCCGTAAACCGCGATTCGGAGGCATCCGAACCGGTGATCTGATACCCTTGAGAATGAAGAATTTTGGCGAGGGCGCTCAATCTGGCCCCGCCGATGCCTATGATATGCACCTTTTTGCCTAATTGCCCAAGCATAGAATGAACTCCTCCCTGGCACAATTGATGCAGCTTATTTGACGGGCTTAACGGGTGCTATTGAATTAAGATATGCTCTGCCGGGCGTTCTCGGCAAAAGATGAGTTAACAATCATTTTGACAAACTCGCGATTCGTCTTGGTATGGCTGAAGCGATCCAAGAGCAGTTCCATCGTCTCAGCCGGTCCCATGGCACCGAGCACTTTGCGGATCACCCACATCGCTTCCAGTTCATCGTTATCGAGTAATAACTCTTCTTTACGGGTGCCGCTTCGGACAAGATCGATCGCCGGGAAAATGCGCCGATCAGCCAGTTTACGATCAAGATGCACTTCCATATTACCAGTGCCTTTGAACTCTTCGAAAATGACTTCGTCCATGCGGCTGCCGGTTTCAACAAGCGCTGTCGCCATGACTGTCAGGCTGCCGCCTTCTTCAATATTTCTGGCCGCGCCGAAAAACCGTTTCGGTTTGTGCAAAGCGCTCGGATCCACACCACCCGATAAAGTTCTTCCGCTGGGAGGTTCGACCAGGTTATAGGCTCTGGCAAGGCGCGTGATACTGTCGAGCAATATGACAACATCCCGCCCGCTCTCAACCATCCGCTTGGCGCGTTCCAGCACCAGCTCCGCCACACGCACATGGTTTTCAGAAGGCTGATCAAAGGTCGAACTGATTACTTCGCCGCGCACGGAGCGCTGCATATCAGTGACCTCTTCCGGACGCTCATCAATTAGTAGTACGATGAGTTCCAGTTCAGGATGGTTAGTAGTCAAGCTGTTGGCGATATTTTTGAGGAGTGTGGTTTTGCCGGCTTTGGGAGGTGAAACAATCATGCCCCTTTGGCCTTTGCCGATCGGCGAAATGACATCCATTAAACGCATCGCGATTTCTTTCGACTCTGTTTCCAGCCGCAGACGGCGGTTGGGATAAATGGGAGTCAGATCTTCAAAAGGCTTACGTCCGGCGGATTGCTCCGGATCCAAATCGTTTACTCTTTCGACTCTGAGAAGCGCATGATATTTTTCTGTGTCTTTGGGCGGCCGGACCAGTCCGGAAACATTATCGCCCGTTCTAAGCATAAAGCGACGTATTTGTGAGGCCGAAACGTAAATATCATCGTTACTGGGTGCGTAATCGCCTCTCCTGAGGAAACCAAACCCGTCTGGCAAGATTTCTAGTACGCCTTTGGTATACTCCATACCGTCCTTTTGTGCCTGAGCTTGCATAATCGCTTCAATTACCTGACGTTTGCGCAGCTTGGCAATATTAGGAATTTCGAACTCAGCAGCCATCTCCGCCAGTTCCGTCAGTGTTTTATGCTCCAAATCCCGGAGCGTCATTCAGCCACCCCACTTCTATATAGTTAAGAATTCAGGCAACTATCTATATTATGACATGCAAAGCGCATGTGCGAACACAGAGCAAAAATCTGCTGATTGCATAGCAGACGATTAACCTATTTGCAGAGCAAGAGCAAATGGGGACCAGAAGCAGAACCTTATTGAATTATACATCAAAATGCCTGAGGTTATTCGGAATGCAAGCCGGAAAGGATGTGGATGGATAATACTAGAATAATGCCAGGTATATTTATGAAACTAATAGCGCCATTTATGCCTTTCTCAAGTATTGTCAACAGGGTCCGCCTTTCTTCTGTTGCGACCATTACGTGATCGGAAGGCACTGGAATCGATACTGGTAAAACCTTTTTCAGTCAGCTCAATCACATTGGCTTCGGTAATCGCCTGCAGATCCTCCGCATTTTCGGCATAGACAATGGTCAATCCGTGGCAGGCGGCGCAATGCAACTCCAGGCGATCCGGGTAGACTTCGACATCAATATCAGTGTGCCCGCAAGAACAGTACAAATCGCCACGGTCGGCAATGGCGTGCAACTTTTTCATAACCTGATACATAATTTCGGGAGATTTGAAGTAATCACTGAAGCCTTCATCATTAATAATGCTATCAGGATCATGGGCTTCTTCGGTAACTATTGTCATTATTTCCTTTTCATCACCGATATATCCCATCACAGTTTTGTTTTCAGGACATGTAAGCTGGTATATGGAAGACTCCCAAAGCTCATGATGTCCTATGCGTATGTAATGGGTGTTTTCGCAGATGAGGCATGGCAACTGCAGCACATAATCGCGAAAATCAGTTGTGGTAATGGTGAGGAAACCGAATCCACAGCTACATTCGAAATTAAGTGAATGCTCCCGCCCGAAATCAAAAACCGTAAAAGAATGCACGTTAAGCCTGCCGCATAATGGACACCTAAGTGCTACTGTCCTTTCGGAGGTAATGAGCATTATGTACCGCCTCCTCTCTCAGGGTTTTCGCCACTAGCATTGAAAATCCTTTTGCTGTCAACCAGGAACCTGAGAGAGTCCGACAATCACTTTCTCTTACGCTGCAATGCTTCCACCAGCGCGGCAGCCATCTCTTCCAAAGGGGCCTGGATCTGGGCGGCACCCAAATCAATGGCTGCTTTGGGCATGCCGTAGACCACACAACTCTGCTCTGATTCCGCCAATGTGATGCCACCGGCGTTTTTGATGTCCAGCATCCCTCTGGCACCATCGGATCCCATACCGGTAAGGATTACAGCGGCCACACGCTTGCCCAGGACCTTGGCAGCCGAACTATTCAACAGGTCAATACTCGGCTTGTAAATCTGTTTCGGCACATTCTCAGTTCTGGCAATCAAATGACCAGCATTTCTGTCAAGAATGGTCTGCAGCCCGGAAGGACAGACATAAATCCAGCCATCCTTTAACACTTCGCCGTTGGTTAATTCCTTGACATTGTGAGGTGTCGTGACATTCAGACGACCAGCCAATGCGGCTGTAAAACCTGGCGGCATATGCTGGGCAATAATGATTGGCACCGGAACCGGGCTTGGCAAGGCCTCCAAAAAAACTTGCAGCGCTTTGGGCCCACCGGTGGAAGTACCAATGATGATGGCATCACAGGAATTAGCAGTAAATCCCGGAATCACTTTCCGGGTGGTGCGGCTGCGGGTCATTCTGTTCATATTCACCCGCGCAGCCACTTTAACCTTGAAAATGATCTCTTTGGCTGACAGCGTCAGCTCATCGGGCGTACCGGACGGTTTGGCGATAAAATCGACGGCTCCCAATTCGAGAGCACGCATTGTTGTTTCAGTATCTTCGGTGGTCCAGGAACTGATCATGATCACCGGCGTCGGGAATTGATCCATGATTTTGGTCAGACAACCGAGCCCGTCCAATCTGGGCATGTCAAAGTCCATAGTTACGACATCAGGCTTTAACAGGCTGATTTTCTCAATAGCCTCGATCCCGTCACGGGCATGTCCGGCGATTGTAATATCCGGATCACTGGAAATAATGTCTTCCAAGACCTGTCTAAAAAACGCCGAATCATCCACGATGAGTACACTTGTCCTGCTCAAGATAATGGAATCCTCCTTGTTATTCGGTTGCTGCTGTATCACAAAGGCTAAAGCCAAATCCTCCTGATGTGACCTTCCGGCGTGCATAGAATGAACACTCTGGCAGGGATAAAACTGGCCGTTGAAATGTGTGCCAAAGCGTTCGAAGAAACAGAGACGATACAGGCTTGCCAAAGCTGCAGCTGATGAACCGCACCATTATCGAATCTAAGGGTTAGCTGGGCATCGGCAGGCCAGGGTGGCGCAGCCGTCCATTCCATACCCGGTATTTGCAGCAAATCGCATTCAAATCCCAGAAAAACGGCATCCACCAGATAGACCGAACCGCGCGCTAAATCTGCCAGACAAACGGCATAAAAAGGAGCATCTTCCACCGGACAGGCTGCTGACAGCTGACCGGCATAACCGTTGATGAAAACGCTGGCATCGGTAACGACTTTCAGGGAATGTTGCTGCTGCGCGGCATTTCTCAGTACAATCTCCGCATCGGACACAACCAATAATTCGCCTTCAACTTTGACAAGGCTGGGATAAAGCTTTTGTAGCGCCGCGGCAGCCTGTGCGGCGGCAGGACTACTGTAGCCGTCGCAGACACCATAGTAAATCTGCTGCTCCGGCTCCGGGTGCCAGGCGTGCACCGGCACCGCGCCAAATATGGCTAAGCCAAACACAAAT
>JBMNNY010000141.1:0-5764 GCA_050942765.1 Bacillota bacterium | reverse complement strand
AAATAGCGACATTGATGTGCATGAGTTTGAGTTGAAATCAACAGCGTATTATAGCGTATTATTCGGAAGAACGTTGCGTTGAATCACAAGTAATAACTTAACAAATTAAAATAAGTTTTCAAAAAAGTATTGACAAGCCCTTCTCGGCATATATAATTATAATTAATTAAGTCTATTTCTGGCATTACTTAGTTCACGAAAAAAAGTGATTCCCTAGCAATTTGTGCTGTATAGCATCTTGCTTGCTGTTTTTTTCGTGCAATCGAATATAAAAATGACGGAATTCCGCAATGGCTGCCGGCTTCATTTTTTAAGTCAACAGGGAGAGGCCTACGATGCCACAGTTAAAAAATCGGATATGCACCTGCGAAAAGAGATATTCTTACGCATAAAGAAGCGGCGGTCATGCGCGGAAAACTGTTGATGAATTCCTTTCATCCCGGCGATGTGAGCCTCAGCAGAATCAGAAAAATGGCGGCACTGAAGGTCACGATTAAAAACTTTGCCGGAAAAATAACTGCAATGCAGCCGCCATTTATTGCTGGGGTGCGTTGCGACGCGCTTTGGGAGTGGCTGCCTGTGCAGTCAATGGTTTCTTAATGGACGAAGGGCTGCCGATGGCCTGCGAAACAGATGTTCTTGGTGCGGTTTCCTCCCTAACCCTCCAGGCCGCAGTGCTTGACGCCACTCCCACATTTTTTTGTAGATCTGACTATTTTAATCCTCTCATCTGTTGCAGGGAGAGACAACGCCTTTGTCAATCTTGTGCACTGTAATACGCGGATCATCAAGCGTGACTGAGCGCGTCATCATCTGCTTTTCAGGATACGGGACGATATGATGAGCGTTAATCCGAAACGGATTAAATAATAGAAAGGCGGAGAAATAAATGAATAAAGCGACTAAGACGATCTTGACGGTATTACTCATTGCGTTGCTGAGCATTGCGCTGTGCGCGTGCACACCATATCCGCAGCAGAAACTTCAGGACAGGCTTCCGTAGGGCAACCGTCCTCAGCTCAGTCCCCGGAGGCGAAAAAAGTGATTGCGTTTATTCCCCCGAATATGATTACACCTTATTACTCCATGATCATTGAAGGCGCTCAGCCCACCGCTGAGGAAATGGGATATGAATTCAAAGTACAGTCCCCTTCCGCAGCAGATGCGTACGAAGAACAGGTTCAGATCATTGAAAACTTTGTGACTCAGAAGGTAGACGGCATCGCCATCTGCACGCACGACAAGAGCTCGATCCTGGGTGCGGTTGGAAAAGCCAATGCCAGCGGTATTCCCATCGTCGTATTCAATACGCTGGTGCCGCTGCCCGATACGTCGGTTGATGTGCACGCATATGTGGGATATGACCAGTGGAACGGTGGCGTGATTGCGGCCGACTGGATTGCGGAGCAAATCGGCGGTTCCGGCGACATTGCCGTTCTTGAAGGCATGGTCGGCGGCGGAAACAACGACAGAAAAGCCGGCTTCATTGACACCGTGGGGAAGAAGTATGCCGGAAAGATCAACATGGTTGCCTCTCAAAATGCAGACTGGGCGCGTGACAAGGGCTATAATGTGGCGCAGGATATCCTGCAGCGTTTCCCCTCAGTAAAAGCGTTCTTTGCCTGCTCTGACGAGATGGCCATTGGTGCCGCCACATACATCAGCGAGAAAAACCTGGGCCTCATCTATACCATCGGCATTGACGGCAATATCCAGACCCTGGAATCCATTAAGGCCGGCATAACTTCTGCTACGGTCAATACGGACCCCTATAACGTAGGCGTAATGACCATCACCGAACTGGACAGGGCAATCAAGGGCGAGCCCAAGCCTGCCGATGGAAAAGTTGTCGTACCTTGTTTTATCGTGGACTCTTCTAAATATTGACGAATACCTCAGATAGGCAAAATGTTTTAGCGGCAGCGCAGGAAAGCAGCAACTGCATTCCTGCGCTTTCCCAAAAGGAGTGATGGTCTTGCAGGAAACCGTGCTCAGCATGATGGATATTACAAAACGCTTTCCCGGAGTATTGGCTCTGGACAAGGCGTATTTGGAAGTCAAAAAGGGAGAGGTCCATGTACTAATTGGCGAGAACGGTGCCGGAAAGTCGACTCTGATCCGTATTCTTTCAGGTGCGCACAATAGAGATTCGGGCAGAATCATCTTGGCGGACGAGGAGCTGGGCGGAGCGCTGACGCCGGGCCAGATGCAAAAGCTGGGTATCAGCACCATTTATCAGGAGATCAGCCTGGCCAAGTCCCTTACCGTTGCCGAAAACATATATCTTGGCCGCGAACCCATGTCCGATAGAGTCCCGGCGAAAATCAGCTGGAAGAAACTGTTCAGACAGACCAAGGATTGCTGGATGAACTGAATATTGATCTGGACCCCAAACAGCTTGGTAAAGAACTGAGTATCGCGCAGCAGCAGATGGTCGAAGTGGCCAAGGCTTTTTCATTTGATTCAAAAGTCATTATCATGGACGAGCCCACCACATCATTGACGCTTAGTGAAATCGATAAGCTGTTTGATATGATCAACAAAATAAGGGCAAAAGGCGTTTCGGTCATCTATATCTCGCACCATCTTGAAGAGATCGGCAGGATAGGTGATCGGGTCACGGTTATGCGCGATGGCAAAACCATCAGGACACTGAACGTCAGTGAAACTGATATTGACGAACTGATCCGCTTGATGGTTGGCCGCGAAATAAAGGAGCAGTATCCCAAACACAAATTCAATATTGGAAAAGAAGTGCTCCGGCTGGAGCACGTAGAAAACACAAGAGTAAAAGATGTGAGCTTTACCCTGCACAAAGGCGAAATACTGGGTATCGCGGGGCTGATGGGAAGTGGCCGCACAGAGATCGCGCGTGCCATTTTCGGGGCGGACCCTCATCGGGGGAGCATCTTTGTAGACGCTGAGCCGGTGGATATCAAGCAGCCTAAGGACGCGATCAATCGCGGCATCGCATTTGTTACCGAGGACAGAAAAGAGACGGGCCTGATCCTGAAGATGGGCGTGAAGGACAATATCACCATTGGCCAGCTGGATAAATTTACCAAAGGATCGATGCTTCAAATTAAAAAAGAAAATGCAACGGCAGAAAACTATGTCGCAAAACTTTCCATCAGAACGCCCAGTATAGCGCAGAAAACATTGTTTCTATCAGGCGGCAACCAGCAGAAAGTGGTTATAGCCAAATGGCTTATTTCCCAGTCTAAGATTTTTATTTTCGATGAACCCACAAGGGGAATTGATGTGGGGGCTAGGTATGCTATTTACACGCTGATGCACGAGCTCGTGGCCGAAGGCGCCGCCATCGTCATGATCTCTTCAGATTTGCCTGAAATCTTGGGCATGAGTTCGAGAATTCTGATCATCCATGAGGGTCGGATTGCCGGAGAGCTGGACGCGGCAGATGCCACGCAGGAAAAAGTGATGTATTATGCAACCGGGGGAGGAAAATGATGTGAATAAAACGACTGTTAATGCGCAGGAGCCAACGCCTGTCAAAAAATTTAGGGGGAACATAACTTTAGTCAACAACCTGGGAATCCTTGCAGCGTTAGTGATTCTTATCGCCTTATTTTCCAGTTTATCGCCGGTGTTTTTTTCCGTTGAGAACTTTGTCAACATACTCGTCCAGGTGTCCATGCTGTGCATCTGCGCCGTGGGAATGACTTTCGTTATTCTATCGGGCGCCATCGATCTTTCGATGGGTTCCATTCTGGGCGCATCGGGCATCATTATGGCAGCGCTGCTGCAGAACAAGGCGATCCCTCCCGTGCTTATTACAATCATCGCCATTGTGGCGGGGCGACGCTGCTGGGAATGTGGAACGGATTTCTGGTTGCCGTGTGCAAACTGCCTCCCTTTATTGCGACACTGGCCATGATGTCCATTATCCGCGGCATCATTTACATGATTACCAATGGCGCCGCCATTTACAATTTTCCAGAAGCCTTCAACGGCATATCCAGGAATATCTTTGGCGTCTTGCCGTTGCCCATTGTGATCATGATCGTCATACTGATAGTGGGCTACTATGTGCTGAGGTTTACACGGACCGGAAGATATACCTACGCCATCGGCGGAAATGAGCACACCAGCAGACTCTCGGGCATCCATGTGACCAAGCAGAGAATTACGGTTTATGCCATTGCCGGCCTGTGTGCGGGTATCGCCGGGATGATCATGACCTCACGCATGAATGCGGCCGTCCCCATTGCCGGCGACGGGTACCAACTTAACGCCGTTGCGGCCGTGGTTATCGGCGGGGCCAGCATGTCAGGCGGTGAAGGCCGTATCTCCGGTACCATTATTGGCGTGCTGCTCATTGGCGTCATCAACAACGGCATGAATATGCTTCTTGTGCCTCAGGGCCTGCAGATGGTGGTGCTGGGAGCCATCATGCTCATCGCGGTGCTGATGGATATTATCCGCCAGCGTCAGTTCAGCAAGTCCTGAGTGATGAAGCCGTCAGGGCGTGACGATATATTTACAGACAGCTAAATAAAGGAGATTATGAAATGAAGTACGGCATTAACTCATTGGCATGGATTTCACCGTTCACCACGGAGCATATCGGCTTACTGAAAAAAGTGAAGGACATGGGCTTTGATGTCTTTGAGATGTCCGCCGAGGACCCCTATAACCTGGATGCCAAGACCATCAAGCGAGCGGCGCGGGAAGTCGGCATTGATGTGCCTATAGGCGGCGCTTTTGGCCCCAAAAGGGACATGAGTTCAGAAGACGCCGATATCCGCCAGGCGGGCATCAATCACGCCAAACGCGTCATCGATATGGCGCACGAACTTGAGTCGGGATATGTCATGGGCCCCATGTATTCGGCGGTGGGTAAAGCGCGGCAGACGGCCCCGCAGGAAAAGGCCGAGCAGGTGAGTGGGCCAAGGAAAACATCGGGATATGCGCTCAATATGCCAAGAGCAGGGGCGTACGGCTGAGCATTGAACCGCTCAACCGTTTTGAAACAGATTTCATGAATACCGTTGATCAGGGACTGGAGTTTATTCGGGATTTCCAGTCGGACACGGTGGGCCTTTATCTGGATACCTTCCATATGAACATCGAGGAAAAAAGCATTCCGGGAGCCATTCGAAAATGTGCGGACCGCCTGTTCGGCTTCCATGCCTGTGCCAATGACCGGGGCACGCCCGGAGAGGACCATCTTGACTGGATAGGCATCAAACATGCGCTGAAGGACGTGGACTACAAAGGCGCGCTGGTGATCGAATCTTTTACCCCCGATTGCAAAGTCATCGCCAGGGCTGCGTCCATGTGAAGGCCGTTTGCAGAGTCGCCTGAAGTGCTTGCGAGGGACGGCATTGCATTTTTAAAGTCGGTTTTTGAAGATGATGATGTGTAATGCAAAAAGAAGCATCCTCAAGTGCATAACCGCTCTGTTCATCGGTTTCGCTCTGACGGCGGTGCTCCTGGGCTGCGCTGCACGGGATGCGCATATGCAGGGCGTATGGGGCTTGAGTCAGGTGAAACCAGCCGGCGGAGAGACGATTACCATTGAACAGCTCAGGCAAAAAGACCCTGATTATACCGATACGTTTGAATTTACTCAGGAAAGCTATCGATATAAGGGTCCAAACGACGAGTCAATGCGCGGCAATTATACGATTAAGGGAGGAAATGAGCTCACACTGGTCATTGGCAAGGATGCCGATGCCAAGGCGAGAGTGGACGGGACACAATTTTCCTTTACTCTGATGGATACCACCTGGACTTACGT
>JBMNNY010000140.1:0-5795 GCA_050942765.1 Bacillota bacterium | reverse complement strand
ATTTTGATCGATTTATAGAGCGCATTAACCAGATCGCCAAGGGCATCTTTGGGGGCACCGGCCGGGAACAGGTCCAGCACTTCGCAGGCTTTATCCAAGAAACATACTGCTGCCTTGCGGGCATAAGACAGCGATTCTCGATAGATGATGGGGTCCGACCCCAATGCGATCCAGCAGGCCTTACCCCATTCCAGCGGCAGCTCTCCACCACGACGCTGCCGCCGCGCCTGCTCCTGTACTTTACGCGACCGGTAGTAATGAATGAGCGGTAAAGTAAACAATCCCCGCGCGGCATCATTTCCGCGATTGGCCAATTTGGCTCCAGTTGCAGCTGCATTGGCACCATTTAATCCATGAGCATCATTGATGCCATTGGCACCATTAACGCCATTAATGCTATTGACACATTCGTTGAAATCCTGAAGATCATCCATAATCTGATAACTCATACCCAGGGCATTGCCGAAACGAGCAGCAGCCTTGCACAAATGCAGTGCCAAATTTCCGGACTCGGCACCCATTTGGCATGCGGTAGCAATAAAAATAGCTGTTTTTTTCTCAATACAGTCAAAGTAATCTTCTTCAGTGCGTTCAGGACGATAGCCGCTCGCCATTTGCATCAGCTCGCCTTCACACATCGCTTTGACAAGCGCATCTGCTGTGCGACAAGCGGATGCTCCGCAAGAGGCAAAAAAGTCATAAGCCCGGGCAAACAAAAAATCACCGACGATTACAGCTGCCCGTTCGCCGCGGCGGCAATGCAGCGCTGGCTGACCACGCCTGATATCCGATTCATCAATGACGTCATCATGGACTAATGTCGCCCAGTGCAGCAGTTCCATCCCGGCCGCCAACTTGACGACGCGTTCTCTGCGCGCAGAGCCCATCGCAGCAAACAGCAACAGCAGGGTCGGGCGTAACCTCTTGCCGCCGAAGGGCAAATCCGCCAGCACCCGGTCAACCGTCGGCCTTCCGGTTTGCAGAGCTCTTTGGATCAAAGCCTCGCATAAACCCATCCACTCGCTGATCGGTTCATAAAGACCAGGAGCTGCCTGTACACCAGTTTCCATTACCTGTTCCTTTCACATACCCAAAATTGCCTTTCTTTGATAGATTGTCCCGGAACGTGGAATCTATGCTGATAACTAGGGCATTAAAAAAAGGCTATCCCATCTGTGATGGAATAGCCTTTAACAGTTTTCATATGGTGGGGAAGAACGGACTCGAACCGTTGACCTCTGCGATGTGAACGCAGCGCTCTAACCGACTGAGCCACTTCCCCGATGCCATATTAGTATACCATAGTGCATGGTTTCTGTGAAGATCCTATTTCCTGGTCATTTTTTCAAGGTAATGCGGCCTTCGATTTGCGGGTTGATGCCCTTGACAGACTGGAAATGTTCCACAGCCACGTCACGCAGCATTATACCAGTATCTGCCAACACTTTGGCGTCTTTCAACACGTCGTAGCCATCACCGCCAGCAGCAGTAAAGTCGTTGAGCGCCACTTTGTAGGTCTTGGCAAGATCCAGCGGAGCGCCACCGACTGTAACACTAACGACACGCTGACCTGCGGGCATATTCGGATCAAAGACGAACGACAATCCCGAGACCTGCAAGAATCCTCCGGACTGCTCCGGATAATTGCTGACGCTCACTTCGAGTGCCTTCCAGATTTGCTCGCCTGTAGCCTCAATCAATACAAGGGTATTATCAAAAGGCAGTACGGTATAAATGTCACCAATAGTAACCTCACCCTTTGGAATGCTGGCGCGGATGCCGCCGCCATTCTCAAGAGCGATATCAGCGCCAACCGCCTGACGCATAAGATCGGCGATGAAGTTGCCAAGATTGGTTTCGCGGGTGCGAACATTTTCGCGGGCACCGTCGAGATCGGTGTATGTTTCTCCGACGACCGTGCTCATCATATCTTTGAGGCCCGCGTTATAGTTATCGATGAGCGCCTGGACACCGGCAACTGGCGTCAGACTGGTATCCACCGGCAGCAGCTTGTAATTGGAGGCGACCACCTGGCCATTGGAGATTGTCAGATCCAACCGGCCAAGATACTGACCATATTCGCCTGTCTGGACATAAATCGTGTTGCCGATTTTCTCGGCCTGATCGATTAGCGTATGACTATGTCCGCCAACGATAACGTCTATTTCCGGAACTGCAGCAGCGAGCTTACGATCAATCTCTGCCCCGATATGGGTCAAAGCCATAATCAGATCTGCATTTTGAATTTCCGGGATCTTAACGAGTTGCTTGGCTGTTTCAATCGGATCTGCAAAAGTCATTCCTTCGACATTCTTCGGATGTGCCGCGATCGGGGTTTCTTGCGGGCTAAAGCCCAGGATAGCTACTTTAATATTATTAATCTCTTTGATGATATATGGTTTTACATACGGCTGCCCGTCAGGATTGGTAATGTTAGCACCCAAAAATGGGAACAAAGCTTTTTCCTGCAAAGCCAGCAGGGCTTCCTGACCATAGTTAAACTCATGGTTACCGAGAGCCATCGCATCAAAACCAATTAGATTCATGGCTTCAATCATGGGACGACCGCCAAACAGATTGGCAATGTTGGTACCATGGATCATATCGCCTGCTGACAGAACCAGCACCTTGCCAGGCTGCTCTTCGCGAATGGCAAATACTTTAGCCGCGATATTGGCCATTCCGCCAACCAGCGGGGCGTCAGTGGCCGGAGCAAACGGCTCCATCCGGGCGTGCACGTCATTAACATGCAGCACTGTAATTGTGCTCTGCGCATCAGCAGCAGCAATCGAGCCGGCCATCAGCGCTAAAACAGCCACTAGGGTCAATAAGCAAGTCATCAGTTTCTTAAAATGTGAACTAAACATCGCTTTCCCCTCCTAGTTTATTTGGAATCACCGTCATATTCTGCCTTAATTAAAAGTGTTCCTGCAACTTTTACATAGATTTTATAAGTGCCGGAAAATCCAACTGTCGCAGCGCTTCATACAATATGATCGCCGCCGAGTTGGCTACATTCAGTGAGCGGCGCTGCTTTGCCATTGGAATTCTAATTGTCTGATCCGGATAGGTGCGCAGCATTTCTTTGGGAAGGCCTCTGCTTTCAGGGCCAAACATGATATAATCACCATCGCGGTATTGCACATCATGATAGCTGTGATGCCCGGAAGTTGTGGCCAGAAAAAAGCGTTCTGAAGAAAGTGATGCCATAAACTCTGGCAGGGAGTCATGAGTTACGATATCGACAAACTCCCAATAATCCAGTCCCGCCCTTTTCATATGTTTGCTGTCCAACTGAAACCCAAACGGTCGGACTAAATGCAGACGCGCTCCGGCAGCAGCACACAACCTGGCGACATTTCCTGTATTTTGCGGTATTTCTGGTTCAACCATCACAATATTAAGGCTCATTGACGTCAATCTCCTGACTGTATGTTCCGATCTGTATGTTCTTATTCTTGTTGAAAACAGCCCAGCATGCTATAGTTAAGTAGTTCGCATAGGAAATTCGCAATCCCTGCAATCCTTGTAATCCCAAATTCGCCATTCTAAGCTCGCAATTTTAAGTTCGCAATTCTAAGTTCGCAATTCTAATGACAGGGCAGGTATCCTCAATGAACAATATTCGCCGCGATATCTTCCGTCTGGCATGGCCAGTAACCGTCGAAAATATTCTTCAGATGACAGTCGGCCTTGTGGCGATGGCAATGGTCGGACGCCTTGGTGCCACATCCATCGCTGCTGTTGGCCTGGTCAACAGATTCACCCAGTTAATTTGGGCCATTTTTGCGGCCATCGGCACCGGAGTAACCGTCTTAATCGCCCAATCAACCGGAGCGGGCGAACAGGAAGAAAGCCGACGCATTGCCCGCAGTGGACTATGGATGGCACTCATATTTATGGCAGCCACTGTCCTGCCGGTCTTTTTCTTTACCAAACAAGCGCTGATGGTTTTCAATCCGCAGACAGATCTGTTGGCGGCAGCAACTTCATATTTTAGGATATCCATTTGGAGTGTTCCCTTTATGGTTATTACGATGCTGACTGCCAGTATCTTGCGCGGTATGGGCAACACCCGCACTCCAATGCTGATTGCCTTTGGAGCGAATGTGATTAACGCCGCCCTGCAATATGTATTAATCTTCGGGTTGGGTGCAATCCCGGCCATGGGGTTGAACGGCTCCGCACTGGCGATCGTTATCGCCCAAGGATGTGGCGCTCTTGTTTCAATAAACATATTATTGCGGGCTTTCTATCCCCTGCCGTTTTTCGGAGCTGCCAAAAAACGCGGTACGTCCCGCAAAGTCCTCGCGGTTGGGATTCCAGCTGCCGCCGAGCATGTCTGCTGGCAAGTCGCAGCTTTTATTCTGACCCGTCTGATTGTCAGCATTGGCAGCGTTGCCATGGCTGCGCACCAACTTGGGTTACAGGCGGAAGCAATTTCATATATGCCTTCCGCAGGTCTGGGCATTGCCACTACCGCACTGATTGGTCAGTCGTTAGGAGCAGGCCGTCCGGAACTTGCCAAAAAATATGCCTCAGAGCTAGTGCGCTGGGCAATCGTGATTACAGCCATGGCTGCCGCAGTGTTGCTGTTCCTGCCGAAGCAATTCCTGTCTTTGCTGACTAATGATACGGAAGTCATTGAGCTGGCAGCAGTTTATCTGATGCTAATGGGCCTTGGCCAATCGCCTCAGAACATTGCCAGTGTCTTCAATGGCGCTTTACGCGGTGCCGGTGATACCCGCACTCCGATGTATATTGCGCTGGCTGGTCTGTGGTTAATCAGAATCCCGCTGGCACTGATCTTAAGTAAGCATTTTGGTGTAAAAGGTGTTTGGGTGGCTTTTACAATCGATCTGTTTTTCAGATTCGCGCTCAGTCTATGGCGTTATCTGCCGGGCAACTGGTACAAGAAACCGCGGCTCTACACGGCGGGCGCGTCTGCGTCTGGCGCGACAGGTGCGACAGGTGCGATGGACACGGCGGACGCGACAGGTGCGCCTGGCAAGACAGGCGCGGCTAATAGAGGCTGATCAGCCAATGCGGCTGACAGCTAGCTCCACCAAAGCCAACGCCAAGCGCCCTGCGCCTTACGTCCTATACGTTAGGCGCGCTCTCCCAGCCGGCGCTCATTGCCAGACCATAACCGCTTAATATTACTACTGTGCCGGATAAATGCCATCGCCGCCAGCAAGCCCGCTAATACAAGTAGGCCCGCCTCTGGATTAATCAGGGAGATAAGCACAGGCATCTGCGCCACGAAAACCAGCGAACCGAGTGACACGTATTTGGTCAGGGAGATTGCGAGCAGGCTGACAGGAACGGCGCATGCCAGCGCCAGCGGAGTCAATACCAGGTAAACGCCTGCAGTTGTGGCAATCCCTTTGCCGCCCTTAAATCCGAGAAAAATGGAATAATTATGGCCGACAACCGCAATGAATCCGGCTGCCAATGGCACCCACTCTGCTGATGCAAAATAGCGGGCCAGTAAAACGGCACCAATTCCTTTGCCGCAATCAAGCAAGCACACCAGCAGCCCGATTACCGGGCCCATCGCCCGCAAGGCGTTTGTTCCGCCGGTATTCCCGCTGCCTACTTGCAGTAAATCCACTCCGCGCAGCTTACCAAAAATTTTTCCCCAGGAGATCGATCCCATCAAATATGCCGCCACCAGCAGCCCGATATTCAATAAAAACACACCATCACTCCTCATTTGAGACACAAAAAAGGTTTCTCTGTCCCATCCTTGTCCCAAGACTGCTTTTAATTCTACTTCAAAAATACGAATCCTT
>JBMNNY010000139.1:0-5815 GCA_050942765.1 Bacillota bacterium | reverse complement strand
AGTTGATTCACTCCCCAGCCTTGTGGTTGAGATCCTCTCCCCTTCGACAGCACGTACCGATCGTGTCCGCAAATTGAATTGCTATCAAAAGGCCGGGGTGACGCATTACTGGATTGTGGATCCTGAAAATTGCATAATTGAATGCTATAAACTGGAAGGGGGGCATTATGCAGTATCTGTCCGTGCCGCTGAAGGCATGTTTACGCATCCGGACTTCCCGGACTTAACCTTTGATCTGCAGGCACTGTTCGCTGAGCCCGCGCCCTAGGGGAAACGTTATACAGGCACAAATCCAGGTAGATAAAAGGCTTTATGCCCCGCTATTGGACGACTGCGTGCGGCTGTTGAGGAGCGATGGTATTTTGGTTGCCGAGGACACGCTTTTCCCGGTGCAGGACTTGGATCCGAAATGGCATGATCTCATTGCCCCGATCGAAACATTCAACCGCAAAATTCTGTCACATCTTGATTTAAAAAGCACCTTCCTCCCTGTTGGAGACGGAGTCACTATTGCGGTTAAAATAGGCTGAGCGAAATATCTGGGGCCGACGAAATATCTGCGCCCGGCGCAAAAAGCATTATGCTCCCGAAGGGCAGGCACCTGAAACAGCGTCCGATTTAGGACTTGATTCAGGACTACCTCACAGGGAGCATAACAGTTTGCCTATGATTGCTGTTGCACAAAAGTTTGCGTTAGAACAACGTTCCTATCAATTTCTTCCAATTCTTCTTTGGTATAGTTGGCGGTTTCATCAAATTCCTGCATTCGATACAGTTTATCCAACTTCCCGAAGCGCACATCAACGACTTTGCGGATCGCTTCTTTGGCACCGATGATCACCTTGTCCACAGCCACAACAGCTGCTGTGAAATAAGTGCGGCCTTGCGTACCAAACATCGTTTCGATAAAATCCGCCACCACACCGGTCAGCCATTCCCGGATTTTATCCCAGAAAGCCACGAGCAACCCTGCGCCAACTACTACAGCGGCTAAGACCAGCCCCAATGACATTATAAATCCTCCTCTTTTATCATGATTTTGGGCTCCGGCAATCTTCTGTTACGAATGCGCTTAATCGCCTGATCGAAATGTGTCAGATCAACGCACTTCGCCTCGCAGCGGATGCAAGCCAAAGCGGCCAATAAAATTGCGTCTTTAATATCTGCCCCGCTTAGATCCTCGTATCTTTCCGCCAGGACCGCCGGGTTGACCGAATCGCCGAGCGGCATAGCAGGGGGCAGCAGCAGCTCCCAAATCACCTGTCGTCCGTTTTGGTCTGGCATAGTAAACTCCACACTGGCCAGGATTCTTCTCATAAATGCAGCATCATAATTTCGGACCAAATTGGTTGTAAATATCACAATTCCGTTATACTTCTCGATTTCCATGAACATCGTGCTGCGCGTGACGTTCACGCCATAGTCCGCTGCCTGTGTTACGGACGTCAGGCGCTTGCCCAGGAATGAATCGGCTTCATCGAAAACTAAGACTGCATCACGCTGTTTGGCATCGGCAAAGACTTTTTGAATGTTCTTGGGAGTTTCGCCAACGTATTTCGATTCCAGATTAGGATAATTGACCAGCATTACCGCCCGGCCGATTTCTTTGGCGATCGCCTCAGCGGTTATTGATTTGCCGGTACCAGGCGGGCCATAAAAATTAAAGACCAAGCCCGTACCTTTCTTGACAGTATTTTCAAGGCCCCATACATTAAAGAGCGTGTCATGGTTCTTCACCAGCAGGAGCGCTTCCGTGATTTGCTCTTTAACCGATTGGGGCAGATAAATGTCGTCTAGTGCATAACGCGGTTCGATAAAATCATAGAGTCTCGATTCGGCGGTGCCGGATTTCTGATAGCCTGCGGCATCAGTCGGGAAGGTAGCCCTTCGAGCAGTTGCTGCTGATGGCCAGCCAGCCGCGGCCGAGCCGCGCCAGGCATTTGTGGCATCTGAAGCTGCGGTCTCGTTGCTGCCGTCGTCGGTGTCATCATCCTGACATATAAACTCCGGCACCCCCAGCTTGATCCTAACTTCTGCCGGATGGCCGATATATTTGCTGCCCCTGAATTTGGTCATCTCTTGCATTGGTCTTATAATAAAATGCTTCAGGAGCGTCTCATCCAAGATTGCTTCGGTACTTTCATTTCTGGCAACATTTTCGATGATCAGATTACAATTGTTAACCTTTTTCTCGAAGCGGCTTAGGAATGCTTCGACATGATCTTGCCTGTCACGTGTCTTCAAACCAGCCTCATCCTTCCTTCGGTTATGATTAGGGAGCGTACACGGCGCGCGGGCGTGCGGCGGCTAGCACTACTGGGTCAGAGAAATCTCCTGAACCAGCACTTTGCCTTTGAGGAGTTCCTTTTGCGCTTCCTCGTCCAAAGATTCGAGCGCTACGCTGTCTTCGAAGACAAATGAGCGCCTATTGATCAGCATCTGCGCTCTTCTGCGAACGCCGGTAACTATGCGATCAACTTTGACGAATGCTTTGGTCACTTTTTGGCGCGCTGCATAACCGAAGTTGCGTTCAACCCAATCAAATACTGTTGTGGTCAGCCAATTGCGGATCGAATCCCAGAACGCCACCAATGCACCGCCGACTATCAGACTGAAAATAATCCATCCTAGCAGCGACATTTGAACACCCCTTGCCTGCTTGTGATTTAAACTCAGTATAGCAGGCATTAGCGTCACAAATAGTCGGGAACGAACGTTCGAGCTATTTTTCTTCGAAAAAATAAAGAACAGTCCCGTCAATCTAACACAGACAGGACTGTTCTATGTTTCAAATCTATGATTGGCGTGCTAGATGCGTCACCTCCGCAATGCCAAGTCTTTGACCTTCAGCCCATTGGCTTTGATCTGCTGGCGCCACCCTACTGCTCCGCCAATCTGGTAGGCAAACCTCGGAATAGCGGGATCGATAAAGGCGTGATCGGCTGAGCTGCCGCTAAGAATATGGCGCGTCATGTTGTTTAGCGCTCCTGCCAAACCTCGTTTCATGGGGTGATTATCAGGGATTCCGAGGATTGAAGCCTGCATCCCGCCTCCGCCAATCCCCAGGCCATGTCCCCAGATCAGCCCGGTTTTGGCGCACCAGTTTTGCATCATATTTAAGGCCAGCTTGTTCTGCACTCCCTCATAAAAACCGCAGTTCGCGAGGGCATAAACCCGCATTTCTTTACCGGTCGAAAGCGGTCTCAAGTATTCCTCCATTTGAGATAAGCATCGCAGCAGATGCGATGGTATGCTGTCAACATACAGCGGAAAGGCAAAGACCAGAGCATCACAGGTGGCGATCTGCCACAAATCCTGTTGGTTAATCTGCGGCTTATTACATTGATAAATACTGATGTCAGTATCGCATGCGCTGCCATCTGTTTGCCGTGAATGAGCAAGGAGCCGCTCCCGCAAGTCCTGTAAAATCTGTCCGGACAGGCTGCCGCTTGCTTTCGGACTACCATTAATCAAAGCAATTTTCATTTGATCAACCCCGCAATTTCTGAAATGTCACTAACAAAGCCAACCTTGCGCAACGTGCAATAGAAATTGTCGGCATTGGACTGCACCAGCTCCAAGGCAGTTTCTTTTTCGCATTCGGAAATATCTGTGCCATAAAACCAGACTGTTAAATCGAAATGATTGCGATACCTGCGCTTATGATGCATTTCTTTATTTCGGATGACAAAGTCCGGATGTATGTATGAAATCGACCGGTCGAGGACGTTTTTCACAAACGGGCTGTACCCGCCGTAAAAACAGCGACTGATAATTATCAGTTCATCATCGCATTTTCCCAAGAGCGCCCCAAGGTCGCCATAATTGTCGCGAATAACGCAAGCCCCCGGGGTCTTAACCCAGCAGCCAAAACAGCCGATGCAATTGTGGATGGTGCCATCGTCTGATATAACGACTGTGTTGGCGTTGGCGGACGAGGCTGGCGCTGGTAAAAGTGCCTGGGCCCGACTACTTTCCAAGTCGTGAATTATTACTTTCATATTGTGATGTTCCTTTCCCGCGTTTTTCGTTCCTGTATGCTCCTTCCCAGAGGTTCCATCATTTGATCGTGGCTGAGAATATGATCCTATGGCCGAGCGCTTGACTGGATGCCTGACTGGATGTTTGATCAGTCGCCTGCCCAAATGCCACACTATCTGAATCGGCGTCCAAATCCGCATCAAAAACTTCCGCCAGCGTCGCTATTGCTTCCTCATTGAAATCATAACCCATCATGCGAAAATGTTCTTCCATATCCTGCGGGTTCATCAGAAAAGTTAAGACCATCTCATACTGGCCTTGCTCCAGTTCAAGATTGCCATTACCGTCAAATGTGAAGTATTCAGCCAGGTTTTGGTAAATCAGCTGGCCTTCTTCATTATATATCTGGATATCCGTCAGCATACCGCTGGCATCCAGAGACAGGCTCATGTCATAATGTTTACTTCGCTTTACTTCGAAGGGCAGCTTCAAATCCCCGGTCTGCTGAGTGACTGTCATTGAGAATCTCGTTTCCAAAACGGGCTGTGAGGTCAATATGCGAAACCCGGCCAGGATAACGACAAGCAACAGTGCGATGCCGAGGATCATCCTGAAAGCTATTCTTGGCAAGGGGACCTTTTCCTTTTTTTGAGGTTCGGCACGTAGCAGAGGGCGCAGAATCCCGGCAATTGTCGTAAACAAACCCTTTTTTAATGCCAGAATGATCAATCCGGCAACAATCAAAATCGCCGCCAGGATCATTATCATCGGATTCAGGCCGGTATTTGTCATAAATTTGGTGACATCATCGCCTTGCGGAGGCGTGCCAAATAAAGCGATGATTGGAATGATCACCCATGCCAGCAGCGAGCCCGAAATTGCCATCCACAAAACGCCGTAAAAGAAGTGGTATAAGGCACTCTTGATTTTCGCCTGATAGACCGCTAGTGCCACCACCAAGAATAGAACCGGTAAGAGAAGTCCGGCGACATTGAGCAGCGCCAGACCGGTCCGGGAATATTCTGCCCCGGAAATGCTGACATGTGCGTTTAAGCCTAAGACCATACGATCCACTTTACCGCCGTATAAAATTCCCACTAGCGCATGTCCGCCCTCATGAAGTAATGTATATAAGAACAGGATTGCGACACCGCTGCCGAGCAGGCAGCAGACATACCAGAGTCTGCGCCGCAGATTCATGGTCAAGTTAATCCCTGCTTTCCAAAGAATTGGTTGCCCGATGCTCTAATCGCTAACTTTTCGCCCTTGCCAGGCCAGATTCCTCTCCCCCATGACAAAGTATGTGCATTACGAACGATAAGTCCCGAGATGCACGAGCTTGCGAATCCTAGAGGAAATCTCAGGAAAAACTCGAATAATCCGCATGAGTGGCTTGGCTATAAATGGCATTAGCAGCATGGCTGGTGGCATTTGGCGCATTTGTTCGGCATGTTTATCCAGCGCATTCAGAGCGCAAGGCACTCATTGCATTAGTCAACTAAATCTAAATAGCGGAGGTGTCGGTATTGGCAGCAAGTAAATACAAAATTAAACCCTCGGAAACTAATCTGGTTCAATCATCAGAGCCGCTGGCAGAACCTGCGTTTAAATCGTTTCTTCATAAATGGTTAATGCAGTTTGCCCGGGTTTTTGAAAAGACTAATTCAGAAACTGCTGCTACGGCTCAAGAGCGAAGCCCTGAAGAAGAAAACGCCGAAGCCGAAGGGAAAAAGACCGCGCCATCCGCGCCAACTGCGCCAAAGAAGGCTTTCTCCGTAATCATTACCAAAATCCTTAACGTACTTTACTGGCCTTTCATCGCTTTTGGCATTGC
>JBMNNY010000138.1:0-5818 GCA_050942765.1 Bacillota bacterium | reverse complement strand
TGCGATCATGGTTTTTCCAGAATCAAAAACACCGAGACACGTGTCACAGTCTGCTATATAAAAGCTTGTTTTAAACTCGTAGGTGCCCAGCGCGGGCGGCGGTCTGGAGTGTCAATTGATTAATGATAATAAGGAATAAATAATGACCGGCTACTCAGAGCCTGTCATTATTTGTTTCGCGACTGAGCTGTGCTTGTTATTGCCGCTGAATGTTCAAGAAATAGCTCATACCCTGCGGCCCCGGTTCGCTGATGAGGTTCATTATATAACCCCAATCATCCGTCAGCGGGACATACTGGTTCATCGGGTAAGTTGAGCTATGCAGACCGCCTTTGGTGCCACCTTTGGCGCGGGCTTCAATCGTCAGTAAATCTTGCTCGGTGAGATAGCCATCCAAATTGCGATCCGTGATCAAGACATATAATCCGAGATGACCACCTTCAACCGGGATAAAGTGCTGTCCCTTCAAGTAATAGCACACTCCGGTTTTTACTTTGGTACCCCATTTAACCTGGGCGTAAGGATAGTCATAATAGACCTTATTGCCGTTGATATCCGTATAGGAGCCTTGCGCCTTATTAATGCCGATGCTAACCCAGGAGTAAATCCAAACCGCACAAGTTTTGCCTGTTTGCGGCATCGTAAAGGTGAGGGAGTATTCTTCATTATACGACACTTCCGTGCCGACATTCGCCAGCGTACACGCAATAAAGCTTCCCAGATTACCATTGCGATCAACGCTAAAGTCCGTCAGAGCCACCGGATTACCGTAGGCATCCTGTAAAAGTGGTGCTTCACCGACTCTGTAAGTCAAATGATAAAGTGATCCGCCCGCGACAAAGCTGACCGGCTGCGAGCGCATATTAGCGTAATCTCTCAGGCTGATCATGGTGAAAATGGCGTTCACCATATTATCCACGCGTTTGGAATCACTGTAAGACACCAAGTCGTTCCATGAACCGACCATGTCGTAGTACTCCGTTAACGGTATCCGGCATGATAAATCCACTTCATTCAAGTCGACGCATCCGGAGATGCCAATTAAGGAAATTAGTAATGCTGCCAGCAGAAAATGGCGCTTATACCTGGTCATTGCAGAGCCCCCCAAATTAAGTAGTATTGACACATCATGTCTGCAATTACATTATACAACGAATATGTTACGGGTTACTGTCGGGTTTATTACCAAGTAGTTACAAAATCCGGTACAAATTCGCTTCGTATGGGCGCAGGGTTTTGGAGTGCCGATCAGCCGCAGCGGCAACGGCAGCCTCAGCAGCCTTAGCAGCCTCGGCAGCCGCGACCGTCGCACCAGGCGCATCCCCATAATTGGAGAGCACCAGCGTGCAACCGGATGGTTTGCGGAACGCTTTCTGAGGGGCAGCCGTCATGTTCAGTTCGACAAAATAGCGGCTGCCATTGTCGGAAAGCCTGTAATAGGCAAAGACGTTAGTCCCTTTCCGGGAGGCAGCTTTGAAATCTCCGTAGATCAGCGCTGCTGGATCTGCCTTGCGCAGGCGGATGAGTGTCCGGTAAAAGTTCAGAATGGAGCAGGGATCTTCCAGCTCAGTCGCAACATTGTGATGGCGATAATCCTGACTCATATACAGCCAGGGCTCACCAACAGTGAACCCGCCATGGGCAGCAGCACCATCCCATTGCATTGGAGTACGGGAATGATCCCGGCTGCCACAAAGCACCTTCTGAAAAGCAGCGTTCGCCCCCATCCGGGGCAGCAGTTCTTGATACAGGTTTATGCTCTCAACATCGCGCATCTGATCAATAGTGCCAAAATCGGCATTCACCATGCCCAGTTCCTGTCCCTGGTAGAGGAAAGGGGTTCCCTTCAGGGTCAGCTGCAACATGGCCAGCAGCTTGCCTAGCACTTCCCGGTACTGCGGATCCGGATTGACTTTGGAGATCATGCGCGGATTATCATGGTTTTCCAGGAAGACCGCCATCCAGCAGTCGTTGCCGTAGTGTTCCATCCAATCCCGGAAATAGTCGCCCAGATAGCGTAAGTCATAGCGATAATCATCGAAGCGCACTTTGCCCGGGTTTTCCAAATGATCAAAAGAGAAGACCATATCTAGTTCACGGCGGCTTTCCGCCGTCAGGAGCCGGCTGATTTGCATACCGACACCCGGCGTTTCTCCGACGGTGAAGACATCGTAATGCTCAAAGGTTTCCCGGCGCATTTCACGCAGAAACTCGTGCAGCCGCGGACCATGAAAGTAATGTTCGATACCGTAATAGCCCATCATTTTGCCGATGGCTTCATTGCCGTCCGGGAGGCCGGGCTGCTTGGAGATGTAATTGATCACATCCAGGCGGAAGCCGTCAATACCCTTGTCAAGCCACCATTTGATCATGTCGTATAGATCCGCCCGCAGGCGATCATTTTCCCAGTTCAGGTCCATCTGCTTTTGCGAGAAAAGATGCAGCGCCCAGGCATCGCACTCGGGAAAATATCTCCAGGCCGAACCGCTGAAAAATGAGGTCCAGTTGTTGGGCGGCCGGAGCGCAGGTTCCGTGGACTGCGCTGCGGATGAGGACGGGGAGGGCCGCCAGAAATAGTAATCACGATAGGGAGAATCCGGGTTATGCAGTGAATCCCGAAACCAAGCGTGTTCATCGGAGGTATGATTGATCACCAGATCCATGATCAGCTTCATGCCGCGGCGGTGCACGCCGTCCAGAAGGCGATCAAAGTCTTCCATTGTGCCGAATTCCGCCATGATACGGTGATAATCACGGATGTCGTAACCATTATCATCATTGGGTGAATCATAAATTGGCGAAAGCCAGATTACATCGACACCCAGTTCGGCCAGGTAATCAAGCTTTTCGAGAATGCCGTTCAGGTCGCCAATGCCGTCACCATTCGAATCCTTAAAGCTGCGGGGGTAGATCTGGTAAACGAGTGCCTCTTTCCACCAGGCTGGATTCGGCCGTGCTGGCTGCGCTGGCTGCGCCGGATGCACCGACCCCACGGCTTCCGGCGCAGTCTGGGCGGTTTCCAGGCTGGCACCGGAATCATCGGTATTGAGCAGGGCTAAGAAAGTATCGGCAAATCCTTCGCCCAGCAACCCCTTTGTGAGTCTGGCAATGGTCTTCAGCTTAATATTGCCCACCAGGGCATTGGTGACCCAGCGTTCACTCTTGCCCATTTGCAGCAGAATCTTATAGATCACATCATGCCCGATCGGGTTTTGGTATATGTCCTTGATACGGCTGTCTTTGCTGAGCTTTGCGCGTTTACCCATTGGCACAACGCTCCCTTGTTACAGAGTGTTCAGTTAGCGGATAATCTTCATGATTGGCCTGTTCCTGCTATCGCCTATTGATCACCTGATATGCCGGCGGGGGGTATATTCGCAGATGGCATATCCGTGCCAGGCAGATCCGCAATTCCGTCTGCCGATCGTACCAAGCCGGCTACAGTTGATTGAGCAATACTGTCATTGATGTATTGTTGCACGGTGTTCTCATCCAGCTTGTAGAATGCCATAGCGACCAGCATACCAAGATAACCGATTACGGGCACCAGAGTGATAATAATCCAGATACCGTGTAGCGTGCGCGCGGACTGCTGGGCTGCCTGTTCGACATAGCCGAAGTATTTTAGCAGCAGGAGGCATAGCACCGAGCAGAAAGCAGCCGCCATTTTGGTCACAAAAGTCTGCAATGCGAAAGAGATTCCTTCGGTACGTTCACCGTTGACGTGCGCGCCATACTCGATGCAGTCGGCAGTAAACATACCATAAATTAGCGGCGGAAGCATCATAAACAGCACCCGAATTGATGTGAAGGCCAAGAATAAGGTAAAGTTGTCGTAGCCGATGAAGTACTGTATGATGCTTAACATAATCGTCAAGATGGTGCTGTAAATCGTCAGCTTCTTTTTGCCAATCCACTTAATCAGCCGCGGCAGGAAGGGAGAGACAAGCAATGTCGGAATGACGGTTATTGCCATAATAGTCATGACAAGCCCTTCATCACCGAGGTTGGAGTTGGCAAAATAGGCGGCCATAATCTGCAGCGTATTAGTGCCTTCATATGCCAGATAGCCGGCGTAATAGATCAGCAGATACTTGTTCTTGAACAAGTACTTGAAGATTGTCAGATAGGAAATATCGGCGCTGCGCTTGTAAGGGGCGCGTTCTTTAGCCGTAAACTGCAGGGGCAGCATGACCAGGAATGAAAAGGCCATAAAAACGGCAACAGTTCCGGTCCAGCCCAGTCCGGCCTTTAAGACCATAAATGCGGCGCTGATAATGGCAGCTAATGCGGCAGCAAAGCGCCCATACGACAGCAGCTTGTCGCGTTCGTAGATGTTGCTGGTCATGGCCGTGGACAGAGAAAACAGCGGCGCATCGGATATCGTATAAATCATATCCCAAAAGAGAAAAGTGGCATATGCGAAGACCAGCTTGAGAGAATATGAAGCGTTAATATTGACGAAAACCAGTAACAGGGACAGCGGCAATAAGTAAGTGGCCACTCTAATCCAGGGGAGATATTTGCCGCCCTTGAAATTCAACTTATCGACGAGGGCTCCCATAATGGGATCGTTAAGGGCATCCCAAATACGGGCAATGAGCATCATTGTGGCGGTCGAGGCAATGCTCAGGCCGACATGTTCAGTATAGAAGTACAGCAGGTACTGATACTGAATAAGATAGATGATGTTCTGGCCAAGGAAGAAACCGCCGTAGGACAGACCTTCAAAAAGGGACGTCTGGTTCGGGCCATGGCGCTTATCCATTACAACACTCCTCTGGATTTTATTGCGACCTTAGTTAAAATCTACTTTCATAATGACCGGTCTATACCGATCCAGTGTTGTTCCATCACCAAGCTGACCATGCAGGTTTGAGCCCCACACCCACAAGATTTTGTTGCTGCTTTGCGCAAGGCTAAAGTTACTGCCGGCGGCGATTGCCGTAATGGAATTTAGAAGCTGGATTCGCTGCGGCACGAGGCTGTCGTTTCTGGTCCCGTCTCCGAGTTGCCCGTCATTGTTCAGACCCCAGGAATAAACCGTACCATCGTTCAGAAGCGCAATGGTATGTGCTTCGCCCGCCGCAATATCCTTTACATTAGTAAGACCTACCACTTGTACCGGGGTGGTGCGCTTCGTGGTAGTGCCATCCCCAAGCTGACCATAGGTGTTTTCGCCCCAGGCCCAGACAGTGCCATCATTTTTAAGGGCTACGCCATGGGTGGCGGAGGTGGCAATATCAATGACCCCGGTCAGATTTGATATTGGCTTGGGGCGGTTGGTGCCTGCCAATTTAATGCCAAGCTGGCCATTGTCATTGGCGCCCCAGGTCCAGATCGTACCGTCGCTTTTCAACGCAATCGAATGCTTACGGGAAGCTGCGATGGCAACGATGCCAGTTAAGTTTTCAACTTTCACAGGTGTTGTGCTATGAGTGTAGGTTCCATCACCTAATTGACCATCTTCGTTAAGGCCCCAGCTCCAGACGGTGCCATCGCTTTTCAGAGCCAGAAAATGAGACCAGCCGGCTGCGACTGCGCTGACATGGTCAAGTCCCTTGACATGTACGGGTTTTTTGGTGCTCCTGCCCCAAACCCACACTGTGCCATCTTCTTTAAGAGCGGCGTTCTGCGTAAAGCAAGCAGAGACGGCGGTAACATTTGTCAGGCCTACTGCCTGTGTTAGCGGCGCCATCTCCGTGATTGTGTCATTACCAATCTGACCGAAATTATTATGTCCCCATGCCCAAACAGTGCCATCGCCCGCGAGAGCTACCGAATGAAACTGTCCGCATGAGAGTTGCGCGAATGGTTT